>DASPKT010000362.1:0-2398 GCA_035627915.1 Azospirillaceae bacterium
GAGCCCGACTCGTACAAGGCGCAGCTCATGTGGCAGCATTTCCCGCCCTGCTACTACATGCAGATCAAGAAGCAGTTCGGCAGCGACGTGGCGCCCTATCCATACCCCGGCAAGCTCCCGAACGGCGGCAACCTGCCGGGATGAGCGGACGGGAGGGCCGGGAACCCCAAGGGTTTCCGGCCCTTTGCCCCACTTTGCCGCAGGGGCTTGATCACGGGCTTCGCGTCTACTTCTTTTTCTGTGACGCACCCGCAGCATCGTGTATGTAACGCGGGTCGGAACGCATTCCACCCGCGCAGGAAAGACGGCCGCTGAGGGTCCCTGGCGGGGGTCGCTGGAGGAAGAGGATGGCCGAGTTCACGTTGCCGGCGAACTCCAAGGTGAAGCCGGGCAGGAAGATCACCGTCGCGGGTGCGGAGACCAAGCGGAAGAAGACCTTCCGCATCTACCGCTGGGACCCCGACAAGGGCGAGAACCCGCGCGAGGACCAGTACGAGATCGACCTGGACAAGTGCGGCCCGATGGTGCTGGACGCGCTCATCCACATCAAGAACGACATCGACAGCACGGTCGCCTTCCGCCGCTCCTGCCGCGAGGGCATCTGCGGGTCGTGCGCCATGAACATCGACGGGCGCAACACGCTCGCCTGCCTGAAGCCGATCGACGAGGTCGCGGGCGACGTCAAGATCTACCCGCTGCCGCACCAGCCCGTGGTGAAGGACCTGGTCCCCGACCTGTCCCGCAACTACGCCCAGCTGGCCTCGGTCAAGCCCTGGCTGCAGACGCAGAGCCCGGCCCCCTCGCGCGAGCGGCTGCAGAGCCCGGAGGAGCGCGAGAAGCTGAACGGCCTCTACGAGTGCATCCTGTGCTTCTGCTGCACCACCAGCTGCCCCAGCTACTGGTGGAACGGCGACCGCTACCTGGGCCCGGCCGTGCTGCTGCAGGCCTACCGCTTCATCGCCGACAGCCGCGACGAGATGACGGGCGAGCGCCTCGACAACCTCGAGGACCCGTTCCGCCTCTACCGCTGCCACACCATCATGAACTGCACCCAGACCTGCCCCAAGGGCCTGAACCCGGCGAAGGCCATCGCCGAGATCAAGAAGCTGATGGTGGCGCGCCGCTGAGGCACGCCCCGCCGCTGACGGCAAAGGGCCGCCGGAGCGATCCGGCGGCCCTTTTCTTTGGTGGTGCGGGGCAGGCGTGGCAGTCGCCCCCAGGCTATTGGCCGTGTCCCGCCCCTTCGCCCGTCATGCCCGCGGAGGCGGGCATCCAGGCATTCGCGGGAATGACGGCAGTGGAGATGGGGTGCCCTCAGCGGCCGCAGTGGACGCGGGCGGCGCAAAGGCCAACAGCGCGGCAGCATGGGAGGGAAGAGCCCGGGGAACTGCCGGCACCGCCGGGGGCACGCGGGCTCGGACGCCCCGCCCGCCTACTTCCCCTCGCCGACCTGGGTCAGGGTGCCGTCCACGACGGTGCAGCGGACGGTGCGGCGGCCGGGGGCGTCGGGGGCGTTGCGCCGGGCTTCCAGGGTGAAGGGCTGCACGACCGTCTGGGTGGTGCCCTGGCTGGTCAGGTCCGGCAGGTCGTAGGCGATGCGGTAGCGGTCCTCGTAGGAGCGCTCCACCTCGCGCCGGCACATGTCCGTGGCGGTGCGGATGCGGCTGTAGGCGCCGCCGTGGTAGGCGTCGTCGCCCGCGTTGATCTCGGCCACGCAGCCGCCCAGCAGCAGCGGGGCGCCGACGAGGAGCGTGGCCGCGAGGGCGCGGGGCGTCGGGGTACGCATGGGATTTTCTCCTTCTTGGGGGAAATGCCCGGGGCTTCGGAAAAGGCCCGGGGCTTGGGGAATGGCTTGGAGGGTCAGAGGGACTTCGCCAGGGCGGCGAGCGCCGCCTCCAGCGCCTGCGGGGCCGGGACGGCGATGTCGGGGGCGACGCCCCTGCCCTCCCAGTTGGTCCCGCTGATCGGGTTGATGGCGCGGCCGGTCGGCACGAAGGCGTCGAAGCCGTGGCCGAGCGGCACGATGTCGCCGGGGTTGGCGCCGCCGCCGGTGGTCTCGCCGACGATGATGGCGCGCTTCAGCTCCTTGAGATTGTTGGCGAACTCCTCGGCGCCGGAAAAGGTGCGGCGGGCGGTCAGCACGTACACCGGCTTGCCGGCGAAGCTGGCGGCCCCGCCGCGCGGCTCGGCCCAGAATTCCTCCGTATCGCCGGTCGTGCGGCCTGGGTGGCGGGTGAAGATGTCGTTGAGGTGGGTGCGTTCGGCCACCAGGTAGCCGGAGAGGTAGGCGACCATCCCGGGGCTGCCGCCGCCGTTCTCCCTGAGGTCCACGACCAGCGCGTCGGCGCCGGCGAGCGTCGCCATGGCGGCGTCGATCGCGGCGCGCGCCGGCGCGGTC
>DASPKT010000363.1:0-46411 GCA_035627915.1 Azospirillaceae bacterium
GTCTCCAGCGCGATCCGGCGTCGCTTGCCCGGATCCTCGATGAACTGGAGCGTGCGCATGTTGTGCAGGCGATCCGCCAACTTCACCAGGAGCACGCGAATGTCTTCCGACATCGCGAGCACGAGCTTGCGGAAGTTCTCCGCCTGCTTGGACTGGTCGTTCTCGATGTTCTGCAGCTCGATGCGCGACAGCTTGGTGACGCCGTCGACCAGCCGCGCGACCTCCTTGCCGAACAGCCGCTCGATCTCCTCCAGCGTGGTGAGGGTGTCCTCGACCGTGTCGTGCAGGAGGGCGGTGACGATGGAGGCGCTGTCGAGCTTCAGGCCGGTCAGCAGCCCGGCCACCTCGAGCGGGTGGGAGAAGTAGGGGTCGCCGGACGCGCGCGTCTGCGACCCGTGCGCCTTCATGGAGAAGACGTAGGCCCGGTTGAGCGCGTCCTCGTCCGCGTTGGGATCGTAGGAGCGGACGCGCTCGACCAGTTCGTATTGCCGGATCATGGGCGGCCCCGCGGCTCGGGGCCCTGGGAAAGGTACGCCGTTCTGTTGGCCTCAGGCACCCTCAAGCCGCCTCCGCTCCGGGATGGGTCAGACGCCTTCCTCGTCGGCGAGGTCGGACACCGGGACATCGTCGGCGAACTCGCCGTCGCGGTCCATCCCGTCCTCGACGGCCTCGGCCATGGCGTCGTCCTCGCCCATGTCCTCGCCGCCGCGGTCCTGGACGGCCCAGCCGCCCTCGCCCGCCATCAGCTCGACGATCTCCTCCTCCGGCTCGTCCTGCTCCGGCACGCGCTGGTGGCCCTTCACCAGGGCATTGCGCAGGTGCTCGAGCTGCACGGTCTCGTCGGCGATCTCGCGCAGCGCCACGACCGGGTTCTTGTCGTTGTCGCGGTCGATGGACAGCGGCGCGCCGGACGTGATGTCGCGGGCGCGCTGGGCGGCCATCATGACCAGCTCGAAACGGTTCGGAATCTTGAGGACGCAATCTTCGACGGTAACGCGGGCCATGCCGGGGTGACTCCAAAAACCGGGTAAGCGCTCATTTATAAGGATTGCTGCGGCGCGAAGCAAGGCGTCGCGGGCAGGTTTCCCATGCCGGGGCGGCAGGGCTCAGGCCAGCGGCCGGATCGCCTGGCCGGGCGGGAGCGCCGCCACGAGGTCGCGCAAGGGCGTGCCGGTGGCCGGATGGCGCCAGTCCGGCGCCACGTCCAGCAGCGGCAGCAGCACGAAGGCGCGCTGGTGCATCCGGGGGTGCGGCAGCACCGGCGCCGGCCCCTCGCGCACCAGCCCGCCATAGGCCAGCAGGTCCAGGTCGATGACCCGGGCCTCGTTGCGGACCTGGCGGACCCGGCCGAAGGAGGCCTCCACCGCGTGCAGCCGGGCCAGCAGGTCCTCCGGCGCCAGGGCCGTGCCGGCCAGCAGCACCCCGTTGACGTACCAGGGCTGGTCGGACGCCGGCACCGGGGCCGATTCGAACCAGCGGGAGCGCGCCGCGGCCGGCACCCCGGCCTCCTCGAGCGCGCGCACCGCCGCCTCGCACGCTTCCGCCGGCGAGGCGAAGCCCCCGCCCGGGAGGTTGGAGCCGATGCCGATGAGGATGGGGCCGGAATTCATGTCGCCGGGGCCGGTCTTCTTCCTGCGCGTCGCGGATCATGGCATGATCCGGGCCGGCGGTCCGGGACCGACGCGCAGGAATTCGACAGGCCCGCGCGGCGGCCGCATTGGCCGGGCCCGCCTTGGATATCACCATTCGACAGGAAAATGCTGATGAAATCCCTCAAGGTCTATCCCGAGGAGCGCGTCGGGATGTTCATCGACGGCGCGAACCTCTACTCGGCCGCGAAATCGCTTGGCTTCGACATCGACTACAAGCGGCTGCTGGAGCTGGTCCAGCAGAAGGGCCGGCTGATCCGCGCCTTCTATTACACCGCCCTGGTCGAGGACCAGGAGTACTCGCCCATCCGCCCGCTGGTCGACTGGCTGGACTACAACGGCTACACGATGGTGACCAAGCCGACCAAGGAGTTCACCGACGCCACCGGCCGGCGGAAGATCAAGGGCAACATGGACATAGAACTCGCCATCGACGTGCTGGAGATGGCGGAGCACCTGGACCACGTCCTGCTGTTCTCCGGCGACGGCGACTTCCGCCGGCTGGTGGAGGCGGTGCAGCGCAGGGGCGTGCGCGTCTCGGTCGTCAGCACCGTCCGCTCGGTCCCGCCCATGGTGGCGGACGAGCTGCGCCGGCAGGCCGACGTGTTCGTGGAGCTGCAGGACCTGGCGCCGATGATCGCGCGGGTGCACGCGCCGCGCCCGCCGCAGGCCTACGACCCCGGTCCAGCGATGGGGCCCGAGGACGACGGGCAGGACCTGGACGACGGCCGGGACTACTGAGGCAGCGCCATGGCCCACATCCCCACCGCCGCGCCGGAGCTTCCCGGCCGCGACTGCCCGCTGTGCCCCCGCCTCGCCGCCTTCCGGCAGGAGAACCGGCGCCTCTACCCCGACTTCTTCAACGCGCCGGTACCGCCCTTCGGCGAGCTGTCGGCGCGGCTGCTGGTGGTCGGGCTCGCCCCCGGGCTGAAGGGGGCGAACCGCACCGGCCGCCCCTTCACCGGCGACTATGCCGGCGACCTGCTCTACGCCACCCTGCTGAAGTTCGGCTTCGCCCGCGGCAGCTACGACCGCCGGCCGGACGACGGGCTGGCGCTGGCGGACGCCCGCATCACCAACGCCGCCCGCTGCGTGCCGCCGGAGAACAAGCCGACCCCGGCGGAGGTGGCGACCTGCCGGCGCTTCCTGATCGGCGAGCTCGCCTGCATGCCGAACCTGCGGGCCATCGTGGCGCTGGGCTCGGTCGCGCACGCCAGCGTGATCGCGGCGCTGGGCGGGCGGCAGGCGGCCCACAAGTTCGCCCACGGCGCCCGGCACGAACCGAGGGCCGGGCTGGCCTTGTTCGACAGCTACCACTGCTCCCGCTACAACACGAACACGGGCCGGCTGACGACGGAGATGTTCGAGAGCGTCTTCGCCGCCGTGCGGCGCCACGTCGATGCCGGCTGATCCCGCCGGCGGGACGGCGCTGCTGCTGATCGACCTGCAGAAGGCGATCGACGACCCGCGCTGGGCCGCCGACGGCCCCCGCAACAACCCGGGCGCGGAGGCCAAGGCCGCGGCGCTGCTGGCGGCGTGGCGGCGGGGCGGGCGCCCCCTGGTCCATGTCCGCCACGACAGCACCTCTCCCGGCAGCAGCTACCACGCCGGCGGCCCCGGGCATGCCTTCAAGCCGGAGACGGCGCCGCTGCCCGGCGAGACGGTCGTGGGCAAGCGCACCCCCGACGCCTTCACCGGCACCGCGCTGGAGGAGCGGCTGCGCGCCGCCGGCGTCGGCACGCTGGTCGTCGCCGGGGTCATCACCAACAATTCGGTGGAGAGTACCGTCCGCGCCGCCGCCTGCCGCGGCTTCCGGGTGCTGCTGGCGGAGGACGCCTGCTTCACCTTCGCCCGCCGCGACCATGCCGGCGTCCTGCGCAGTGCTGCTGAGGTGCACGCCATGTCGCTGGCCAACCTGGACGGCGAGTATGCGGAGATCGTCACCGCCGCCGCCCTCCTGGCCGGTTCCCCCCCGGACGGGCCGGCCTGACCCATGCGCCGCCTCCTGGCAGCCCTCGCCGTCTCCGCCTGCCTGTCGGCACCGGCCGGGGCGTCTGGCCTGGCCGACCGCGGCTGTGCCGCGCTGGCGGAGCGGGTGGCTGATGTCCCCGGCGGCGGGCCCGTGTTCCTGCGCAGCTATGAGCGGCCGGAGGTGCCGGAGGGGCTGGCCGAGCCGGCGCTGCGCGACGCCGCCTTCACCTACGACAACGCGCTGGCCGCCATCGCGCTGACCGCCTGCGGCCGTCCCGCCGAGGCGCGGCGCGTGGGCGAGGCGCTGCGGCTGGCGGCCGCGTCCGACCGCCACTGGCGCGACGGGCGGGTGCGCAACGCCTACCGCGCCGGCCCGGTCCAGGGGCTGCCGCTGCCGCCCGGCTGGTACGACCAGGCCGCCGGAAGCTGGCAGGAAGACGCCTACCTGGTGGGGACCCAGACCGGCAACGTCGCCTGGGCGGCGCTGGCGATGCTGACCCTGCACGGGGCGGACGGCGGCGCCGACTGGCTCGCCGCGGCGAAGTCCCTGATGGGCTGGGTCGCCAACGCCGCCGCCGATGCGTCCGGCCCCGGCGGCTATGCCGGCGGGTTCCAGGGGCACGAGCCGGACCCGCAGCGGCTCGGCTGGAAATCGACCGAGCACAACCTGGACGCCGCCGCCGCCTTCGCCTGGCTGGAACGCGCCTCCGGCGAGGCGCGCTGGCGGGCCCCGGCGGCGGAGGCGCGGCGCTTCGTGGCGGCGATGTGGGAGCCGGCGGAGGGGCGATTCCTGATCGGCACCGGGCCGGACGGCGTCACGCCCGACCGCACCCGCTCCGGCCTGGACGCCCAGCTCTGGCCCCTGCTCGCCATCCCCGACGGTCCCGCGGAATGGCGGAATGCGCTGGACTTCGCCGGCCGCGCGCATGGCGTGCCGGGGGGCTACGACTTCGACGCGGATCGCGACGGGCTGTGGGTGGAGGGCACCGCCCAGGCGGCGCTGGCCCTGCGCGCCGCCGGCCGGGCCGAGGCGGCCGCACCCCTGCTGGCGGAGCTCGCCCGCCACGCTTCCCCGCACGGCCTGCTCTTCGCCACGCGGGAGGAGCGGCTGACCACCGGGCTCGCCGTCGGCCCGGCCTCGACCACCGCCGACTTCCTCTACTACCGCCACCCCCACGTCGGCGCGACCGCCTGGGCCGTCCTGGCGGCGCTGGGCTGGAACCCGTTCACGGGGCGGAAGGTCTGATTCCCGACTGGAAGTTCCAACCAAGTCCCCGCTGCCTTGATGCGCCCCTATTCCCACCCTTGACCGTCACCCCCGCGGAGGCGGGGGTCCAGGCATTCAGCCGGCAATCCGGTCCGGACAGGGGCACCAGCGGTGACGTGGGCGCCCCTGTCCCGGCACCATTGCACGCTGAATGCCTGGATGCCCGCCTCCGCGGGCATGACGGCAGACGGGACGGCAAATTGGGCGGTGAAGGGGACGACCGAGCAGACGGCAAGCGGGAACGCAGGCGCTATTCACCGTCCCGCGCCGCCGCTCAATCCGTCAGATTGTGCGTGACCGCGGTGGCGCCGTCGGTGGGGACCATGAAGAAGCCGGCGGTGCGCTTGGCGCGGCGCTCGCACGACTCGTCGCCGCGGTCCTGGAAGTCGGCGTCGACGATGCAGAACGGGTAGTCGCCGCCCCAGCCGGTGCCTGGCTTCACCGGCTCGGCGCGCAGGTAGTATTCCAGCAGGTCGAGCGGCGCCTCGATCAACCGGCCGCACTGGCCGGGCTCGATGCGCCACCAGCCGCGGGACGCCCAGCCGTCGCCGTCCTGCATGCCGAGCGCCACGCGCACCGGCTCGGCCGTCCTGTTGCAGACGGTCAGCCGCGCCTCCGCCGTCCCCGGCAGGAGGACCGGCAGGCAGAAGGCGACCAGCGCCGTCCAAAGCACCGCCCTGCGCCGCATCGCCTCCTCCACCGCTCAAAGAGAACCGGCGGGATCATAGGCGGCTTTGCGCAAAGGTGGTAGGCCGAAGGACTAGCCCTTGTCGCGCATCAGGCGGGCCTTGTCGCGCTGCCAGTCGCGCTCCTTCTCCGCCTCGCGCTTGTCGCCCTTCTTCTTGCCCTTGGCGACGCCCAGCTCGACCTTGGCGAAGCCGCGGTCGTTGAAATAGATCGATATCGGAACGAGCGTGACGCCGTCCCGCCGCACGGCGTTCAGCAGCTTCGCCAGCTCGCGCCGGCGGACCAGCAGCTTGCGCGGCCGCTTGACCTCGTGCTGGAAGAACTGGCCGGCCTGCTGGTACTCCGGGATGTGGGCGTTGAACAGGAACAGCTCCCCGTCCCGCTCGCCCGCATAGGCCTCGTTGATGCTGGCGCGGCCGCCGCGGATCGACTTCACCTCCGTGCCGACCAGCATGATGCCGGCCTCCAGCGTGTCGGTGATGAAATAGTCGAACCGCGCGCGGCGGTTCTGCGCCGCGTATTTCTGCGCTTCGGCCCGGGACATGGGATCGCGCCCCTTCCTTCTACGGTCAGCCCAGCAGCCCGGCGTGGCGCATCGCCGCCTCGACCCGCCGCCGCGCCTCCTCCGACGTCTCCACCAGCGGCAGGCGCACGTCCGCGCGGCAATGGCCCAGCAGGCTGGCGGCGTACTTCACGGGGGCGGGGCTGGTCTCCACGAACATCGCCTCGTGCAGCGGCATCAGCAGGTCGCGGATGCGCGCCATCTCCTTGATGTCGCCGCGGGTCCAGGCGTTCTGCATCTCCGCGCACAGGCGCGGCGCGACGTTGGCGGTGACCGAGATGCAGCCGGCCCCGCCCTGCGCCAGGAAGGCGGCGGCGGTGGGGTCGTCGCCCGAGAGCTGGCAGAAGTCGGGGCCGATCTCCACCCGGGTCTTCAGCGGCCGTGCCAAATCGGAGGTGGCATCCTTCACCCCGACGATGTTAGGCAGCTTCGCGAGCCGTGCCATCGTGGCCACAGACATGTCCACGACGCTGCGGCCGGGTATGTTGTAGATGATGATCGGAAGATCCGCCGCATCGTGAATGGCCTTGAAATGCTGGTACAAACCCTCCTGCGTCGGCTTGTTGTAGTACGGCGTGACCACCAGGGCCGCGTCGGCGCCGATGCGCTTGGCGTGCCTGGTGAGCCCGATCGCCTCCTCCGTGGAGTTGGACCCGGTGCCGGCGATGACCGGCACGCGCCGGTGCGCGACCTCCACGCAGACGGCGATGACGCGCCGGTGCTCCTCGTGGCTCAGCGTCGGCGACTCGCCGGTCGTGCCGCAGGGGACCAGGCCGTGCGTCCCCTCCTTGATCTGCCAGTCCACGAACGCCGCGAAGGCGTTCTCGTCGACCTTGCCGTCGGCGAACGGGGTGAGCAGCGCGACGATGGAACCGGAGAACATGCCGACCTCCTGGGGAATGGGCGCGTGACGCGTGTCGCCACGGGCCGAAAGCGGCGAACCTTAGCGGCGCCCTACGCCCATAACAAGCGCGGCCGCGGCATGAGCACCCTGCCCCGGCTGATGGCGGCGCTGCTGCTGGCGGGGACCCTGTTCGCCCCGCCGGCGCTGGCGCAGATCTCCTCCGCCGACATCGCGACATACCGCAGCGCCTTCAAGGCGGCGGAGCGCGGCCGCTGGGACGAGGCGCTGCGCACCGCGCGCCGCGCCAAGGAGGACCTGCCGGAGAAGGTGCTGCGCTGGATGGAGCTGGCGCGGCCCGACACCCAGGCCGACTTCCGCACCATCACCGCCTTCCTGGCGGCCAACCCGGACTGGCCGAACCAGGCGGCGCTGCGCCGCAACGCCGAGGCGCGCATGCCGGACGACTTGGCCGAGGCGGAGGCGCGCGCTTGGTTCGAGCGCTACCCGCCGCTGACCACCTCCGGCTTCTTCCGCCACGTCGACCTGATGCTGGCGGCGGGGCAGAGCGAGAAGGCGCTGGCCGCGGTGCGCGACCGCTACGTCAACGGCGGCCTCGGCCCCCAGGAGGAGCGGGACTTCCGCCAGCGCTTCGTCAGCCTGCTGCGCCCGCAGGACCATTGGGCCCGCATCGACCGGCTGGTCTGGGACGGCGACGCCGCCGGGGCCAAGCGGCTGCTGCCGCTGGTCGATCCCGGCCGGCAGGCGGTGGCGCTGGCGCGGCTGACCCTGGCGGCCGACAACGGCGGCATTGACGGGGCGCTGCGCAAGGTGCCGGACAACCTCGCCAACGACCCCGGCCTGCTCTACGAGCGCACCCGCTGGCGCCGCCGCAAGGACATGGAAGACGGCGTGCTGGACATCCTGACCAAGCTGCCGCCCGAGCTCGGCCGGCCGGAGGCCTGGTGGACCGAGCAGCACATCATGGCCCGGCGCCTGATCGAGCGCGGCCAGCACGAGAAGGCCTACCGCATCGCCGCCGCGCATGCGGTGAAGGACGGGCTCGGCTTCGCCCAGGCGGAGTTCCTGGCCGGCTGGCTCAGCCTGCGCTTCCTGAAGAAGCCGCAGCAGGCGCTGGACCATTTCGTGAAGCTTTACGAGGGCACCACCTCGCCCATCAGCCGGGCGCGCGGCGCCTACTGGGCGGGCCGGGCGGCCGAGGCTCTGGGCAATCCGGAGCAGGCGCGCCAGTGGTTCCAGCTGGCGGCCGGCCACGGCAGCACCTTCTACGGCATGCTGGCCGCCGACCGGACCGGCGTGGCGGCGGCCCAGGTGGTGCCCCGCGCCCCCGCCCCCTCGGCCGAGGCGCGGGCGAAGTTCGACAAGCGCGACCTGGTGCGCGCCGCCCGCATGATGGAGCGCATCGCCGGCGCGTCGGACCAGCGGGTGGAGCTGTTCCTGCGCAAGATGTCGAACGACGCCAAGACGGCGGAGGAGTACCAGCTGGTCGGCGGCCTCGCCCGCGAGATGGGCTTGCGCCAGCTGGGCGTCTCCATCAGCCGGCAGGCGCTGCAGGACGGCGTGGTGCTGATGGATGCGGGCTATCCCACCCTGCCCTCCAAGCTGGCGCCGCGGCCGGAACCGGCCCTGGTGCACGCGCTGATCCGGCAGGAGAGCACCTTCGACCAGGACGCCGTCAGCGCCGCCGGCGCCCGCGGCCTCATGCAGCTGATGCCGCCCACCGCGGCGCAGATCGCCAAGCGGCTGGGGCTGAAGCACACGGTCGCCAAGCTGACCGCCGACCCGGCGCACAACGTCAGGGTCGGCTCCGCCTACCTGCAGGAGCTGCTGGAGCGCTACGGCGGCTCCTACGTGCTGGCAATCGCCGCCTACAACGCCGGGCCGGGCCGCGTGTCCGGCTGGCTGAAGGAGTTCGGCGATCCCCGGCAGCCCGGCGTCGACGTGATCGACTGGATCGAGACCATGCCGATCTACGAGACGCGCAACTACGTCCAGCGCGTTCTGGAGAACGTGCAGGTGTACCGCCTGCGCCTGAACGAGCCCGCGGTGCCCGTCGCCGACGACCTGGCGCGCGGCACCGGCGGCCAGGGCTGATCCCGCCGCGGCCCCTCCTGACCTTTACGTAATCTTCCGCCTGAGTCCCCGTCCGCACCCTGCGGACGGGGATTTTCTTTGGGCTAGGGGAAGGTCCGAAAGGCTCCGGAGGTGCGGATCGGCCGGCCGGCATAGGGCCTTGGGCAACGCCGGCCCCCGAGGCAGAAATTGTTCCGGCTTCGATAGGACTCATGCACCGGGCCGCTCTCTTTCGCGCGTCATCCCAGGGGTTAGTACCGTGGGGCTAGTCCCTTCGCCAGAGCCTATCCTTCAGGATGAAATAAACCCGCTTGGAATCTGACCGAACGGCGGTGAACCTGTAGCGGACTGGTCGTAAGTCGAAAGAAACCGGCGGGCCCGGTTCGCCCTTTACCCGCCGTTAACTGGCCTAGTCACTAGATGGACGCACGTTCTTCCACCTGTCCAGACAGAGGACAAATTCCATGCGTGGCTTTGCGATCGAGTCCGACATCCGTCATTCCTGCCGTGTGCACGCCCGCCTGCTGGACTCCTTCATCGACCTGACCCGCGCCGAGCTGGAGCAGCACGGCCCCGGCTTCGTCGAGGAGAGCCTGCGGGAGCTGCTGGAGTCCCTGCGCTCCGAGCGCCGGGCCTACGGCGTGCTCGCGGGCGTCGTGCCGGTGTCCAAGCCGGTCATCGAGAACGCGGCCTGATCCAGGCTCAGCCGTTCCCGCGCCGGCCGCGCCCGCGGCGGACGATGCCCGCGTCCCCCGCCTCCTGCGCGGGGCCGGCATCGCCCGCGGATTGGCCGGTCGCCCCGGCCATGGGCATCGCGGCGGTGTCCTTGGGCGCGCGGGACGGGGCCGTGCGGGAACTCCCCTGGCGGCCGCCCGCCGCCGAGGTCCCCGACGCGGCGGCTCCGCCGGACCGGCCCCGCCGGCCGCCCGCGGCAGCGGCACCCGTGCCGGCCTCGCCCGGTTCCACGCCGCCCGACGCCTCGTCCATCGCCGGGCCGTTCCCGGCGCCCTCCGCCTCGATCTCGCGGCAGGCCTCCTGCCAGTGCTCCTCCTGTCGGCCTTCGGGGCAGCCCTCGCGCTGCCAGATCTCGTAGGCCCGCTGCCTGATCTTTTCGTCACGGTCGTCCATCGCGCGCCACTCCCCGAAGCGTTCGTCTGGCCGGTAACGTCCGCGGGCCTTCCGGGTTCCTCCGCACATCCGCTGATATAGGATGACACCGTCACAGGAGGGCGCCGGGCCGCGGGCGGCGCGCCGATGCAGCGGAGTCCCGGTCGATGCCAGCCTTTCCCGTCCCCGCGGACGCCGCCCCGGTCGCGGCCGCCATCGCCGCATCCCTGCTGGGTGCGGCCGCGGGGATGGTGCTCGGCCCCAGGCTCGCCGGCCGGGCCGGTCCTGACGCCGCCGATGCCGGCCCCTGGGCGCGCGCCGCCGCCTGGCGCCCCCTGGCGCCCCTGCTGTTCGCCGCGGTGCCCCCAGCCGCCCTCGCCGGCGCCCCCGGCCCGGCCGACCTCGCCGCCGCCTGCGTCCTCGGCTGGACGCTGGCCGCCCTCGCCCTGACCGACCTGGCGCGCTTGCGCCTGCCCGACGTGCTGACCCTGCCGCTGCTGGCGCTGGGGCTGGCGGAGGCGGCGTGGCGGGCGCCCTGGGCGCTGGCGGACAGGCTGGCCGGCGCCGTGGCGGGCTTCGCGGCGCTGTGGGCGGTGAATGCTGCCTACCGGGCGCTGCGCGGGCGGGAGGGGCTGGGGCTGGGCGACGCGAAGCTGCTGGCGGCGCTGGGCGCCTGGCTGGGCTGGCAGGTGCTGCCGGCGCTGGTGCTGCTGGCCGCCGGCGGCGCGCTGATGGCGGTGCTGGCGCTCGTGCCGGGGGCCGGGGCGCGGCAGCGGGTGCCCTTCGGCGCCTTCCTCGGCCTCGCCGGTTTCGCCGTCGGGATGTTCCTGGCCGCCGGTTCCTGAGGCGCCGCCGCCTTACACCCATAAGCTGCGGACGTTACCAATTAAGGTTGTCACCGCGCGCGGAAATCCATACTCTCGCATGCATATGTGCCCCGGCCCGCCGGCCCGGGCCGGTCCGGAGACCGTGATGCCGAGACGTACCAGGAATACCGAAGTCGCAGCGCTTGAGAACTCCATCGAGAACCATGTCGCCGGGCGCATCCGCCTGCGCCGCGGCCTGCTCGGCATGAGCCAGTCCGACCTCGCCCGCGCGCTGGGGATCACCTTCCAGCAGGTGCAGAAGTACGAGCGGGGATCGAACCGCGTCTCCGTCGGCAAGCTCTTCCGGCTGGCGGAGATCCTCGACGTGCCGCTGTCCTTCTTCTTCGACGGGCTGGAGGTCCCCGGCGTCGGCCGGCCGCCGCATGCGCCGGTCGGCTTTGCGGAGGAGCAGTCGCCCCTGCTGTCCCGCCGCGACCTTGACCTGCTGCGCGCCTGGCGGCAGGCGCCGCCCCACATCGCCGACGCCATCGCCTCGCTGATGCGCGCCATCGTGCTGGAGGAAACGGACGAACCAGGGGAGGAAGGTGGGCCCGGCGGCGAAGCCGGCGGCGGTGCGCCGGGTGCGGGAACGGGGACCTCGGCGGGGGCCGCCCCGCGCGCCCGGGGGCGTCCCCGCAAGACCGCGACCGCTGCCGCTGGCCGGCGCCGCGGCGCCGTCTGGGATCCCAGCGACATCGACGGCGGCCGGAAGGCCTAGGCCTGAGGGTCACACCGCCGGCCGGCCCCGGCGGGGGAGCAGCCGGGCCGGCGCCCGCGCGAGGGAAAGGTCCGGCGGCGGTTCCGGGACGGGCCCCGCCGGCACATGGCAGCGCGCATGGTGCCGCTCGCAGTAGCTGGAGCCCGGCCGGGACGGCTTGCCGCAGAACTTCCGGCCCGACGCCTCGCCGTGGATGTACTGGCAGGTCCGGAACGGGCCGGGCGCATGCGCCATGGACCGCAGCCTGGCCAGCAGCACGTCCCGCTCCGGCTGGGGCGGATCGACGAAGGGCACCCGCCGCGACGGCCGCAGGCCAGGACGGAGCAGCAGGATGCTGGCCGGCGGCGGCGGCGCGGTGTCCGCCGGCTTCCCGCCGGCCCGGCCGGCGTCGTCCCCGGCATCGCGGCGGCGCCGTTCCGCCGCCTCCAGCACCTGGAGCACCCGGCCCCGGGTCGCCTCGCCGCCGCCGGGCCTGCCGCCCTCGGCCGCGTCCAGGGCGGAGAGGCTGATGCCGGCGCGCCGCGCCAGCTCCTCCCGGGACAGGCCCAGCGCGCGGCGCCGTGCCCGCAGGCCGGCCGGGTCGAGGCCGCGGCCGCGCCAGCGGGGCTCCTGCGCCTTGGTCTGCGGCGCGTCGGGGGAGCCGGGCAGATAGACCCGCCGGCCGCAGCGCGACCGCTCCACGATCAGCCGCCCCTCCTGCTCCAACCGCCGCATGATCATGGACGGGACGGAGACGGAACCGGCCCCGATGGAGGCCGCGAGTTCCGCGTTGGTCGGGCACCCCTTTCCGGCCGCCAGCGCCAGCGTCACCACCCGCAGCACCGCGTCGTCGCGCCAGTCGCGCCTCACGCTGCCCATGGCGCGGCCCTCCCTTCCCGGGTGGCGGGCGAACCGGACGCGCCGGCGCGTCCGGGAGTGGCGGACGGTCCGCCGGAACGGTGGGGCATGGGTGCAGTCCTCCTGTCGCCGCCGGCGCCGCGCCGGCGGATGTCTCGTGGCCCCTTTCGGGCCGGGTTGTTTCGGGGGTCGGTCCGGCGGTGTTCAGCCGGTGCGGGGCGGGAATCGCCTCAGCCAGGCGCGGACCCTGTCGCGGGTGGCGCGGCGGCACTCCCGCCCCTCCCTGAGGTCGAAGACGAAGCGGGGATCGCCCACCGCCAGCCTTCCGAAGGCGGAGGCGGACAGGCCGGACCGCGCCAGGTACTGCTCGATGGGTTGTAGGATGGGGTCCGTTTCACGCATCATGGGTGTATGGTATGTAGGCACACGCCTACGGGTCAAGAGGCATTTTCCTACGCGTTCAGAGGATGCTTCCCACGATGCAGCGAGGAGTGTAGGATGTCTCCTATGATGGACCCGATCAGAACCCTTGTCCTGGAGCGGCTAGAGGCGCTCGGCCTCTCCATGGCGGACACTTCCCGGCGGGTTGGGCGCAACCACGCCTACATCCAGCAGTTCATCGAGCGGGGCGTGCCGAAGCGCCTGCCGGAGGACGTGAGATTCCAGCTGGCGCAGGCCCTGGGCGTTCCGGAGGAGCGGCTGCGCCCACCCCTGGGCGAGGCGGCGGATGCCAACCGCCCGGCCGACGCCGCCGAACCCGGCCTGGCGGAACCGGTGCCGCCGCCCCGCACCGAGGTAGCGGGGGCGCCGGTGGAGATCCCGCCGGTGGGGCTGATGGCGCGTGACATTCCGGTACGGGGGACGGCCGTGGGCGGGCTGGACGCGGACTTCTTCTTCAACGGCGGCACGGTTGACTGGGTCCGCCGCCCCCCGGGGCTGCAGACGACGCGCGACGCCTTCGCCATCTACGTCGCCGGCTCCTCCATGAGCCCGCGCTACGAGGAGGGCGACCTGGTCTACGTCCATCCCGGGCGCACGCCGCGCAACGGCGACGACGTGCTGATCGAGCTGCACGGCCGGCATGGCGAGCCGGGGCCCTGCTACATCAAGCGCCTGGTGCGGCGCACCGCGACGCGGGTGGTCGCGGCCCAGTTCAACCCGGTCCGCGACGACCTGGAGTACGACGTCGCCACGGTGCGCGGCGTCTACAAGATCATGACCGCGGCGGAGCTGCTGGGCGTGTGAGCCGAACGTAGGTTGATGAGAATCCTACGTAGTCCTACAGTCTTGGGGTCGGTTCCGCTCCCGTACCGACGGGCGCCGCCCGGCGCCCTCCCGTGAACTCCCCGGCGGCCCGGCCGCCGGGGCCTTTTCCGGAGGTCCCATGGCCGTCTCCCCCGAGCCCCCCTGCCTGTCGCCCGAGTCGGAGCTGGAGGCGCGCTACGACGGCCGCATCCCGCGCGCCGCGATGGCCGCCGCCCAGGCCGAGTCGGGCTCCGCGCCGCCGCGCCGCCGCCCGCGGGAGACGTCGCGCGGGGCCGTCCGCGCCGCCGGCGCCGCGCGCGACTGCCTCTCCCGCATGGCCCGCGCCATCGCCGCCACGGCGGAGGCGCGGGGACGCGTCGGGCGCGAGGACCTGCTGCGGGCCGGCTTCTCCGCCGCCGAGATCGACCGCCACGCCGCCGCGGCGACGGCGCTGGCCGCCGGCCGGATGGGACCGGACCGGGTCTGCCGCCTCGCCGAGGAGGGCGCCTGAAGCGCCGGTCGCGGGTCCGGCGGGCCGACGGCGCCTGTACATGACGGTTTCGTTACGGTTTAATGTCACCCGAACCCTCCCCAGCCCCTTCCGGTGACCATGTCCGCTGACGCCAGCCCGGCCTTCCCGGCGGGAGCCCCGTATCCGGCGGCATGTCCCACCATTGCACCGCGCCGCACGGCCCCTGCGCCTCTGGCGCGACGGGCCGCCACGGGCGCACAGTGGCGCGGCACGTACCCCCGTGGCTGAGGACCGGCCCGAGCCCATGAACAACAAGAAGAAGTCGGGCGCGCAGTACGCCGCGCTGCCCGTCAGGGAACGCGACGGGCGCCGCCAGGTGATGCTGATCACCTCGCGCGAGACGAAGCGCTGGATCATTCCCAAGGGCTGGCCCGAGAAGAACCTGGAACCGCACGAGGTCGCCGCCCGCGAGGCCTACGAGGAGGCGGGGCTGGTCGGCCGCGTGGAGACACGGCCGCTGGGCAGCTTCGTCTACGAGAAGCGCCTGCGCGACGGCAGCGCCACGCCCTGCCAGGTCGACATCTTCCTGCTGGAGGTCGAGCGCGAGCTGGACGACTGGCCCGAGAAGGGCCAGCGCGAGCGGCGCTGGATGTCGCCCTCGGAGGCCGCGCTGCTGGTGGGGGAGGCCGGGCTGGTCACGGTCCTGCTTCGCCTCGCCGCACCCGCGGATTGAGGAATACGCGATTGAGCAAAGCCGGGGCGGCCGGCTACAAGGACGCCAAGAGTTCAACGCCGCGAGTAGAGGGGCCCTTTCCATGCTGCTGCGCCTGTTCCGTAACCTCATGCCCAAGGAGGAGCGGTTCATCGAATACTTCACCGCCCATGCGGACCGCATGGTCGCTGCAGCCGATGCCCTCGCCGCCCTCATGGACGCCCCGCCGGGCGAGCACGAGGCCCACGTCGCCCGCCTCGGCGCCATCGAGAGCGAGGCGGACGACTACGCCCGCAAGACGGTCGTGGCGCTGCACCGCGCCTTCATCACCCCGTTCGACCGCTCCGACATCCACACGCTGATCAACGCGATGGACGACGCGGTCGACCTGATGGAGGAGGTGCCGGAGCACGCCTCGCTCTACCGTGTGGACAGCTTCACCCCGCGCATGCGCGAGCTGGCGGCGGAGATCCAGAAGGCCAGCCGCCTGCTGGCCGAGGTCATGCCGCTGCTGAACAACGTGTCGCGCAACGCCCAGCGAATCGGCGACCTCTGCCACGAGGTCGGCAAGGTCGAGAGCGCCGCCGACCGGCTGCTGCGCACGGCGCTGACCGAGCTGATCGCCGAGCAGCCCGACGCTATCACCTTCCTCGGCCGGCGCGAGGTCTACCAGCTGCTCGAGAACTGCACCGACCGCTGCGACGACGTGGCCGAGGTGATCGAGGGCATCATGCTGGACCATGTGTAAGGGCCGTCGATGGACGTCATCCAGATAAGTCTGCCGGCGCTGGCGGCGATCATCGCCGTGGCGCTGTTCTTCGACCTCATCAACGGCATGCACGACGCCGCGAACTCCATCGCGACCGTCGTCTCCACCCGGGTGCTGCCGCCGTCCTACGCCGTCATCTGGGCGGCCTTCTTCAATTTCATCGCCTTCCTGTTCTTCGGGCTGCACGTCGCGGCGACGATCGGCAAGGGCATCGTCTCGCCCGACATCATCGACCCCATCGTCGTGCTGGCGGCGCTGATCGGCGCCATCGCCTGGAACCTGCTGACCTGGTGGATCGGCTTCCCCTCGTCCAGCTCGCACGCGCTGATCGGCGGCCTGGCCGGGGCCGGCATCGCCAAGGCCGGGTTCGGGGCGCTGGTCGGCTCCGGCTTCTCCAAGGCCGCCATCGGCATCGTGGCGGCACCGCTGCTCGGCTTCAGCCTCGCCCTGCTGATGGTGCTGGTGACGTCCTGGCTGCTGCGCAGGGCACCGCCCTTCCCCGCCGACCGGCAGTTCCGGCGCCTCCAGCTGGTGTCGGCCGCCGCCTACTCGCTGGGACACGGCGCCAACGACGCGCAGAAGACGATGGGCATCATCGCCGTGCTGCTGTTCTCCCAGGGTTACCTGGGCGACACCTTCTACGTGCCGTTCTGGGTCATCATCT
Source organism: Azospirillaceae bacterium (assembly GCA_035627915.1). Lineage (GTDB taxonomy): Bacteria > Pseudomonadota > Alphaproteobacteria > Azospirillales > Azospirillaceae > DASPKT01. The sequence goes on from DASPKT010000363.1 coordinate 16,462, forward strand.
CCGCCCAGGCGGCGATGGGGCTGGGCACGCTGATGGGCGGCTGGCGAATCGTGAAGACCATGGGCTCCAAGATCACCGACCTCAGGCCCTACCAGGGCTTCTGCGCGGAGACGGCGGGCGCTATCACCCTTTACGGCGCCACCGCGCTGGGCGTGCCGGTGTCCACCACCCACACCATCACCGGCTCCATCGTCGGCGTCGGCTCGGCCCGCAAGAGCTCGGCCGTGCGCTGGGGCTTGGCGGGCACCATAGTCTGGGCCTGGATCTGCACCATCCCGGCCGCCGGCGCCATCTCCTGGATCAGCTACCAGATCCTGGCGCTGTTCATCTGAGGGGCCTCCCGGCGCCCGCAGGCGGAAGGGCCGTCCCCGCAGGGGGGCGGCCTTTTTCCGTTGCGGCCGGCACAAACACGAACCGCCCGGGGCATGGGGCCACCGGGCGGTGCGGATTCGTGTCACTGGTGCTGGAAAATGGCGGAGGGGATGGGATTCGAACCCACGATACCAGTTTCCCGGTATGACGGTTTAGCAAACCGTTGCCTTCAGCCGCTCGGCCACCCCTCCGTCGCCGACCCCTCGGGGCCGGCGGGTGCGGCTTTGTATAAGGGTGCATGGCGTCTTGTCAACGGCCCCGGCGCGGCTCACCTATTATGGGTCGGGCCGGGGCCGGTCCGCGGGACGCGGCGGGGCGGGCCGCGGCGCTCCGCGTGGTCCCCGGGACGGAATTCCCGACAGGTTTCGCCCCTTTTCCCTTGAGGAGAACTGCCATGGCCGGGCGCATGAACCCCAAGCCCGCAACGTTCCTGGCGGCGGCGCTGCTCGCGTCGACGCTCGCTTCCGGTGCCGCCGTCGCCGCGGCACCCTCCGCCGACGCCTCGCCCCCGGCCCGCGCCCAGGCGCTGGCCTCGCAGGGGCTGGCGGAGGTGCCGCACGACGCGCTCGATTCGGTCCATGTGAAGCCGGGGGTCAACCTGGCCTCCTACCGGTCGGTCGTGGTCGAGCCCGTCAAGGTCGCCATCGAGGACCGGCACAACCGGCCCGACCCGCAGAAGCGCGACATCGAGCACGCGCAGCGCTACTTCGCGGAGAAGCTGACCCAGGCGCTGTCCCCCGCCCTGCCCGTCGCCGCCGGCGCCGGCCCGGGGACGCTGCGCATCCAGGTGACGGTGACCGAGTACGTGCCGAACAAGCCGGTGTTCCCGCGCGACGACCGCGGCCACTGGATCCACCGCTCCATCGGCGTCGGCTCCGCCGCCTTCACGGCAGAGCTGCGCGACGGCGCCACGGGCGAGCTGGTGGCGGTCGTGTCGGACGCGGACGTCGGCCTGCCGCTGAACTCGAACCTGCGGATACATCAGGAGTGGGGCGACGCCGACCACTTCGTGCGCACCTGGTCGCGCCAGATCGCGGCCCTGCTGGGCGCCCGCGCCGCGGGCTGATCCGGCGGCCCCGAACGACGAAGGCCCCCGTCCCTGCGGACGGGGGCCTTTTCCCTGCCCTGGCGCTGCCTCGGGAGAAGGGCCTCAGCCCTTCAGCTTGGCCATCAGGATCTCGTTCACCAGGGCGGGGTTGGCCTTGCCCTGGGTGGCCTTCATGACCTGGCCGACGAAGAAGCCGAACAGCTTGTCCTTGCCGGACCGGAACTCCGCCACCTTGTCGGCGTTGGCGGCCATCACCTGCTCGATGGCGGCGTCGATGGCGCCGGTGTCGGTCACCTGGCGCAGCCCCTTCTCCTCCACGATCAGGGCCGGCGCCTTGCCGGTCTCCAGCATCTCGGCGAACACGTCCTTGGCGATGCGGCCGGAGATCGTGTTGTCGGCGATGAGGTCGATCAGCCCGCCCAGGTCGGCGGCCGAGACGGGGGAGTTGTCGATGTCGCGCCCGGTCTTGTTGAGCGCACCCAGCAGGTCGCCGATGACGAAGTTGGCGGCCATCTTGGGATCGCGGCCCCTCGCCACCTGCTCGTAATAGTCGGCGCGCGACTTCTCCGCCACCAGCACGCCGGCGTCGTAGGCGGGCAGCTTGTAGTCGGCCATGAAGCGGGCCTTCTTCTCGTCGGGCAACTCAGGCAGGGTCGCCTTGATCGATTCCACCCAGGCGGGGTCGAGGACGAGGGGCAGCAGGTCCGGATCGGGGAAGTAGCGGTAGTCGTGCGCCTCCTCCTTGGAGCGCATGGACCGCGTCTCGCCCTTGTTGGGGTCGTAGAGGCGGGTCTCCTGCACGATCTGTCCGCCCTCCTCGATCACCTCGATCTGGCGGCGCGCCTCGTACTCGATGGCCTGCTGGACGTAGCGGATGGAGTTGACGTTCTTGGTCTCCGTCCGGGTGCCGTAGGGCTGGCCCGGCTTGCGCACCGACACGTTGATGTCGCAGCGCATGGAGCCCTCCTCCATGTTGCCGTCGCAGGTGCCGAGGTAGCGCAGGATGGTGCGCAGCTTGCGCAGGTACGCCGCCGCCTCGTCCGGGCTGCGCATGTCCGGCTCCGAAACGATCTCCATCAGCGCGACGCCGGCCCGGTTCAGGTCGACGTAGGTCTTGGAGGGGTGCTGGTCGTGCAGGCTCTTGCCGGCGTCCATCTCCAGGTGCAGCCGGGTGATCCCGACCTCGCGCGTGGAGCCATCGGGCAGGTCCAGCACGATGGTGCCCTTGCCCACCACGGGCTGCTGGAACTGGCTGATCTGGTAGCCCAGCGGCAGGTCGGCGTAGAAATAGTTCTTACGGTCGAACACCGAGTGCAGGTTGATCTGCGCCTTCAGCCCCAGGCCGGTGCGCACCGCCTGCTCCACGCAGACCTGGTTGATGACCGGCAGCATGCCGGGGAAGCCCGCGTCTACGAAGCTGACCTGGCTGTTCGGCGCGGCGCCGAATTCCGTCGCGGCGCCGCTGAAAAGCTTGGCCTGGGAGATGACCTGGGCATGCACCTCCAGCCCGATCACGATCTCCCATTCGCCCGTCTCGCCCGCAATCCGGTAAGCCATCTGAAGTCGCCGTCGTTCCGTGAGGAGAGATGGGGGTTTTGGCCGGAATCGGCTGAAAACGCAACCGGCATATGCCGATCGGCCTGAGCGGGAGTACGACGCATGTTCGTCTGCCAGCGGGGCGCCGCTTCGTGCAGGATCGCCCCCGAGCAGCGATAGGCGGTACGGGGGACCGGACGATGACCACGGCAGCGACCATAGAACCGACGGCCGGCCGCCGCGCCGCCACCCGGGCTACCCCCGACGCCATCCTGTGCGACGGCGGCGCCATGGCGCCGGTGGCGCTCGACGCGTCCCTGCGCCAGCTGCACGGCTACTGGCGCACACTGTCGCCCCGCGGCCTGCCGCCGCAGCGCTCCGCCCTCGACCCGTTCGAGATCCGCGAGCTGCTGCCGCGCATCCTGCTGCTGCAGGTGGTCGAGGACGGCGAGGACTTCGAGTACCGCATCGCCGGCCAGGAGGTGGAGAACGCCACCGGCCGGTCCCTGCGCGGGCTGCGCCTGACAGACGTGGCGGGCCGCCGCGGCCGCGACCGGGTGCTGGACGACTACCGCCGGGTGGCGCTGGAGGGGCGCCCGCACTTCCGCCGCGACCGGCTGGAGGGCGGCGTCCGCCCGATGGGCTTCCAGCGGCTGATCCTGCCGCTGCACACCGGCAAGGCGGTCACCCACATCGTCGGCGCCATGGTGTTCGACGGGACCTGCTGAACGGCGCGCCGCTGGCGCCTACCCCTAAAGTGACATAGACTGTCCGGCGGCGGGACCGCGCCGCCGGCACCGGGCCGGCCGCCCCTCCCGCCCCCGAGCGGAGGCGCCGATGCCGTCCAGCGTGACCCGCAGGCTGTTCCTGGCCGCCGCAGGCGCCGCGGCCGGCGCCGTGGGGGCGCGGTCGTTCCCGGCCGCCGCGGGCCCGACCCTGAAGCTGGTGCACGATCCCTACCCGCCCTACGTAGACGACAGCCTGCCGCGCGGCGGGCTCGCCACCGACATCGCCACGACCGTGCTTGAGCGCGCCGGCTTCGCCGCCGAGGTGGCGCTGGTGCCCTGGGCCCGGGCCCTGCAGGGCGCCGGCGACGGGGTCTACGACGCCATGCTGAGCGCCTGGTATACGCCGGAGCGCGACCGGCTGCTGGCGTTCAGCGAGAGCTACGCCGTCAACCGCGTCCGCTTCGTCGCCGCCCGCGGCCGCGAGCCGAAGAACGCCGCGCCCGAGCATCTGGCGGGCCTGCGCATCGGCGTCGTGCGCGGCTACGCCTACGAGCCCGCCTTCATGGCGCGCACCGACCTGGTGCGGGAGGAGGTGCGCGACCTCGTCCACGCGCTGCAGATGGTGGCGGCCGGCCGGCTGGACCTTGCGCTGGAGGAGGAGCGGGTGGCGCGCCACACCATCGCCGTGCGGGCGCCGGAGCTGACGGAGAAGCTGGTCTTCCTCGACCCGCCGCTGAGCGAGAACGGCATGCGCCTCGCCGTCAGCCGCCGCCGCCCCGACCATGCGGAGATCGTCTCCCGCTTCAACGGCACCCTGGTCCTGGCCCAGGCCGACGGCACGCTGGCCGAGATCTACCGGCGCCACGGCTTCCAGGCGGAGGCCTGACGGGGCGGAGGCCTGAGGAGGGACTAACCCGCGATCTCCCAGAGCGCATCCAGGTCGCCCTTGACGATGGCGGGGATGGCGCGGGTGACGCGCTCCGGCTCCCAGTCCCACCAGCGCAGGAGCAGCAGCGCCGTGACCGTCTCCTCGGGAAAGCGCATCTTCACCACCCGCGCCGGGTTGCCCGCGACGACGGCGTAGGGCGGCACGTCGGAAGCGACGACGGAGCGGGCGGCCACCACCGCGCCGCAGCCGATGCGCACCCCCGGCATCACCAGGCTCTCGTAGCCCATCCAGACGTCGTGGCCGACCACCGTGTCGCCCTTGTTGGGGAACGACATCTCCGACATCGGCACGACGTCCCAGCCCTGCCCGAAGGCGGCGAAGGGATATGTCGAGACGCCGCCCATCGCGTGGTTGGCGCCGTTCATGATGAAGCGCGTCCCCGCCGCGATGGCGCAATAGCGCCCGATCACCAGCCGGTCCCCGACGAAGGGGAAGTGGTAGAGGATGTTGTCGCGGAACCGCTCCGGCCCGGCGGGGTCGTCGTAATAGGTGTAGTCGCCGACCTCGACGTTGGGCAGGTCCGCCAGGATGGGCTTCAGGAAGCCCACCCGGGGATGCCCCTTCATCGGTTCGCGGTCGGAGGGATCGGGTCCGTGCATGGCGTTGTCTCCAGACATCACTCGGCCGCCTCCAGGAAGCCGCCCATCTGCCGTTGCCAGAGCTGGGCGTAGCGGCCGCCCTGGGCCACCAGCTCGGCGTGGCTGCCCTGCTCCACGATGCGCCCCTCCTCCAGGTAGAGGATGCGGTCCATCCCGGTGATGGTGGACAGGCGGTGGGCGATGGCCAGCACCGTGCGGCCCTGCATCAGGGTCCACAGCGCCTCCTGGATCAGGTGCTCGCTCTCGCTGTCGAGCGCCGAGGTGGCCTCGTCCAGCACCAGCACGCGGGCGTCCTTCAGCAGGGCCCGGGCGATGGCGACGCGCTGGCGCTCGCCGCCCGACAGCTTGATGCCCTGCTCGCCCACGATGGTGTCGTAGCCGGTGGGGCGGCGCATGATGAAGTCGTGCGCATGCGCCCGGCGGGCGGCCTCGCGCACCTCCTCCATGCTGGCCTCGGGGCGGCCGTAGCGGATGTTCTCGCCGATGGGGCGGTGGAACACGCCGGGCTGCTGCGGCACCTCCGCGATGGCGGCGTTCAGGCTGTCCCAGGTGACGTGGGCGATGTCCTGCCCGTCGATCAGCACCTGGCCGCGCTGCGGCTCGAACTGGCGGCGGATCAGCTTGACCAGCGTGCTCTTGCCCGCACCCGAGCGGCCGACCAGCCCGACCTTCTCGCCCGGGCGGATGTCCAGGTTCAGCCCGTCGAACACCGGCGTGCCGTCGGGGAAGGTGAAGGCCACGTCGCGGATGCGGATGCCGCCCTCGCGCACCACCAGCGGCTTGGCGCCCGGCGCGTCCACGATCTCATGCGGCATGGAGACGAGGTCGATCGCCTCGGTCAGCGTGCCCAGGTTCTCGAAGAAGTCGAGCAGCCGGTGCGACAGGTTCCAGACCGTGCTGGAGATCTGGAAGGCCAGCGTGAACACCAGCGTGAACTCGCCCACCGTCATGGCGCCGGCGAGCGTCCGCTGGATCGCCACCCAGACCAGCATGGACAGCAGCGTCAGCACGCTGACCATCTGGAACAGCCGCATGACGACCAGGAACCAGCGCAGCCGGCGCGAGCGGAACCGCTCCCGGTTGATCCAGTGGCCCAGGAACTGCCGCTCGAACGGCAGGCGGGCGAAGCCGCGCACCAGGTCGGCGTTGGTGATGGCGTCGATGATCCGGCCCGAGGAGGTGGAGACCTCCTCGCTCATCGCCTTGGACAGGGTGATGCAGTGCCGCGCCAGGAAGCCCGACAGCGTCAGGTAGAAGGCCATCCAGACCAGCAGGATCAGGCTGAAGGTCGGGCTGGCCGTCCACAGCAGCGCCGTCGCCACGGTCAGCAGGACAAGGATGCGCACCGTGTCGAAGCAGATGATCTCGATCACCGACAGGATGGCGTTGGCGCCCTGCTTGACCTTCTGGCCCAGCTTGCCCGCGAAGTTGTCCTGGAAGTAGCGGGGGCTGTGACCCATCATCCAGGCGAACATGCGCTTCTGCATCAGCGCCCGGATCGAGGGCGAGGTGTAGATGTCGACGATCTGGTAGACGCGGTACATCGCCGTGCCGCCGAACCAGATGAAGACCAGCAGCCCGAACCAGGCGGTCAGGCCGATGCCCTCCACCGGCTCGCCCTTGGAGGCCGCGGTCAGCCCGTCGATCAGCGACTTCAGCGCGTAGGGCTCGAACGCCTCGATGCCCTGCCCCAGCATGACGGCGCCCACCATGATGGCGAGGCGGCCCGCGAACTTCTCGGTCAGCAGCTGGCGGATGAAGGGCCAGGGCTTGGACGACAGCGGCCGCACCGGCTCCTCGTCCTCCCAGGAGAAGCTCTTCTCCTGCGCGTCGAGGTCGGCGATGCGCACGCCCCGCATGCCGGCCCGGATCAGGGAAGCGAACATGGCACTCAAGGCTCCGGAACTGGGGCCGCCCCGCCGCTGGCCCGAAAGACGACGAAAGCGGCCCGGGCAAAGGGCCGCTCTGGTGAGGCTAGGGGTTGGCGACGCCTCCGTCGGTGACCGCGGTCACGCCGGAATGCATCCGATGTCGGAAGTGATGCCGCGGGCGGGACCATCTGTCAACGGACAAGTTTAGGAAGCAGGGCATACGGCATGGGTTGTATTTCCACGCCCCCGTAGGAACTATCGGGAAAAACCGCCAGGGAGTCCCCGATGCGCGCCGCCCCCGCCCTCGCCGCCCTGCTGCTCCTTGCCGGCCCCGCCCCGGCACAGGAGGCGGCGCCGCCCGATCCGGCCGAGCTGTCGAGGAAGGCGGACGCGGTGCTGCCGGGGCTGGAGGCTCCCGCCTGCGCGATCGGGGAGAAGGAATGCGCCGCCGGGCTGCTGCGCGCCGCGCGCGACCTGGACCAGGCGGTCCGGCGCGGCTTCATGGGCTGCATGCGGACGGCGCCGGCGGAGGCGGAGTCCTGCCGGAAGGCCGTGGGCGACGTGCTGGACCGGACGGATGCCGCGGCGACCGGGCTGCTGAAGCGGGTGCTGGCCGCCCACGGGTGGCCGGGAGGCCCCGGCTGGGACGGGGACGCCCGCTCGACCGCCTGGCTCCTCGCCCAGCACGCCGACCGCGACCGGCCCTTCCAGCGGCAGGCACTGGATCTCCTGCGCAAGGCCGCCGACGAGGGCCGGGCGAAGCCCAGCCACTACGCCTACCTGCATGACCGGCTGGCCGGCGCGGACCAGGGGCCGCAGCGCTACGGCACGCAAGGCACCTGCCGGGACGGCGCCTGGGCCCCCGACCCGCTGGAGGACCCCGCCAGGGTGGACGAGCTGCGCGCCTCGGTCGGCCTGGAGCCCCTCGCCGCCTACGCCGCCAAGCTCAGCGGACGCTGCCCGCCCCGCTAAGCCGCCACCCGCCGCCGCCCGAACCGCCAGCCCCGGTTGACCGCCGTGCCGGCCAGCAGGATGGCGAGGAGGCCGGCGACCTGGACCGGGGAGAGCACGCGCCCGTAGGCCAGGAAGTCCACCGCGATGGCGACCGCGGGATAGACGAAGGCCAGCACCGCCACGGCGGCGGTGGTCAGCTTCTGGTAGGCGCCGTAGAGCAGCGCGTACATCAGGCCGGTATGGACGACGCCCAGCGTCGCCAGCAGACCCCAGTCGCCGGCCGGCAGCCCGCCGACGCCGGCCAGGCCCGCGAAGGGCGCCAGCGCCACGGTGCCGAGCGCCACGTGCACCAGCGCCGTCACCTCCGGCGCCACCCCCTTCACCGCGCGGGAGCACACGGTGGCCCCGGCGTAGAGCAGCGCCGCCATCAGCGCCAGCAGCACGCCGGCGACGGCCGAGCCCCCTATCACCGACACCTCCCCCGTCGCCATGACGAGGCCGGCGAAGGCGAAGCCGATCCAGGCCAGCGTGTCGAACGGCACCCGCTCCCGCGCCGCCGCCGCGGTGATCAGCACCACGAAGAAGGGCTGCAGGTGCAGGATGATGGTGGAGAGCCCGATGCCCAGATGGGTGAAGGCGGCGAACAGCACCACCCAGTCGGCGACGATGCAGACACCGCCGCCCACCACCAGAGCCAGGGTGCGCGGCGCCAGCACGGCCTTGTCGAACAGGCCCATCGCCCAGCAGTAGAGCCCCAGCGTCGCCGCCCCGAACAGGCAGCGGAAGAAGACGATCTGGTGGGGGGCGAGGTCGACCTCGGTCACGAGGACGCCGATGGTGCCGGACAGGGTCATGGCCGCCACCATCTTGGCGACGCCGGCGGGCTGGTTGGTGCGCATGGACGGATACTCCTGGGAACAATACGCGGCAGCGTCGCGCCCCGCCCTGGCCGGGACAACCGATCATTGCTAAGGTCATGGATGAACGCCGCTCATCCATGACCGCGATGCCCCTGCCCTCCCTCGACGATCTGCACTGCTTCGCCGTCGCCGCCCGCCACCTCAGCTTCCAGAGGGCGGCGGCGGAGCTGCACGTCACGCCCAGCGCCGTCAGCCACCGCATGAAGGCGCTGGAGCAGCGGCTGGACGTCCGTCTCTTCGTGCGCCTGACCCGCCGGCTGGAGCTGACGCCTGAGGGGGCGGCGCTGGCGCTGGCGGTGGAGGACGGCGTGGCGCGCATCCGCCACGGCGTGGAGGCGCTGCGGACGCCGGCCGCCGACGGGCCGCTGACGGTGGGGGCGCCGACCTCCTTCGCCACGCGCTGGCTGCTGCCGCGCCTGCCCCGCTTCGCCGCCCTGCATCCCGGCATCCCGGTCACGCTGGCGGCGGAGGACCGGCTGGCGGAGCTGGGGCGCGACGGCATCGACGTCGCCGTCCGCTTCGGCCCCGGGCGCTATCCCGGCCTGGACGCGGCCAAGCTGGCGGACGACGCGCTGTTCCCCGTCTGCAGCCCGGCCCTGCTGGCGGGCGCGCCGGTGCGGGAGCCGGCCGACCTGCTGTCCCGCCCGCTGCTGCACGACGTCGTGGCGGCGCGCGACGGCAGCGGCTGCGGCTGGGCCGACTGGCTGGCCGGCACCGGGCTGGCCGTTCCGGAGGCAGGCCCGCGCTTCAGCCAGGCGCACCTGGCGCTGCAGGCCGCCTGCGACGGCCAGGGGGTAGCGCTGGCCCGCGCCAGCCTGGTCGTGGACGATCTGGCGGCGGGGCGGCTGGTGCGGCCGCTGGCCCGCAGCGTGCCGCCGCGCTTCGCGTACTTCCTGGTGTGCCGGCCGGGGCAGGCGGGCCATCCCCGCATCCGCGCCTTCCGCGACTGGCTGGCCGGCGCGGTCGACTGGGCCGCGTGAAAAATCCCGCGCAGGGTTTCCCGGCGGCGTCCGTACCAGGGTCGAAGGGCAAGCACCACGACCCCGGACAAGGATACAGAGACATGCGCAAGAGCCTGATCGCCGCCGCCGCCCTCGCCACCCTGGGCGCGCTGGCCATCCCCGCCATCGCCCAGCAGGCGGGCGGCGGCCATGACGGCCACCACGGCCCCGACGGCCACCGCCGCCACCTGGAGCGCCTCGACGCCAACAAGGACGGTGCGGTAGACAAGGCCGAGTTCCGCGCCCGCCGGACCCAGGACTTCGCGGCGATGGCGGAGGGCAAGCCGATCGCCAAGGCCGACTTCGCCGCCGCCATGGAGCGGCTGCACGAGGCCAAGCACAAGGAGCGGATGGCCGAGATGTTCGACCGGCTGGACGCGGACAAGAACGGCCAGCTGACCCAGGCCGAGTACGAGGCCGCCGCCGACACCCGCTTCGACCGGATGGACGACAACGACGACGGCAAGCTGACGCCCGACGACCGCAAGGGCCGCCATCACCGCTGACGCCGCCTCCCTCCTCCCGCCCCTGTTCCCGCCCCTTGCCGCCGATGACGGACCGCAGCCTTGGCAAGAAGCCATGACGACCGCCGCCGCAGCCCGTACCATGCGCCCGCCCAGGATACGGCTGAGGGTGGTTGACCCGGACATGGCGGCGAGCGCGCACGGCACGCGGGAGGAGGCCCTGGCCGCGGCCTCGGACGAAGCGCTGGTGGCGCGCGTCGCCGCGGGCGACCGCGCCGCCTATGCCGAGCTGGTGTCGCGCCACCTGGACCGCACGGTCACGGTGGCGCGCCGCCTGCTGGGCTCCCGCGCCGAGGCCGAGGACGTGGCGCAGGAGGCGTTCCTGCGGCTGTGGCTGAACGCCGGCCGCTTCCGGCCCGAGGCCGCGCGCTTCACCACCTGGTTCTACCGGATCACCATGAACCTGTGCCTGGACCGCAAGCGCCGGCCCGACGGCGCCCCGCTGGAGGCCGCCGGCGATCCCGCCGACCCGGCACCGGGGGCGGAGGAGGCGCTGGACCGCAGCCAGACCGCCCGCGCCGTAGCACTCGCGGTGGAGGAGCTGCCGGAGCGCCAGCGCGCCGCCATCTCGCTCTGCTACGACGCCGGCCTCAGCAACGCGGAGGCGGCGAGGGCGATGGAGGTCAGCGTGGGCGCCCTGGAGACGCTGCTGGTGCGCGCCCGCCGGGCGCTGCGGGACAGGCTGTCGGCGCTGATGCCGGACGGCGCCACAAGGATCGCCAGAGGAGGGCCGCGATGACCCCCGACCGTTTTGAGGAACTGCTGGACCTGCACGGGCCGGACCTGTCCGCCTGGCCGGCCCACCTGCGCGGCCCCGCCGAGGCCCTGCTGGCCGCCGCGCCCGCGGTGCAGGAGGCCCACCGCCGGGCGCTGCGGCTGGAGACGCTGCTGGCCGACCTGCCGCTGGATCGGGCGGGGCCGGCGCTGCGCCGCGCCGTGCTGGACATCCCGCTGGACCATCCCCTGCCCGCTGCCGCCCCCGGCGCCGCGACGCGCCTGGCGCGCGCGTTCGGCACCGCCTGGCGGCAATGGACCGCAGGCATCGCCACCGCCACCGCGTCCGCCCTGCTGGGCGTGGTGCTGGGCGCCGGCGGCCTGACCCCCTTCCCCGTCGAGGCGGCCGCCGAGACGCTGGGCGCCGAGATGCTGGACGCCTTCGCCGAGGAGTCGGGCGAGGTCGCCGCGGCGATGCTCGGCGACGCCGCCCTCCTTCCCACCGAAGAGCCCGCCCCATGACCCGCACCGTGAAGCTGCTGATCGCCGGCCTGGTCCTGTCCCTGTCCGTGAACCTGCTGGTCGGCGGCATGATGGTCGGCCACCACCTGACTGGCCGCGGGCATGCCGGCGGCGAGGGTCGCGGGCCCGGCATGGGCTTCATGCCCGGCCTCAGCCGGGAGATGCGCCCCTATGTCCGGGCCGAGTTGGAGGCGCGGCGCGAGGAGGGCCGGCAGCGCATCCAGGCGATCCGCGAGGCCCGCCGGGAGGCCGGCCGGGTCCTGAGGTCCGAGCCGTTCGACCGCGCCGCCGCCGCCGCCGCCCTGGCCCGGCTGCGCGAGGTCGGGGCGGAGTCCCAGGTCGCCCTGCACGAGGCGCTGCTGGAGGCCTTCGCCAAGGCCCCGCCTGAGGCCCGCACCGCGGCCCCGGAGGAGCGGCGGGAGCGGCGGCGCAGGGACAAGCCCGAGGACGGCCCGTCGGAAGGCAAGGGCGCCGCCGGCGGGGACGCCGAAGCGGAGCCCGCGCCCGCCACCCGCTGACCGCATCCCGTTGACCGCGGCCCGCTTCCCGGTCCAGGGTGTCGCGAAAGCGCCGGGGCGGAAGTGCCGCCCCGGGCGTTATGGGAGGGCGCGGGGGCGGTTGCCCCTGTGCCGACGCGACCAGGGAAGAGCGCCGCCATGGCCGAACCGCGTTCCACCCCGCCCGCCCCCGACCAGGTCGGCGACTGGACGGACGTCTATTTCAAGCGCACCCGCGCCATCGTGGAGCGCCACGGCGACGTCCGCGTCACCTACGCCGTCTTCATGCGCCGCCCCGTCGTCTTCGCCCCGCGCCTCGCGCTCGACTGGCTGCGGGCGACCTGCCGGGCTCGCGGCTTCGAGCCCGAGATTCAGCAGAACTTCGAGGAGGGCAAGTGGGTCGGCGCCGGCGAGCCGATGATGTGGATCTCCGGGCCCTTCGCCGGGCTGGTGGAGATGGAGACCCTGTTCCTGATGAAGCTGGGCCCTGCCTGCGTCGCCGCCCACAACGCCTACATCATGGCGGCCGGCCTGCCCAAGGTCGCCTTCCTCGCCATGGACGCCCGCCACTGCGCCGGGACCGAGATGGCGGAGATCATGGCCTACGCCGCGTCGGTCGGGTCGGAGCGGGCGAAGCGCAAGGACGGCGCGGTCGGCTTCGTCGGCAACGCCACCGACGCGACCGCGCGCTATTTCGGGCTGGAGCGCGGGCTCGGCACCATGCCGCACGCGCTGATCGGCTACGCCGGCTCCACCGTGCGCGCCGCCGAGATGTACCGGGAGACCTTCCCCGACGAGCCGATGACCGTCCTGGTCGACTATTTCGGGCGCGAGGTCACGGATACGCTGGAGGTCTGCCGCCGCTTCCCCGACCTCGCCGCCGAGGGGCGCCTGTCGGTGCGGCTCGACACGCCCGGCGGCCGCTTCGTGGAGGGGCTCGACCCGCCCGGCAGCTACGCCGTGCTGGACCGCCGCGCGCCCCACGCCATCCGCGGCTACCGCGACGAGACGGAACTGCGCTACCTGATCGGCGCCGGCGTCTCCGCCGCCGCCATCCACTGGGTGCGCGAGAAGCTGGACGAGGCCGGCTTCCCCAAGGTCAGGATCGTCGCGTCCAGCGGCTTCGGCCCCGCCAAGTGCCGCGTCATGGCCGACGCGCTGGCCCCCATCGACGTGGTCGGCACCGGCAGCTTCCTCCCCGACGCTTGGTCGGAGACCTACGCCACCGCGGACATCGTCGAGTACGACGGGGTCAGGCGGGTGAAGGTCGGGCGGGAGTTTTTGATGCGGCGGTGAGGGGGCGGTTCCCGGCGTCCCGATTCCTACCCCTCACCCTCCCATTGCTGACGCAATGGGTCCCTCCCTCTCCCCCAAGGGGAGAGGGGATCGTCGCAGCGTCTTGTCCCCTCGCCCCTTGGGGGAGAGGGAGGGGCCCGCCGCGAAGCGGTGGGAGGGTGAGGGGTACGCAGGGACCCGCCGCGAAGCGGTGGGAGGGTGAGGGGTCCACCGACGCCGTGCCCCCGGGGATACGCCTCCCCATCCCCCTAAGGGATGCTGGCCCCGGCCGCCCGGCGCGCCTATCGTCCCCGCCTGCGGGGCACTTGGCGACGGAGGCGCGGCATGGCCGGGGTGCATCGGGGTTCCTGTTTCTGCGGGGCGGTGGAGATCGAGGCGGTGGGGGAGCCCGTGGAGATGGGCTATTGCCACTGCGAGTCCTGCCGCGCCTACACCGGCGCGCCGATGGTGGCCTTCACCCTGTGGCCGGACGACGCGGTGCGGGTGGTGAAGGGGGCGGAGCTGCTGGGCGGCTTCAACAAGTCGGGCATGAGCCACCGGCGCTTCTGTACCCGCTGCGGCGGGCACCTGATGACCGGCCATCCCGGCTTCGGCATGACCGACGTCTATGCGGCGAAGCTGCCGACGGTGGCGTTCAGGCCGATGTTCCACCTGAACTACGCCGAGCACGTGCTGCCCATGCGCGACGGGCTGCCCAAGCTGCGCGACTTCCCCAAGGCCGCCGGCGGCACCGGGGAGACGATGCCGGAGTGAGGCTCACCCCTCCTGGCGGCGCTGCTTCTTGCGGCCCACCAGGGCGGCGATGATGCCGTGGAAGGTCCGCACCTCCTGCTCCGTCATGTGGGCGCGCTGGAGCATGTTGCGGACGTTGCGAACCATGGAGGGTCGCTTCTCCTCGCTGGTGTAGAAGCCGGTGCCGTCCAGCTCCGCCTCCAGGTGCTCGAACAGGTTGACCAGCTCGGCCTTGGTGGCGGGGCGGCTGTTGCCGGTGAAGAGGAAGCTGTCGGGTGGGATGTCGCCGGTCTGGTACCACTCGTAGCAGACCAGCAGCACGCCCTGCGCCAGGTTCAGGCTGGAGAAGCCGGGGTTCAGCGGGATGGTGATCAGGCTCTCGGCCAGCGCCAGGTCGTCGTTGAACAGGCCGGTGCGCTCCGGCCCGAACAGCAGCCCGACCTGCCGGCCGGCGCTGTGGTGGGCGCGCATCTCCTGCGCCGCCGCCTTGGCGGTCAGGACGGGCTTCACCATGTCGCGCGGGCGCGCCGTGGTGGCGTAGACCTTGTGCAGGTCAGCGATGGCGTCCGCCGTCGTCTCGAACACCCGCGCCCGGTCCAGCACCAGCGTGGCGCCGGCCGAGGCGGAGACCGCCTTCTCGTTGGGCCAGCCGTCGCGCGGGCGCACCAGGCGCAGGTCGGTCAGGCCGCAGTTCAGCATGGCGCGGGCGCAGGTGCCGATGTTCTCGCCCAGCTGCGGCTCGACCAGCACGACCGCCGGTCCCGCCCCGTCCGCCGCCGCCTTCGCCAGTTCCCGCCGGTTGGTTCCGCTCATGACGCCCCGAATTGGCCCCTCCGGTCAGGCCGCCGGGGCCCTCGCGTCCGCCGCCGGGCCGACCGCCGCCCCTGCCCGGTAGAGGCAGTAGGTGATGCTGTCGTTCAAGGCGTTGAACGAGGCGTCGATCACGTTGGCGGAGACCCCCACCGTGGACCAGCGTCGCCCGTCCCGCGCCTGGGTTTCGATCATCACCCGCGTGACCGCCTTGGTGCCGTCGTTCGGGGTGAGGATGCGCACCTTGTAGTCGACCAGCCGCATGCCGTCCAGGTGCGGATAGGCGGGGATGAGGGCCTTGCGGAGCGCCGTGTCCAGCGCGTTCACCGGGCCGTTGCCCTCCGCCACGGTCATCAGCGGGTGCGGCACGCCCGGCACCTCCACCTTGATCGTCGCCTCCGACAGGGTGACCAGGTCGCCGCGCGCGTTCCAGCGCCGCTCGTCGATGACGCGGAAGCTCGCCAGGCGGAAATAGTCCGGCACCTCGCCCAGCGCGCGGCGCGCCAGCAGCTCGAAGCTGGCCTCCGCCCCGTCATAGGCGTAGCCCTCGTACTCGCGCTGCTTGACCTGCTCCACCAAGGCGGCGATGCGGGGGTCGGCGGCGTCGATCTCCAGCCCGATCTCGCGGAAGCGGGCCAGGATGTTGGAGCGGCCGGCCTGGTCGGACACCAGGATGTGCCGCCGGTTGCCGACCAGGCCCGGGTCCAGGTGCTCGTAGCTGGTGGGGTCCTTCTCCACCGCCGAGACGTGCAGCCCGCCCTTGTGGGCGAAGGCGTTCTCGCCGACATAGGCCGCGTGGCGGTTGGGCGCCCGGTTCAGCCGGTCGTCCAGCATGCGGCTGACGTGCAGCAGGCGCCCCATCCCCTCGCGCGACACCCCTGTCTCGTAGCCCATCTTCAGCGCCAGCGTCGGGATGAGGGAGACGAGGTTGGCGTTGCCGCAGCGCTCCCCCAGCCCGTTCAGGGTGCCCTGGATCATGCGGGCGCCGGCGCGCACCGCGGCCAGGCTGTTGGCGACCGCGTTCTCCGTGTCGTTGTGGCAGTGGATGCCGAGGTGGCTGCCCGGGATCGCCAGGGCAGCGGCGGCCACGATCTCCTCCACCTCGTGCGGCAGCGTGCCGCCGTTGGTGTCGCACAGCACCACCCAGCGGGCGCCGGCATCGTACGCCGCCTTGGCGCAGGCCAGCGCGAAGGCCGGGTTGGCCTTGTATCCGTCGAAGAAGTGCTCGCAGTCGAACAGCACCTCGCGCCCGCGCCCCTTCGCCTCCGCCACGCTGTCGCGGATCAGCTCCAGGTTCTCCTCCCGGCCGATGCCCAGCGCCACGTCCACGTGGAAGTCCCAGGTCTTGCCGACCAGGCAGACGGCCGGGGCGCCGCTGTTGAACAGCGCGTTCAGGCCGGGATCGTTGGCGGCGCTGCGCCCGGGGCGCCGGGTCATGCCGAAGGCGGTGAAGGTCGCGTGCCGGAACGACGGCGGGTCGGCGAAGAAGGCGTCGTCGGTCGGGTTGGCGCCGGGCCAGCCGCCCTCGACATAGTCGATGCCCAGCGCGTCCAGCTCCCGCGCGACGGCGGCCTTGTCGGCGGCGGTGAAGTCCACCCCCTGGGTCTGCGCGCCGTCGCGCAACGTGGTGTCGTAGAGATAGACGCGGTTCGTTTCAGTCATTTTCGGCAGCCGGGACGCAACGGAGTTGCGAGAATGCCCGCAAGCCCGGCAAGGGATCAACCCCATTCCGCACCGCGGCAACGCCGGCCACCCCTGTCCTGACGGTATAGGGCGGGGACGCGGCGGGTATCGCGGTGTTGGCGTCGGCAGCGGCGGATGCCGCTCTCTTGACGACTCCTACCGCGCATGAACCTGGACCCCGGCCATCAGGCCGGGGATTTCTTCGACGGGCCTCACATGCCGGCGGGCGGCTGCCACAGCTCGATGCGGTTGCCCTCGGGGTCCATGACCCAGCCGAAGCGCCCGAACTCCCCCTCCTCCACCTTGTCGTCCACCGCCGCCCCGTTGCCGCGCAGCTGCGCCAGCATGGCGTCGAGGTCGTCGACCCGGTAGTTCACCATGAAGGGCGCCGTGCTGGGGTCGAAGTAGGCGCTGTCCTGGGTGAAGAGGCTCCAGACCGTCATGCCCGGCCGCTCCGGCGTCTGCCCGTCCGGCCAGCGGAAGGAACGGCCGGTGAACCCCTCCTCCATGTCGATGCCGAGGTTGTCGCGGTACCAGGCCGCCATGCGCGCCATGTCGCGCACCTTGAAGAAGATCCCCCCGATCCCCGTCACCCGCTGCATGGCCGGCCCCCTGCCCGTCTGGCTCCCTGGAGCGTGAGGCCGGACGGGGCGGCGGTCAATGGGGTGGGAGGCGGGAAGTGGGCGGGAGGTAGTGGGCGCTCCCCTCCCAACCGCTGCCGTCACCCCCGCCTCCGCGGGGGTGACGGTGAAGGGGGTGAGGCGGGAGCGCGCTCACCCTCGCGGACATGACGATTGTGGGAGCGCCCGGCCGCCAAAAGAAAAAGGCCGCGCCCCGGGGGGCACGGCCTTTTCCGACGGCTCGGAAGCCCGGATCAGCGCGAGTAGTACTCGATGACCAGGTTCGGCTCCATCTGGGTCGGGTACGGCACGTCGGCCAGGCCCGGGGCGCGCACGAAGGTGCCCTTCAGGGCGCCGGCGTCGACCTGCAGGTACTCCGGCACGTCGCGCTCGCCGGAGACGGCGGACTCCATGATGAGGGCGAACTGCTTGGCCTTCTGGCGGACCTCGATGGTGTCGCCGTCCTTCACGACGTAGGACGGAATGTTCACGCGCTTGCCGTTAACCAGGATGTGGCCGTGGTTGATGATCTGGCGCGAGGAGAACGGGGTCGGCGCGAACTTCATGCGGTAGACGACCGCGTCCAGGCGGCGCTCCAGCAGCTGGATCAGGTTCTCGCCCGAATCGCCCTTGCGGCGCACGGCCTCCTGGTACAGGCGGCGGAACTGGCGCTCGCCGATGTTGCCGTAGTAGCCCTTCAGCTTCTGCTTGGCCATCAGCTGCAGGCCGAAGTCCGACGGCTTCTTGCGGCGCTGGCCGTGCTGGCCGGGGCCGTACTCACGGCGGTTCACCGGGCTCTTGGCGCGGCCCCAGAGGTTCACGCCGAGGCGGCGGTCGATCTTGTACTTGGACTCTTGACGCTTGCTCATCACTCGCTCCTGTCGGCCGCGTTGTCGCGGCACCGTGTTGTCCCGGTAGTTCCCCCGCGCGCGCCCATCCCTGAGGGAGGGGCCCGCCGGGGGACGGGGCGCGCGCCAAGCGGCGCACGCCCGCCTTCCCGGGAGTGGAAGGCCGGCACTATACGGATCGCGCGGCCGATGTCAAACCGAAGAAGGGGTGCCCCTGCCCCGTGCTGCCGGGGATCAGCGCAGCACCGGGCCCGGCAGCGCCTCGAACAGCTCCATGGTGAAGACGAGGGTGGCGTTGGGCGGGATGTCCTCGCTGCCCTTGGAGCCGTAGCCCTGCTCCGACGGCACCACCATCTCGATCTTCTCGCCGATGCTCATCAGCGGGATCGTGTCCTGCCAGGCCTTGATGAGTTTGGGCAGGTGGAACAGCGAGGTCTCGTCCCGACGGTAGGAGCTGTCGAAGACCCGCCCGTCGATCAGCTTGCCCTCGTAGTGCACGCGCACCTGGTCGGTGATGCGGGGCTTGGGGCTGCCCGGCTTGCCCGGCCGCAGCACCCGGTAGACGACCCCCGTGGGCAGGCGCACCGCGTCGGGGTGCGCCTTGGCGTACTGCTCGATGAAGGCCTTCTGGCGGTCCAGCTGGGGGGCGCCGATGACCTGGCCGGGCACGGGCTGCGCCGCCGCGGGCACGGCCGCGAGGGCCAGGGCGGCGGCGAGGACCGCGCCCGGCAGGCCGGTGGAACGGATGTTCATGGCTCTCTCCTCATGTGCTGCTGCGTCCGCGCCGGCGGGGGATCAGGGCGCGGGGTCCTCCCGGTGCCAGTCCTCCACCCGGATGGTGCTGTCGAACTGGTGGCCGGTGGGCGTGACGCCCTTCAGCCAGACCGGGAAGAAGAAGGCGTCGGACTGGAAGAAGACCGGCAGCGCCGGCAGCTCCTCGGCGTAGAGGCGCTGGGCGGCGCTCCAGGCCTCCTGGTTGGCCTTGGGCTCGCAGCGCTGGTCGAGGTCGTCGATCAGCGCGTCCATCCGGGGATTGCGGTAGTTCAGGTAGTTCTGCCCGGCCCAGCCGTTCTCCGCCGTCGGCACCGAGGCGGAGTGCAGCGTCGTGCGCGGCCCGCCCTTCGGCGCTGCGATCCAGGAGAACAGCGCGAGGCCGGTGAACTTGCGCTCCGTCAGCAGGTCGCCGAACAGGACGCGCGCGATGGCGGTCCGCACCGTGGTCTGGACGCCGAGCCGCTTCCAGCCGTCGCGCAGGATCTGCAGCTCCAGGTCGATGGTGCGGTCGCCCGACACGGCGACCAGCTCCAGCGTCAGCGGCTTGCCCGACGCGTCGTAGCGCACCCCGTCCGGCCGCAGCGTCCAGCCCGCCTCGTCCAGCAGGCGGCCGGCCTGCTCGGGGTCGTAGGGGTACTGGCGCACGTCCGGCTCGTGCACGCTGTCGAGCGGGTTGACGTCAGTGTGGGCGACGACGTTGCGGCCGTAATAGAGCCGGTCGTTCATCAGCTCCCGGTTGATGCCCATCAGCAGGGCGCGCCGCACCCGCACGTCGGCCAGGGCCGGGTTGTCGTGGTTGACGTCCAGGTGGCGGTAGGCCAGCCCCTGTTTCCAGACGACCGTGAACTTGTGGCCGTGGTGCTTCTCCAGCTGGGAGGCCTGGTGGACGCTGAATCCATACTCGCCCGGGACGTAGTCCACGTCGCCGGCCAGCAGCGCCTGCTCCAGCGCCGCGGAGTTCTCGATGGCGCGCACCACGATGCGGTCGAAGTGCGGCTTGCGCCCGTGCCAGCGGGGATTGCGCTCCAGCACCACGTTGGCGCCCGTGTCCACCTTCACCGGCCGGTAGGGCCCGTGCCAGAGGCCGGGGTTGGTGGTGTCGGTCTCGTACCGGCTGTGCAGCTTGTAGCCGCCCGGGTCCCGCTCGAACGCCTCGCGCTCCAGGTGCTGGGGCAGCAGCAGGAAGTCGCTCAGCTCCGCGTAGTTGCAGACGAAGCGGGAGCGGTGGACGATGAAGGTGCGGTCGTCCACCGCGTCGATGTCGCGGATGTCCTCGGCGAACAGGTGCCTGTTGGCGAAGCCGGTGTCGGGGTGCCGCCCCACCTTCCAGGTGAACAGCACGTCGCGCGTGGTCACCGGCGTGCCGTCGCCCCAGACGGCCTTGGGGTTGATCGTATATTTCAGCGCCACGCCGGTGGAGCCGTCGGGCAGCTTCTCGGTCCAGGCGGTGCCCTTCTCGCGCGAGGGAAGCTCGGTGCACAGCCCGCAGGCCAGCTCCCAGTTCTCGTCGTAGAAGGTCAGCGGACGGTAGGCCATCCACTCGATGAAGGACTTGATCCCCTGCGACTCGATGTTGGGGTTCCAGTTGCCGGGGAAGTCGTTGACGCCGATGGTCAGCGTCCGCGCCGGCGCCGCCTTGTCGGCCGCCAGCGCCGCGGCGGCGAACGCGGCCGGGCCCAGCGCCAGGGCAGCCGCCACCAGCGCCCGAGCGGCCGCAACCCCACCCCGTCGCAAGCTGCTGTCGTCCATGGCCCACTATCGCCGCTCGGGAGATGGAATGAAAGCCTCTCCTCTCCCCGACGGGGCAACCCGTTGGGGATGGGGCGTCACGGCTGGCCCGGCTTGGCCAGCACCTCGGGCACCCGCCCGCCCATCGGGTCGAAGTCCATCATGGCGGTCCCGGCGGGCAGCTCGAACAGCGCGGGGTCCTGACGCCCGCGCGTCACGTCGGCCAGTTCCAGCCGCACCATGACCGGCTCGCCCCCGTCGGTGGCGGTGCCGTCGACCTTGGCGTAGATGCCGTCGTCGGTCGCCCAGACGGTGCCCTCGAAGCCGCCGCCCTCCTCGTAGACGCCGGAGACCCGGTACTTCACGGTGTCGAGCCCGCCGACCTTCTCCTTGCCCTGCGGCACCGCGTCCAGCTTGTGCAGGGTGGAGAGGTCGGGCCCCACCTCCGGGTCGCCCAGGCCGATCGGCATCGCCACCTTCGCCTCCGGCTGCAGCACGAAGGCCTCCTGCCGGTCGGGGCGCAGGATCAGCACGCTGCGGGTGCCCTCCAGCGACAGCTCGCGCCGCTCGCGCCCCTTGGCGTGGTTCAGGCTCATCCGGAAGTCGGCGCCGTTGACCGACAGGGTCTGCGTCGCCGCGTACTCCGCCTTCATCGGCGGCAGCCCGCCGGCCAGCGCCGGGAAGGCGGACAGCAGGACCGCGGCGGACGGCAGGATGGCGAACGACAGGGCGGCGCGGGCGAGGCGGCGGAGCATCGGGGGTTCCCTCTGCGTGTCGGCGGACGGGGTGCCCGGACATGGAAACGGGGCCGGGGCGCGGGGGACCCTAATCCCCTGCCCCGGCCCCGTTCAAGAGGCGCGTCGCGGTCGCCCGCGGCTCACTTCTTCAGGCCGATCTCGCGCAGCCGCTGGTCCAGGTACTGCTCCGCCGTCAGCTCCGCCGACAGCTTCACGTCGCCCCGCGGATGCAGGAACATGGGCATGGAGTAGCGGGACACGTTGTGCTCCGGCGGCGGGTTCACCACCCGGTGGGTGGTGGCCGGGAAGTAGCCGCCCGAGGCCACCTTCAGCATGTCGCCGCCGTTCACCGCGATCATGCCGGCGTCGCACGGCACCGCGTGCCAGTTGCCGGCCGTGTCCTTGGCCTGCAGGCCCGGCTCGCTTCCCGTGACCAGCAGGGTGATGAGGTTGATGTCCTCGTGCGCGGCGGCGCGCACGGCACCCGGCTCGTACCCCTCGCCGATCGGGGGATAGTGCAGCACGCGGAACAGGCTGCGGTCGCTGCCGTCCATCATGTTCGGCAGCGGTTCGGAGAAGGCGCCGGCGACCTCCCGCGGGGAATTGTCCTGGATCCATCCCAGCAGCGTGGTACCCAGCTCGCGCAGCGCCGCGTACATGCGGTCGGTGGCGTCCTTCACGCCGGGCGGCAGCCGGCGGCCGGGATAGACGTGGTAGAACTCCTTGAGGTCCTTGACCGAGCTGTCCTTGGCGTTCTCCGCCTTGAAGGGGAAGTAGCCGTCCTGCGTCTCCGGCGAGAACAGGTAGTCCATCTTGGACGGGGACGCGAAGAACTCCCGCCACTCCGCATAGAGGCGCTCGATCAGCGCCGGGTCGATCGGGTGGTTGCGGACCACGGCGAAACCGGTGCCGTGCAGCGAGCGGACGAAGGCGGCGGGGGCGTCGGCGGAGGCGAAGTCCACCGTCTCGATGTTGAACATGGGGGTCATCTCTTGGCGACTTGGGTCTGGGCGGCTTTGGGGCGTTCCCGCGCCACTATCCGCAGGAGCGGGCGGCGGCGTCAACTGCGCGCTTCGCCGCCGCCCGGGGACGCCCCTCGCCTACCCCCCGCCTAGCCCTCCACGCGCCCCAGCGGCGTCGGCGCCGGGCCGTTCAGCAGGCTGCCGTCGGTGGCGAACTGGGAGCCGTGGCAGGGGCAGTCCCAGCAGCGCTCCAGCTCGTTCCAGTGCACGATGCAGCCGAGATGGGTGCAGACGGCGGAGACGCGCTGCACCATCCCGTCCTCCGCCCTGTAGACCGCCACCTTCTTCCCGTGGTGCGTGACCACGCCGCCGCAGCCGGGCGCGATGGCGGACTCGGTCGTCACCTCGCCGCCGCCCAGATGCTCGCGCACGAACTCCTTGGCGACGTCCAGGTTCTCCCGCAGGTAGGTCTTCAGGTTGCTGCCCATCTTGCGGTCGGGGTCGTACAGCCCGGCCCAGGGGTTGTCCCGCCCCTGCAGCAGGTCGGTCAGCAGCATGCCGGCGATGGTGCCGTGGGTCATGCCCATGCCGCTGTCGCCGGTCGCGATCAGGATGTTGGCGGTGTTGGCGGGGTCGCGCCCGATGAAGGCGAGGCCATCGAACGGCTCCATCACCTGGCCCGACCAGGAATAGGCCCGCGCGCCCGCCTGCGGCCAGCGCTCCCGCGCCCAGGCCTCCAGCCGGGCGAAGCGCTCCTCCATGTCGTGCGCCTCGCCGGTCTTGTGGTCCTCGCCGCCGACGATGAGGATGTCGTCGCCGGAGCCGTCCTCCGCGGGCTGGAGCCGGACGTAATGGTATTCCTCCAGCGTGTCCCACCACAGGGTCGGCGCCACCGTCCCGCCGGGGATGCGCAGGCCCACCACGTAGGTGCGGTAGGGCGCCTGCTTGGTGTGGATGGCGACCTTGTCGACGAAGGGGGAGTTGGTGGCGACCACGCAGGCGGTGGCGCGCAGGCTGCCGCCGCCGGCCAGGTGCAGGGTCGCGTACTCGCCCCCCTCCACCTTCTCCACCCGCTGGCCGGAGACGAGGCGGCCGCCGCGCGCCTCGATGGCCCGGCGCAGCCCCTCCAGGTACTTCAGCGGGTGGAACTGGCCCTGGTCGGGGAAGCGCAGCGCCGGGCCGCGCTGGCCGCCGGGCAGGGCGAAGTCGTCCACCCGGGCCACGCCCGCCAGCCCGGCTCGGTGGGCGGCCGCCAGCTCCTGCTCCAGCTCGGACGGGTCGGTCTCCGGCGCCAGCATCAGGTAGCCGTCGACGCGGCGGAAGTCGCAGTCGATCCCTTCCTCCCGGGCGATCCGCTCGATCATGGCGATGGCGGCGGTGTGGCTGTCGGCGGCCAGCCGCGCCGCGTCGGCGCCGCGCATCCGCTCCAGCTCGTAATAGCGGTCGTCGAAGGCGTTGGAGAGGTGGGCGGTGGTGCGGCCGGTCTGGCCGCGGCCGGCGGGGCCCATGTCCACCACAAGCACCTCCCGCCCCTCGCGCGCCAGCAGGTAGGCGGTGGTCATGCCGGCGATCCCGGCGCCGACCACCACCACGTCCGCGGGCTGCTCGCGGTTCACCAGGCTGAAAGGCGCGAAGGCGGCGGCGGAGGGCATGTCCAGGTCGGATTCGTGCGCCGGCTCCGCCGGGCGCGGCATGGCCGCGTCGCCTTGCGGCATCCGGCCGGTGTCCATCCAGAGCGACGTGGTGCCGTGGCCTTCGCGGTGCATGCCTCTTCTCCATCCGGTGTCGCCGACGATCTGCCCTGGCAACACCGGTGCCGCCCCCGTCGTTCCCGCGCGGCCGGAAAAGCCCGGCCATCGGCAAGGACTGGCCCCGGGCACGCTAATATTGGCGATGGCTGATTAAGCAAGCGGCGAGACGGTCGCGGCCGGGATTACTGTCCATCGACGGCCGGCTTCTGTGCGGGACCGGTCAGCGCGTGATGGAAAGGCGGGCCTGTTCCAGCGCCGCGACCGTCTCCTCCACCCGGCCGGGGTCGCGGGAGAAGGCGGCGAAGGCGGCGAGGCCCGCGTCGCGGATCGCCGGGCGGGCGTCGCGGTCGAAGAACTGCGCCACGCCGGCCGCGGCGGCGACCGTCTCCGCGCCCGCGCGCAGCAGCGGGTCGGCGGGCGGCTCGGCGCCGGCCCGCGGCGCCAGCTGGCCGATGGCGCCGTTGAAGCGGGCCTGCACGTCCGGCTCCGCCATGTAGGACAGGAACAGCCCGGCCTCGCGCAGGTTGGTCGCGGCCCGCGGCACGATCAGCACGTCGGTCGGCGCGTTCTCCGCCCGCGGCACCTCGGGGTCCATCTCCGGGAAGGGGAAGTAGCCGAGCACGGCCCGCTGCGCCGGCGGCAGCTGGGAGACGATGAAGTTGCCCATCAGCACCATGCCGGCATGGCCGCGCATCAGCCCCGGCAGTGCCCCGCGCCAATCCATCTCGGCATGGTCGGGCGGGAACCAGCCGCGGCGGAACAGCCCGCCCCAGGTCTCCAGCACCCGCCGCGTCTCCGGCAGGTCGAAGCTGCGCTCGCCCCGGAGCTGGGCCAGGTGGTGCGCGAGGCCGTTCAGGCGCAGGTCCAGGTAGTCGTACCAGCCGGCGAGCGTCCAGGGGAACCGGGACCCCAGCGCGAAGGGCACCACGCCCGCCGCCTGCAGCCGCTCCCCGGTCTCCAGCAGCCCGTCCCAGCTGCGCGGCGGCGCCAACCCCAGCCGGTCGAACAGCGGCCTCGGGTAGTAGAAGCCCCAGTTGTAGTAGGAGAGCGGCAGCGCGAAGGCGCGCCCGTCGACCTCCGTCGCGGTCGCGATGGCGCGGGGGAAGCGGCCCCGCCAGGGCTCGCTGCCCGGCACCTCTTCGGCCGCGCGGACCAGCCCGGCCTGCACCGCCGCAGCCAGCCGCTCGCCCCCGAACCAGAACATGACGTCGTAGCCGCCCATGCCGGCCAGCTGCTCGAACCGCTCCTTGTAGGTCTCATGCTCCAGCTGGTCGAAACGGACGATGATCTCGCGGTGGCGCCGCTCGAACCCCTCCATCGTCTCGATCAGGATGGTGCGCTGCTGGCCCGAGACCGCCATCATGGCGACCTTCAGCTCGCGCGCAGCCCCACGCGCCGAGCGGCCGGGCAGCAGCCCCGCCAGTGCCGCGGCGCCCCCGGCCGCCAGGGCCCGCCGCCGGTCGATCCGGCCGCCCATCCCGCCATCCATGAGGCTCACCACCATGTCTCCACCTGGATGCCGACGCTGAGCCCGTCGCGCCCGCCGTCCGGCCCCCTCAGCCCCGCCCGCCGCGCGGCGGCGTTCCAGCGGGCGTAGGTGGCGAAAGCGCGTAGCTGCGGCCGGTCGTAGAAGCCCGGGCCGGCCGCCAGCGTCGGCGCCAGCGTCAGCTTGGCCAGCCGGCGCACCGGCCCGTCGTCGGGGTCGACCAGGTCGACGCCCGCCTCCACCGCCAACGAGACATGCTCCGTGACGGCGTAGACCGGCCGGGCGCCCAGCGAGTACCAGGCCTGGCCGGGTACCCGGCCGCGCCCCTCGCGCCATTCCGCCACCGCCGTCACCTGGCCGGTCCAGGGGGTGCCGGCCACCCAGGTCAGCTCGTCCACCACGCGCCAGGCGCGGCCGCCCGAGACCGGGTCGGAGACGCGGTTCAGCGTCGCGGCGGCGCCCCGCCCGGCCTGCAGCGCCAGCCGGTTGGCGGCGCCCCCCGGCAGCCCGGCCTGGTCGTGCGTCAGGCTCAGCATGGCGCCGCCCCGCCCGGCGGTGCCTGGCCTATTGGCGGAAACGGTCCTGGCGTCGCCGCCGATGCCGAGCGTGCCGCCCGCATTGGCCGCGATGCCGTAGAGCCTGAGGTCGTGGCGCTTGACCACCCGCCGCGCCGGCCCCGCCGGCGTCGCCACCCGCTCCGCCGCCCGGAACCAGGCATAGGCGGCGCGGGCGGGGCCGAGGTCCAGGTCCTCCACGCCGGCGCCGTCGCCGGACGCGTCCCAATGCTTGAAGTCCAGGAGGTGCAGGTCCTGGCGCCGGTAGAAGCGCCGCCCGCCCCAGACCATGGCGTCCGACTGCGCCCCCGGCAGCAGCCCGGCGACGCCGCCCCACGCCTCCGCCAGGAAGGGGTCGCCGCCGTCCGCGTCGCTCTCCGGCGCGAAGTAGCCGTAGCGGAGATTGCCGACGAGCCGCGGGCCGCCGGCATCGCCCAGCCGGGCGCGGGCGCCGATCTCGCCGTAGACGTCGCATTCGTTGCCGAGCCGGAACTTGGCCGGCGCGCCCGGCAGCTGCCAGCAGGCGTGCGGCCCGCCGCCCTCCGTCGCGCCCAGCGTGGCGCGGAGGTAGCCGAACCCCTGCAGCGGCGGATCGGCGGCGGCCACGCCGGGGCGCGGCAGGCCGGCAGCCACCACGCCCAGTACCGCCGCGACGCACCCCCAGGACCGCATGGCATCCCTCCCCGCGCGGCGCGGCCCTGTCCCGGGCGCTGCCACGGAAGAAGCCTACCTCTTTAGAGGTATGCACTCAACCGGCGCGGCGCGCCCGGCGCCCGTCCGGCATCGCCGCGCGGGTAGCCGTCCTGCGGCGGGCGCGGGGCGCCCCGCCTTGCATTCCGGGACCCGCGTGGCTAGCTTCCCGCGCCAGGAGGGCCGGCCGCCCGGGCGCGGCCCCGCACCCCTATTCTCGCGAGCGGTCCCCGGCCCATGAGATCCGCCGTCATCGTCTTCCCCGGTTCCAACTGCGACCGGGACGTCGCCGTGGCCCTGGAACAGGCCTCCGGCAGGAAGCCCCACATCGTCTGGCACCGGGACACCGAGATCCCCGAGGTCGACGTCATCGCCGTCCCCGGCGGCTTCTCCTACGGCGACTACCTGCGCTGCGGCGCCATGGCGGCGCAGTCGCCGGCCATGCGCGTGGTCAAGGAGCGGGCGGCGAAGGGCGTGCGCGTCTTCGGCGTCTGCAACGGCTTCCAGATCCTGACCGAGGCCGGGCT
Source organism: Azospirillaceae bacterium (assembly GCA_035627915.1). Taxonomy (GTDB): domain Bacteria; phylum Pseudomonadota; class Alphaproteobacteria; order Azospirillales; family Azospirillaceae; genus DASPKT01. The sequence goes on from DASPKT010000363.1 coordinate 43,895, forward strand.
GCTGCCGGGCGCGCTGATCCGCAACCGCTCGCTGAAGTATGTCTGCCGCACGGTCGGGCTGAAGGTCGAGTCGGCCGACAGCGACTTCACCCGCCGCTACACGGCCGGCGGCACCATCCGCATCCCGGTCGGCCACGGCGAGGGCAACTACGTCGCCGACGACGAGACGCTGGCCCGGCTCGAGGGAGAGGGGCTGGTGGCCTTCCGCTACGCCGCGGTGGAGGGCGAGATGGGCGACGCCAACCCCAACGGCGCTACCCGCGACATCGCCGGCATCTACAACGACAAGCGCAACGTCCTGGGCATGATGCCCCACCCCGAGCGGGCCTTCGAGCCGCTGCACGGCAACACCGACGGACGCGCCTTCTTCGACAGCCTGGTGGAGAGCCTCTCGTGAATCAGATCCTGCCGAAGGAGCCGCCCGTCACCGCCGAGCTCGCCGCCGAGCACGGGCTGAAGCCGGACGAGTACAAGCTGATGCTCGAGATCGTCGAGAGCACCAACGGCCGCGCGCCGACGGTGACCGAGCTCGGCATCTTCTCCGTCATGTGGTCGGAGCACTGCTCCTACAAGTCCTCGCGGGTGTGGCTGAAGAAGCTGCCGACCACCGCCCCCTGGGTCATCTGCGGCCCGGGCGAGAACGCGGGCGTCATCGACATCGGCGACGGGCAGGCCGCCATCTTCAAGATGGAGAGCCACAACCACCCGAGCTTCATCGAGCCCTACCAGGGGGCCGCGACCGGCGTCGGCGGCATCCTGCGCGACGTCTTCACCATGGGCGCGCGGCCCATCGCGAACCTGAACGCGCTGCGCTTCGGCGAGCCGGGCAATCCCAAGACCCGGCACCTGGTGTCGGGCGTGGTGGCCGGCATCGGCGGCTACGGCAACTGCGTCGGCGTGCCCACGGTCGGCGGCGAGACCAACTTCCACAAGGCGTACAACGGCAACTGCCTGGTGAACGCCATGACGGTGGGCCTCGCCCAGGCCGACAAGATCTTCTACTCGAAGGCCGCGGGCGTCGGTAAGCCTGTGGTCTATGTCGGCTCCAAGACGGGGCGCGACGGCATCCACGGCGCCACCATGTCGTCGGCCGAGTTCACCGCCGACAGCGAGAGCAAGCGCCCGACCGTCCAGGTCGGCGACCCCTTCACCGAGAAGCTGCTGATCGAGGCCTGCCTGGAGCTGATGGCGACCGACGCCATCGTGGCGATCCAGGACATGGGTGCGGCCGGTCTCACCTCCTCCTCCGTCGAGATGGCCGGCAAGGGCGGCCTCGGCATCGAGCTGGACCTGGACAAGGTCCCGCAGCGCGAGCCGAACATGACGCCCTACGAGATCATGCTCTCGGAGTCCCAGGAGCGCATGCTGATGATCCTGGAGCCCGGCCGCGAGGACGAGGCCCGGCGCATCTTCGAGAAGTGGGAGCTGGACTTCGCCGTCATCGGCCACCTCACCGACAACGGCCGCATGGTGCTGAAGATGCACGGCCGCACCTGGTGCGACCTGGTGCTGGCGCCGCTGTTCGACAAGGCGCCCCTCTACCACCGCCCGACCGAGCCGACGCCGCTCCAGCCCGAGCTGAAGGCCGCCGACTTCCCGCCGCCCGCCCCGGCGTCGCAGCTGCTGCTGAAGCTGCTGGCCTGCCCCGACCTGGCGTCCAAGCGCTGGATATGGGAGCAGTACGACAGCCAGGTCATGGCCGACACGGTCATGGGCCCCGGCGGCGACGCCGCGGTCGTCCGCGTGCACGGCACGCCGAAGGCGCTGGCGATGACCACCGACTGCACACCCCGCTACTGCGTCGCCGACCCGGTGCGCGGCGGCGCCCAAGCGGTGGCGGAGGCCTGGCGCAACATCACCGCGGTCGGCGCCCTGCCGCTGGCCATCACCGACAACATGAACTTCGGCAACCCCGAGAAGCCCCGGATCATGGGGCAGTTCGCCGGCTGCATCGAGGGCATGGCGGAGGCCTGCCGGGTCCTGGACTTCCCCGTCGTGTCGGGCAACGTCAGCCTCTACAACGAGACCAACGGCGAGGGCATCCTGCCCACCCCCGCAATCGGCGGCGTCGGCCTGCTGAAGGACGCCACCCTGGCGGTCGGCAGCGGCTTCAAGGCCGAGGGCGACGCCATCCTGCTGGTCGGCGAGACCGCGGGCGCCATCGGCCAGTCGCTGTACCTGCGCGAGGTCCTGGGCCGCGAGGAGGGCGCGCCGCCGCCGGTCGACCTGGCGACCGAGCGCCGCAACGGCGACTTCGTGCGCGGCCTGATCCAGGACCGGCTGGCGACCGCCTGCCACGACCTGTCGGACGGCGGCCTGGCCGTCGCCCTGGCGGAGATGGCGATGCGCGGCGGCCGCGGTGCCGACGTGTCCGCCCTCTCCGGGGCCGACGCCGGCCTACTGTTCGGCGAGGACCAGGCGCGCTACCTCCTCACCCTGCCGGAGGGCCGGGTGGCCGAGGCGGAGGCCCGGGCGCGGGCGGCCGGCGTGCCGCTCTCGCGCATCGGCACCGTCGGC
>DASPKT010000364.1:0-6833 GCA_035627915.1 Azospirillaceae bacterium
GGCGCTGGCCGGAGGGCGGGAGACGGCGGACGCCCTGACCGGCCTCGGCGACGCGCTGCGCCTGCTGGGACGGCACGGCGAGGCCGAGGCCCTGCACCGCCGCGCCGTCGGGCTGGCCCCCGGCCTGGCGGAGGCGCACAACAACCTCGCCCGCGTGCTGGAGGAGACGGGGCGCACCGACGCGGCGCTCGCCGAGTACGACCGGGCCGTCGCCCTTGATCCCGGCCTGCCGACAGCGCGGCTGAACCGCGCCCTGCTGCATCTCGGCCGCGGCCGGACGGCGGAGGGGTGGGAGGGCTATGCCTGGCGTTTCGAGGCCGACCGGCGCCATCCGCGCCGGCGCTTCACCATCCCGGAATGGCGCGGCGGCGACGTGTCGGGCCGGCGGGTGCTGGTGTGGCGGGAGCAGGGGCTGGGCGACGAGCTGATGTTCGGCGCGCTCTACCGCGCGCTCGCCGCCCGCTGCGGGCACCTGGTGGTGGAGTGCGACCCGCGGCTCCGCGGCCTGTTCGCCCGGGCGCTGCCCGGCGCCACCGTGCGTCCGGAGACCGACGACCCGCGCGACGCCGACCTGCACGTCCCCGCCGGCAGCCTGCCCCGCCTGCTGCGGGGTTTCCCGGCGGAGCCGCCGCCCGCCGGCTACCTCGCCCCGCTGCCGGAGCTGGCGCTGGACTGGCTGGAGCGGCTGGCGGCGCTCGGGCCCGGGCTGAAGGTGGGGTTCTGCTGGCGCTCGCGCACCCTGACCACCGAGCGCCGACGGGCCTATTCCACGCTCGACCAGTGGGGCCCGCTGTTCCGGCTGCCGGGCATCGACTGGGTCAGCCTGCAGTACGACGGCGGGGAGGAGGAGCTGGCCGCGGCCGCGGCGCGCTTCGGCGTCCGCCTGCACCGCTGGGCCGACGCCGACCTGACCGGCGACCTGGAGACGGCGGCGGCACTGACGGCCGGGCTCGACCTGGTGATCGCGCCCGCCACCTCGGTCGCCGAGATGGCGGGCGCCCTGGGCGTGCCGGCCTGGCGCTTCGGCTACCGGGACTGGACCTGGCTCGGCACCGGGGTCAGGCCCTGGTTCCCGGCGCAATCCCCCGTGGACGCGGGCGCCGGCGGCATCGACGGGGCCATCGCCCGCATGGCCGCGCGGCTCGACGCGCTGCGCCCGCACGGCAACCGGAAGGATCTGCGATGACCGGAACTCCGCCCGCCTGCCCGCTCTGCGGCGGGACCGCCTACGATGCGGTCGGCCAAGTCCCGCTGGGGCGCTGGGAGCGGGACGGCGACGCGCTGGCGCGGCGGGAGGCCTGGCTGAGCCTGGGCCGGTGCACCGTCTGCGGTCATGTCCGCATGCTGGACGACTACACGCCGGCGCTGCTGGACGCCATCTACGGCCGGGACCCCTTCGTCTCCACCGCCGAGTTCGCCAACGCCGGCGCCGGCACGGTGGATTTCTGCCGGCCCGAACTGGCGGCGGCGCGCGGCCGCGTGGTCGACGTGGGCTGCGGCGGCGGCGCGCTGCTGGCGCACCTGCGCGACGGCGAGGGGATCGCGGCCGCGCGCCTCCTCGGCATCGACTTCCTGCCGAAGCTGCCGCCGGGCATCCCGTTCCTGGAGCGCGACCTGAACCGGCTGGACGGCGTGGCGGCGGCGGAGGTCGGGGGGCCCTTCTCCTTCGCCTTCTGCACCCATGTGCTGGAGCACGTGATCGACCCCCGCGCCTTCCTCAGGGCGCTGCGCGGGTGGCTGGAGCCGGGCGGGCACCTGCTGGTCGAGGTGCCGGACTTCTCCCGCGCCGATCCGGCCGGCCTGCACCGGGTGGCCCTGGTCTGCCCGCAGCACATCCATTACTTCACGCCGGAGAGCCTGCGCCGGCTGTGCGAGGCCTGCGGCTTCGACCCGGTGCGCTCGGACGGGGGGACGCGGCTGCTGCTGCGCGCCGCCGGCGTCGGTCCGGCCGCCGACACGGTGCGCCTGCACCTGGACACGCTGGCGGCGCGGCGCGCCGGCATCGCGGCGCAGGTCCTGGCGCTGCCCGCGGCGGGCGTCTGGGGCGTCGGCGCGGAGTTCGCCCGCATGCGGGAGGAGGTCCCGGGCTTCGACCATGCCGTGCGCGCGGGGGAGGTGGCCCTGTTCGACCTGCTGAACGCGGGGCTGCGGGTGGACGGGGTGCCGATCCATCATCCCGACGCCATCGCCGGCTTCGGAGGCCGGGTCGCCATCCTGCCCGCCAACGCCATCGTGCGGGGCAAGATGCGCGAGGCCGCCCGGTCCCGCGGCTGGTATCCCGGGACCGTGTTCGACCCCTGGGACGACTGACCCCGGCGGCCGACCGGGATGGCCGGCCCCGGCCGTCAGTCCTCCAGCGCCTCGAAGCGGCTGACGTCGTACTCGCGCCAGCGGTCCAGGCGCCAGAACACCACCATGATCTTCTTCAGCTGGGTGCGGCCCTTGGAGACGCCGTCGGCGCTGTTGGGGTCGTTGATCAGGCGGAAGCCGTATTCGGGCAGGGGATTCTTCTTCTCGGAGATCTTCGCCAGCTTGTAGCGGAACTGGCGCAGGTCGGTCTCGGCTCCGACGCGCAGGCGCAGCTTCTCCAGGTTGATCTTGAAGCCGGGCTGGTTGCCGCAGTGCGCCCGCGCCATCTCGTACAGCCGCTTCTCCATCGGCGGCAGGTCGAAATAGGCGGGGTCGTAGGTCAGCATCCGGTTGTCCTTGAGAATCGCCCGGTAGAGCCAGTCGCACAGCTCCACCGTGATCCGCTTCAGGACCTTCTCGCCCTTGGCGTTCTTCCGGTACTCCGCCTTGGCCGACTTCAGCCAGCTGAACCACTCGTCGGTGCCTTCGCCGCCGGTCTCGATGTTGGTCTTGATCTGGGTACCCTGCAGCCGCTCCAGCGCGCCGGAGATGCGGTCGTAGGACTTGCCGCCCGAGGAGACGTGGCAGACCCGGAAGAAGTCGTGCCCGGAGAAGCTGAAGACCGGGGTCACCGGCTCGCCGCGGTTCATCTTGTCGACCATCAGCGAGGCGATGTAGATCAGGAATTCCTTGTCGTAGATGGTGGCGATGCCGGCGTCGGTGCCCTTGACCTCGATGGTCACCTTGCCGTCGCTGTAGCGCAGCGGCTCGGTCCGCTTCTCCTTCGTCAGGGCGAAGAAGTTGTAGACCATGACCGAGCGCTCGTTCTTCACGCTGCCGATCAGCGGGCTGTCCAGCAGCGAGAGCTGTGTCGCGTGTTCTGCCGTCCTGCTCATGTCACCGATCCAACGAAGAGCGTTGCCGCCGGGGCTGTCGCCGGCCCGTCGTACCGGTAACGGCGGGAACCGGCCGCCCGGTCCCCGATGTCACCGTTCCAACGAATCCCGGCCGTCCGACCCCGGTTTCCGCGTCGCGCGATGTCACCGAAACCACGAACGAAGCCCGGGGCCCGTGCCCGACACTCCCCGGCATTACGGCGGCGGCCAGGGGATGAGTCCACAAGCGATTGTGGCTTGGTCACCGTTCCAACGAAGATTTGGTCCCAGCGTCGGCCTCCAAGCGCCTGAAAAGGGCCGTGGAGTCGTTGGAACGGTGACGGTGGCCGGGGGGAACGGCGACATCGAGTCGTTGGAACGGTGACATCCCAGGGAATCCCGTGGAGCCCCCGACTCGTTGGAACCGTGACGCGGAATCGCCCCCTCGTTGGAAGCGCGACAGGGGTACGGTGGAATGGGGACACGGGCAGGGGGGATCGGAGACGCCGGCTCGCGGTTTCGGATACGCATACCCGTTGGATTGGAGACGCAAACGGCTGCAAGCTGTTGATCGGAAATGCGAATTCGGCGCTGTAACGAGTCAACAGTTTAACTCTGTAACGGTGCATAACAGGATTCAAGGGCAGGAGACTCGAGTCTCCGCACAGGAATCCGCCGCCTCCGCAGGGCCGTAAGCCCCTGCCAGCCGCACATTTCCTGGGTCCCGCGACTCGGAGCCGGAAAAAGGGCATCCGGGTGGGAGCCCGGCTTCACCGTCACCGAAACCCCGAATCGGGAGCGCCTGCCCGACGGGAACCGTCGGACCGGCGGCGACCGGTGACATTTCGGTCCCCTGAGCCAAAGCAGTTTTCTTCCCCGACGTTTTGGCGGACACTCGAACTCTCGAAAGAGCTACTACTCTGGCAGGGGATCGGGCGTACGCCATGGGAAGGAATCGGTATCTGGCCGCGGGCATGCTGGCCATCACCCTGGCAACCCCGGCGGCATCCGGCATCGCGGCCGACGACCCGGCAGGGTACATGGCCCCGGCGACCGCGATGTCGAAGGCGGTGACGCTGGGCACGGCCCTGGCCGACCTGCTGCGCCGGCACCCCCAGATCGAGGCCGCCCGAAGCGGGGTGGAGGCCGCCGAGCATGCCCGCGGCGCCGCCTGGGCCGGCTACCTTCCCGCCCTCTCCGTCAGCGGCGACAGCGGGTACGAGCGCGTCTCCTCCCCCCAGACGCGGCTCCAGGCGGGGGGGCCGGACGCGGTGCGCCGCAACAGCGCCACCGCCCGGGTCTCCCAGCCCCTGTTCGACGGCTTCCGGGCCGGCGCCACCCTGGAGCAGGCGCGCACCGCCGTGGACCTGGCCCGCGCCGGCGGCGACACGACCGTCCAGACCGTTCTGCTCGAGGGCGCCACCGTCTTCAACGAGGTGCTGCGCCAGGCCCGGCTGGTACAGCTGGCCGTGGAGAACGAGCAGCGCATCCAGCAGCAGCTGAACCTCGAGGACGAGCGCGTGCAGCGCGGCTCCGGCATCGCGGTGGACGTGCTGCAGGCCAAGGCCCGGCTGCAGATCGCCCGCGAACGCCGCACCGCCTTCGAGGGTGCGCTGCGCGAGGCGGTGGTCCGCTACCGCCAGGTGTTCGACGTGTCCCCCGACATCGGCGTCATGATCGATCCGCAGCTGCCGCCCGACCTGATCCCGGCCGAGCTGGACAGGGCCAAGCGGGCGGCGGAGGCCGGCAACCCGGTCCTGGAGACGGCGGCCCGGCAGGTCGACCTCGCCGAGGCGCGCAAGCGCGCGGTGGCCGCCTCCTACTATCCCAAGCTGGACCTGGTGGCCGAGGCGCGCTGGGAGGACGACGTGGACGGGGTGGAGGGCATCCGCCGCGACCGCTCCATCCTGCTGGTGGCGACCTGGGAGCTGACCGACGGGCTGTTCGCCGTGGCGCGGACGGCGCAGGCCAGCGCCGAGCTGGCGGCCACCCGCAGCAACCGCGTCCACGTCTCCCGCAAGGTGCAGGAGGAGACGGAGATGGCATGGCAGGCGCTGGAGACGGCGCGCAAGCGCCAGTCGCTGCTGGCCAACGCGGTCGGCATCGCCGGCGAGGTGCTGGACGCCCGCCGGACCCTGCGCGACGCCGGCAAGGAAACCGCGCTGAACGTGCTGGACGCCGAGTCGGAACTGTATGCCGCCCGGATATCCGAGGTCTCCGCCGCCTTCGACGCCAAGCTGGCCGAGCTGCGCCTGCTCGCCGTGATGGGCGAGCTGGAGCGCCTCGCCCGCGCGGCACCCTGAGCGGCCGCGGGAGCGGGGGAGGAAGACGATGGCGATCGACAGGGGTGTCGCGGGCCTGGACCCGCAGGAGGGGGCGGCATCCCCGCTCGCCGTCGACGGCTTCGGCGACGGCACCGGTGCCGCGGTGCGCGTGCCCATGGGCGGCGAGCTGTTCGGGGCGGAGTTCGCGCGGGCGCCCGGCGGCGACCTCCTCGTCACCGCCGCCGATGGCAGCCAGCTCCTCCTCACGGGTTATTTCGATAACGCAACGATGCCGGACATCGTCAGCGCGGACGGTGCCGTGCTGCGCGGCACGGTGGCGGGGCTGCTGGCCGGCCCCCTGGCGCCGGGCGAGACGGCGCAGGCCGGCGCCGCGGCGGCCGGGGCGGGCCAGCCGATCGGCGTGGTGGAGACGCTGGCGGGCACCGCCACCGTCGTGCGCAACGGCGTGGCCCAGCCGCTGGGGGCGGGCGATCCGGTCTTCCTGAACGACGAGGTGCGCACCGGCGCCGACGGCACCATCGGCATCGTGTTCGCCGACCGCACCACCTTCGCGCTGGAGCCGGACGCGCGCATGGTGCTGGACGAGTTCGTGTACGAGCCGGGAAACGTCCAGGCCAACGCGGTCGGGGTGGAGCTGCTGCAGGGCGTCTTCGCTTATGCCAGCGGCGACATCGCCAAGGCGCGGCCGGAGGCGGTGGAGATCCGCACGCCGGTCGCCACCGTCGGCATCCGCGGCACCCAGGGCGGCTTCGACGTGGCGGTGGAGGGCGGCGCCACCCAGGTGACGCTGTTCAGCGGCGCCTTCGAGGTGTCGACCCAGGCCGGCTCGGTGCTGCTGGCCCAGCCCGGCGCCACCTCCAGCGTGACCAGCCCGACCCAGCCGCCGACGCCGCCCGTCATCCGCCCCTTCGCCGAGGTGCAGGCCAAGTTCGGCCAGACCCAGGCCATCGCCTTCCAGGCCCAGAGCGCCAACCAGCAGCGGCGCGAGCAGGAGCGCCAGCAGCAGGAGCAGCAGAACCAGGAGAACCAGCAGGGCCCCGGCGACCAGCAGCAGCAGGAGCAGCAGCCGGGCGACCCGCCCGCCGGCGGTCCCGGTGCCGGCCCGGGCGGCGGACCCGGCGGGGAGCCCGGCCCCGGGGGCCAGCCCGGTGACGGCCCGCCGCCTCCCGGTGCGCCGCAGCCGGGCGGCGGGGTCGAAGGACCGCGCGGAACCTCTGCGCAGGCATCCGAACCGCCGCCGGGTCCCGGCCAACCGCCGCCCGGCGCGCCCCCGCCCGGGCCGACGGCCGGACCCCCTCCCGGGCCGGCAGGGTCCGCCCCGCCG
>DASPKT010000365.1:0-23970 GCA_035627915.1 Azospirillaceae bacterium
AAGCCGGCGCCGATCAGCTCGCGCCGCGCCGCCTGGTCGCCCAGGTCGGTGCTCTTGTGCACGGCGTCGAACAGGGTGACGCCGGGGGCGAAGCGCGACAGCGCCTGGTCGTAATATCCCAGCCGCGCCTGCGGGTTGAAGCGCACGGACGGGTGCGCCGCCGGGTCGGCGTGGGCCGCGGCCAGGATGCGCAGCAGCGTGGTCTTGCCGCAGCCGTTGGCGCCGAACAGGGCCAGCCGCTCCCCCGGCGCCAGGGTCAGCGCGTCGATGCCGAACAGCGGCGGCGCGGCCGGCCCGTGGCGGACCTCCAGCCCGTCGACCTGCAGCAGGCGGCGGGCGCGCACCGCCTCCGTCTCCAGCCTGAGCGCCGCCGCCGCGTCGCGGCTGACGAAGGTGACCTCCTCCTCCATGGCGGCGATGCGCTTCTCCATGGAGCGGGCGCGGCGGGCGAACTTCTCGTTGTCGTAGGTGCTGCCCCAGAGGGCCAGCCGCTTTGCGCTGGCGCGCAGCCGCGCGATCTCCTTCTCCTCGCCCCGGCGCGCCTCGGCGGCGGCGATGTCGGCGCGGGTCAGCGCCTCCTTCGCCGCGCTGTAGGGGAGGGCGAAGCGCCAGGCGCGGCCGTCGCGCAGGAAGACCGTGCGGTTGGTGGCGCGGTCCAGGAACACCCGGTCGTGGCTGACCACAAGCTGGGCGCAGGGCAGGCCGGCCAGCACCCGCTGGAACATCAGCTGCGTCTCCAGGTCCAGGTGGTTGGTCGGCTCGTCCAGCAGCAGCAGGTCGGGGTCGCCGGCCAGCGCGCGGGCCAGCATCAGCCGGTTGTGCTCGCCCCCCGACAGCACGCCGACGCGGTCCTGCCAGCGGCCGGGGCCGAAGCCCAGCTCCTCCAGCAGCATCTCAACCCGGTAGCGCTCGGTCTCCCTGGCCTCGTCAGGCAGCGCGTCCAGGAGCAGGGCGAAGAGGGAGGATTCGAGCAGGTGCGGAGGCAGGAACTGCTCCACCAGGGATAGGCGCAGCCCGCCGCGGCGCACGATCTCGCCCGCCTGCGGCTCCTCCCGGCCGGCCAGGATGGACAGCAGGGTGGACTTGCCGCAGCCGTTGCGCCCGACCAGGCCCACCCGCTCCCCCTCGTCGATGGACAGGTCCAGGCCCGAGAACAGCGTCCGGGGGCCCAGGGCGTGCGACAGGTTTCGGCAGGACAGCAGCGGCATGGGCGGAAGTTCTAGCGCAAGGCCCGGCCTCAGCGCACCTGCTTCAGCCGGCGCCCGACCTCCACGATGGCGGCCAGCGCCGGCAGCAGCTCCCGCCCCAGCACGGTCAGCGCGTACTCCACCGACGGCGGAGAGGTCGGGGCGACGGTGCGGGTGACCACGCCGCGCGCCTCCAGCTCGCGCAGCCGGGCGCTCAGCACCCGGGCGGAGATGGGCGGGATGTCGGCGCGCAGCTCCCCGAACCGGCGGGGGCCGCCGGCCAGGTGCCAGATGACGTTGGGCGCCCAGGCGCCGCCCAGCAGCGCCATGCACTCCGCCAGCGGGCACTCGTCCGGCAGGTCGGGGGAACGGTTGCGGCGCATGCGCAGCGCCATGGTCTGTCGCTCCGGTGATATGCGGTTACCGGCGGGTTACCGGATTCATCGGTAACCTTTCGATACCAGCTATACAAGCATTACCGCCCGCGCTACCCCTCCGGCCACGCCGAAGAGCATGGAGGAGACGAGCGATGGGTTCCGCGACCGAGGCCACGCGCCGCCTGGGCATCGAGCTGCCCGTGATCCAGGGCCCCTTCGGGGGCGGGCTGTCCACCGCCGGGCTGGCGGCGGCGGTATCCAACCGGGGCGGCCTCGGCTCCTACGGGGCGCATGTGCTGGCGCCCGACGAGATCGGCCGGGTGGCGGCGGAGATCCGCGCGCTCACCTCCCGCCCCTTCAACATGAACCTCTGGGTCTCCGACCACGATCCGGGCGGGCTGGAGATGGACGAGGCGGCGTTCGAGGCCGCCTGGCGCGCCTTCGAGCCCTTCTTCCGCGAGGTGGGGGCCGAGAAGCCGGAGCGCCCGGCCCGCTTCGGCCAGCGCTACGGGGAGCAGGTGGAGGCGCTGATCGAGGCGGCGCCGCCGGTGTTCAGCTTCGTCTACGGCATCCCCTCGCCGGCGGTGCTGGCGGAGTGCCGGCGCCGCGGCATCGTCACCGCCGGTGCCGCCACCTCGGTCGCCGAGGCGGAGGCGCTGGACGCCGCCGGGGTGGACGTCATCGTCGCGACCGGGTTCGAGGCGGGCGGCCACCGCCCCTCCTTCCTGGGGCGGGCGGAGGACCAGCTTATGGGCACCTTCGTGCTGACCCAGCTGGCGGCGGCGCGGGTGAAGGCGCCGGTGGTGGCGGCCGGGGGCATCGCCGACGGGCGCGGCGTGCGGGCGGCGCTGGCGCTGGGCGCGCAGGCGGCGCAGATCGGCACCGCCTTCCTGGCCTGTGCCGAGTCCGGCACGACGGACGACCACCGCGCCGCCCTGTTCGGCGAGGCGGCGCAGCGCACCGGCCTGACCCGCGCCTTCACCGGCCGGCTGGCGCGCGGCGTGCGCAACCGCTGGCTGGAGGAGGGCGTCGCCGCCTGCCCCTTCCCGGCGCAGGGCTGGTTCCTGTCGAAGCTGCGCCCCGCGGCGCTGGCGGCCGGGCGCAGCGACCTGGTGTCGCTCTGGTCCGGCCAGATCGCCCCCAACCTTCGCCACCGCACGGCGGCGGCATTGATGGAGGCGCTGGCGGCGGAACTGTATGGCGGAACTGGGAGGCGTCAGGCCCCGGCGGCGTCGCGCAGGGTGAAGCCGACCTTCAGCCCGACCTGGTAGTGGGCGACCTGCCCGTTCTCCACATGGCCGCGCATCTGCGTGACCTCGAACCAGTGGACGTTCTCCAGGGTGGAGGCGGCGCGGGCGATGGCCTGCTGCACCGCGTCCTCGATGCTGGTGCGGGACGAGCCCACGATCTCCACGACCTTGTAAACGTGATCGCCCATCGCGGCGTCCCTTCCTGTCCGGTGGTCCCGACGCCCTGAACGCCGCCGGGGCCGCCCCCGTGCCCCGGCGCGGCGGAGCTAATCCGTGCCCCCGCTGTTGGCGCCGGAGGACTATCCGCCGATGGGGAAGACGATGACGCCCGAAGAGGAACGCCTGCTGTCCGATCTGCTGGGCCGCCTGCGCGCGGCGCCGCGGACGGAGATCGACCACGACGCCGACGCGATGATCGCGCGGGCCGCGCGCGAGCGGCCCGACCTCGCCTACATGCTGGCGCAGACGGTGCTGATGCAGGACTTCGCCCTGCGCGACGCCCAGGCCCGCATCGCCGAACTGGAGCGCCACGCCGCCGCCCCCCGGCCGCCGCGCGCCGGCAGCTTCCTGGGCGGGCTGGCCGGCCGGGGCGGGTTCGCCGGGCAGGGCGGGTACGCGGGCCAGGGCGGGCATGCCGGCGCCGGATACGGCACGGCCGGCCACCAGGCCGGCCATCATGGCAGCCACAACAGCGGTCCGTGGGGGCCGCCGCCCTACCAGGGCGGGCGCGGCGGCTACGGTCACGGCTATGGGCACGGGTTCGGGACCGGCTTCGGCGGGGCGGGCGGGGGCGGGTTCCTGCGCTCCGCCGCGGCGACGGCCGCCGGCGTGGTGGGCGGCGCGCTGCTGCTGAACAGCCTGCAGGACATGTTCGGCCCCGACGTGGTCGCCTATGCGCCGGCGGACGCCGACGCTGCCGGCGCCGACCAGGCGGCCGGCGTGCAGGAGGCCGGCCACGAGGGCGGCGACGCCGCGGCGGGCTTCGCGGACGATCCCGGCGCCGATCCGGGTGCCGACGCCGGGAGCGACCCCGGCCTTGGGGACATGGGCGGCGGGGACATGGTCGGGGAGGACCTGGGCGGCGGCGATATGGGCGGCGAAGACCTGGGCGGCGACTTCGGCGGCGACGAGTGGGCGTGAGGCCTGCCGGGGATAGGCCCTAGGGGACAGAAATTTCTTCCCGGCGGCAGCGCCGCGGCCCGGCAGGGACGTGCCGGGCCGCGGTCAACTGATTGAAAAACAACGGAATGGAGACTGGCATCGTTCTTGCTGACATCCCTCGGCGAGCCACCCCTGGCGGGGTCGGCCCGGCAAGAGTTTCGAGACCGAGGGAAGACGATGCCCATCACCGGTACCAACGCCAACGACGCCCTGAACGGCACCTACCGCGCCGAGGAGCTGCTGGGCCTGGACGGCGCCGACACGCTGCGCGGCGATGCCGGGTCGGACACGGTGGCGGGCGGCCTCGGCGACGACGTGCTGTGGGGCGACGCCGGCCGGGACACGGTGCAGGGCGACGGCGGCAACGACAGCCTCTACGGCGGCCAGGACGACGACCTGGTGGAGGGCGGCGACGGCGCCGACCTGCTGGAAGGCGGCGACGGCAAGGACACGCTGAAGGGCGGCCTGGGCGACGACACGGTGCAGGGCGGCGCCGGCAACGACGTGATCGAACTGGGCGACGGCGCCGACCGGGCCTATGGCGGCCTCGGCGACGACAGCATCCTGAGCGGCGTCGGCACCTCCACCGTGGACGGCGGCGCCGGCAACGACACCATCACCCAGGAGGCCGGTTCGGCCACGATCGAGGGCGGGCTCGGCAACGACCTCATCGTCTACAAGGGCGGCAAGGCGACGGTCACGGACGCCGGCGGCACCGACACGCTGCGCTTCGAGACGGCGGAGATCGAGCAGCTCTACTTCCTGAAGTCCGGGCAGGACCTGATCGTCACCACCGCCGCCGACATGATCGACGGCACCGCCGACGCGGGCCTGGTCCTCAGCGGCTTCTACGGCACCACCGGTGCGGTGGAGAAGCTGCTGGACAAGTCCGGCGACGCGATGGACCTCGGCCTGTGGCGGAACATCCCGCCGGGCGAGATCGTGGACGCCAACGGCGCCGCGCAGACCGTCCTGGAGGGCGCCTCGACGGGTGCGGTCGTCGGCCTGACCGCGCAGATGCGCTCCCCCATCCCCGGCGGGACGGTGACCTACAGCCTGACCGACGACGCCGGCGGCCGCTTCCGCATCGACGGCAAGACCGGCGTGGTCACGGTCAAGGACGGCACCACGCTGGACGTGGAGACCTCGCCGACCCACGCCGTGACGGTCAAGGCCGACTACGGCAGCGGCTTCGCCACCGCGACCTACTCCATCACCGTGCTGGAGGCGCTGGCGCGGCGCAGCTGGGTCGGCACCGCCGCGGCCGATGCGCACACCGTCGCCGATCCCGCGGACGAGTGGGTGCTGCGCGGCGGCGCCGGCAACGACACGCTGACCGGCGGGGCCAAGAACGACGTCTTCCAGGTCGGCTTCGGCGACGGCTTCGACCAGATCGACGGCGGCACCGGCACCGACGCGGTGCGCGCCACCGCCACCGGCACCGTCATCGGCCTGACCGGCATCACCGGGGTGGAGCTGATCGACGGCGCCGGCTTCCACGCCACCATCAGCGGCAGCGCCGGCGACGACACGCTGGACCTCTACTCGGTCACGCTGGCCGACATCGTCCAGATCCGCGGCGGCGCCGGCAACGACACCATCACCGGCAGCGCCGGCTCCGACCTGATCCGCGGCGAGGCCGGCGACGACTACCTGTACGGCGGCCCCGGCGGCGCCGACATCGCCGTCTTCACCGGCAAGAAGGCCGACTACGACATCGCCGGCGTGACGGTCACCGACAAGGTCGCCGGCCGCGACGGCACCGACACGCTGAGCGGGATCGAGATCCTGCGCTTCGCCGACGGCGACGTGACCATCAACACCGCGCCCGGCGCCATCACCGACATCGACGTGGACGCCGACAGCGTGCTGGAGCACGCGGTGGAGGGGACCCAGGTCGGCATCATCCTGAACGCCCCGGACAGCGACCCGGGCGCCACGGTGACCTACACCCTGACCGACAACGCCGGCGGCCGCTTCCAGGTGGACAGCAAGACCGGCGTGGTCACCGTCGCCAAGGACGCGGCCCTCGACTTCGAGAAGGCGACCAGCCACAAGATCACGGCCCTGGCCACCGACGGCGTCTCCTCGGTGACCAAGAGCTTCACCATCGTCGTGCTGGACGGCAACGACGCCCCGACCGCCCCCAGCGACCTGGAGGCGGTGGCGAACACGGTGCTGGAGGGTGCCACGGTCGGCACCATGGTCGGCATCACCGCGCGCGCCACCGACCCGAACGGCGGCACCCTGACCTACAGCCTGGCCGACAACGCCGGCGGCCGCTTCGCCATCGACAGCCTGACCGGCGTCGTCACCGTCGCCGACGGCAAGCTGCTGGACTACGAGAAGGCCACCAGCCACCAGATCAAGGTGGAGGTCACCGACGGCAGCCTGGTCCAGAGCACCACCTTCACCATCGCCGTCACCAACGCGGTGGAGACGATCACCCCCACCTTCACCGCGGGCGACGACAGCCTGGCCGGGTCCGGCAAGGACGCCTGGATCATGCGCGGCGGCGCCGGCAACGACACGCTGTCCGGCGGCGAGGCGAACGACAGCTTCGGCTTCACCGGCACCGGCGACGGCTTCGACGCCATCACCGGCGGCGCCGGCACCGACGTGGTGGAGGCGCTGGCCGACGGCACCGTCATCGGCCTGGCCTCGGTGAACGGGATCGAGCTGATCCGCGGCAACGGCTTCAAGAACGTGGCGGTGCAGTTCGGCGCCGGCAACGACAGCTTCAATTTCGGCACGGTCAAGGTCACCGACGTGACGAGGTTCGGCGGCGGCGCCGGCAACGACACGCTGACCGGCACGGCTGGCAACGACACGCTCTCGGGCGATGCCGGCGACGACCGGCTGGACGGCGCCAACGGCAACGACCTGTTCCTGGCCGGCCCCGGCGACGGCTACGACGCCTATGTCGGCGGCGCCGGCAACGACACGATCCAGGCCACCGCCGACAACACCGTCATCGGGATCAAGAGCCTGTCGGCGGTGGAGGCGATCTCCGCCGGCGGCTTCGCCGGCGTCACCATCGGCGGCGACGCCACGGGCAACCAGATCGCGCTGAACGGCATCGCCATCACCGGCATCACGCTGGTCGACGGCGGCGGCGGCGCCGACACCATCACCGGCACCGCCAACGCCGACACCATCGCCGGCGGCACCGGCGACGACAAGCTGGAGGGCGGCGCCGGCGACGACCTGTTCCTGGTGGGCCCCGAGGACGGCGCCGACCACATCGCCGGCGGTACCGGCAAGGACACGGTGCGCGCCACCGCCGACGGCACCGGCATCGGCATCGCCACCCAGACCGGCATCGAGGAGATCTCGGCCGGCGGCTTCAAGGACGTCTTCATCTGGGGCGGCGAAAATGCGAACTCGCTGGACCTCTCGGGCGTCACCCTGACCGGCATCGGCTGGATCGACCTGGGCGGCGGCGCCGACAAGCTGACCGGCACGGCGGGCGCCGACATCGTCATCGGCGGGGCCGGGGACGACACGCTGAACGGCGGCGGCGGCGACGACCACTTCGTCGTGACCGGCACCGGCGGCGGCGCCGACGTCGTCGAGGGCGGCGCCGGCAAGGACGTGGTCCGCGCGGGCGCCCACGGCACCGTCATCGGCCTGAAGTCCATCAACAACGTGGAGACCGTGTCCGGCGCCGGCCACACCGACGTGGTGGTGCGCGGCAACGCCGCCGCCAACCTGCTGGACTTCCGCGAGGTGACGCTGGAGGACATCGCCCGCATCGAGGGCGACGCCGGCAACGACACCATCCACGGCAGCGCCGGCGCCGACACCATCGTCGGCGGGGCGGGAGAGGACAGCCTGGCGGGCGGCCTCGGCGACGACGTCTACCTGTTCACCGGCACCGGCGAGGGGATCGACGTCATCCGCGACCTCGGCGGCAGCGACGTCGCCCGCGCCACCAAGGACGGCACCCGGATCACCCTGCTGGATTGGGTCGGTGTCGAAACGATCTCGGCCGGCGGCTTCAAGGACGTGGGCTTCGTGCTGCGGCCGAGCGCCGACAACTTCCAGCTCTCCTCCCTGGTGCTGGACGGCATCGCCTTCGTCGACGGCGGCGCCGGCAACGACACGATCCTGGGCACCGCGGCCGGCGAGGGCATCCATGGCGGGGCCGGCGACGACCGGCTGGAGGGCGGCGACGGCGCCGACACGCTGAACGGCGGGGCCGGCAACGACCGGATGAGCGGCGGGGCCGGCGACGACGTGTTCACCGTGTCGGGCAATGCCGGCGTCGACTTCATCCTGGGCGATGCCGGCTTCGATACGGTCCAGGCGGTGGGAACGGCCACGGTCGGCTTCACCGCGCTGATCCAGGTCGAGCGCATCGCCGGCGACGCCGCCGAGGGCGCGGTGCTGACGATCCAGGGCACCGCCCAGGGCGAGAGGCTGGACCTCGCCGGCGTGCAGCTGGAGCATGTCGACCTGATCGCCATGGGTGCCGGCAACGACACCTTCTCCGGCTCGGCCGACACCGACCGCGTCGACGGCGGCGCCGGCAACGACCTGCTGGGCACGGGCGCCGGCGACGACACCGTCATCTTCAACGGCGCCTCGACCGGCTTCGACACCGTCGAGATGGGGGGCGGCACCGACCGCATCGAGGCTGCGGCCAACGGCACGGTCATCGGGCTTGCCAAGATCGAGGGCATCGAGGAGATCACCGCGCTGGACTTCACCGGCGTCACCATCGCCGCGGGCGAGGGCAACGACGCGCTCGACTTCTCCGCCATCGTCCTCAGCGGCATCACCCGGATCGACGCCGGCGCCGGCAAGGACAGCATCACCGGGTCCGGGGGCGACGACACGATCATGGGCGGCGCCGGGGACGACCTGCTGGTCGGCGGCGGCGGCAACGACACCTTCCTGGTCGGCACCGGCGCCGGGGTGGACGCGATCCACGGCGGCGCCGGCATCGACCGGATCGAGGCCTCCGCCTCCAGCACCGTCATCGCGCTGCGCGACCTCAGCGGGATCGAGCTGATCACCGCCGGCAGCTTCTCCAAGGTCTCCGTGGCGCTGACCGGCGGCGACGACACGGTCGACTTCACCGACGTGGAGCTGTCCGGGATCGGCCAGCTCGACGCCGCCGCCGGCAACGACGCCGTCACCGGCTCGATCGGCGCCGACCTGATCCTGGGCGGCGCCGGCACCGACACGCTGCGCGGCGGCAACAGCGCCGACACGCTGGTGGGCGGCGCCGGGCGCGACGTGCTGAACGGCGGGGTCGGCCCCGACGTGTTCCGCTTCGACGACCACGCGGAACTCGGCCTGGGCGTCAACGCCGACCTCATCGAGGACTTCCTGCTGGGCAGCGACATCATCGACCTGGCCGGCGTCGATGCCGGCGCGTCGGCGGCGGGCAACCAAGTCTTCGCCTTCATCGGCACGGCGGCCTTCACCAACGTGGCCGGCCAGCTGCGCTACCTGCACAGCGGCGGCCAGACCATCGTCCAGGGCGACCGCACCGGCGACGGCGTCGCCGACTTCGAGATCGCGCTGACCGGTACCCTGGTGCTGACCGGCGTCGATTTCGCGCTGTAAAGGGGAAGGCGCTGCGGGGGGACGGCGCGGTCAGCCCCCCGCCAGCACGGCGGCGAGGTAGGACCGCGCCGCCCGCTTCCACTCCTCCACCAGCAGGCCGTAGAGGGCGGGGTCCTCGCACTCGATCGCCAGCGCCTCCAGGTGGGTGTAGATCTGCACCGTGGTGCGGGCGGCCGCCTCCACGCGCAGCGCCGGCAGGTCGGGCCGCATGCGCCCCAGCGCCGCCAGCAGCGCCTGGACCATGCGCTCGTTCGACGCGCGCAGCACCTCGGCCAGCTCCGGGGTCGTGCGGACGGCGCGGAACAGGCGGCGCGGGGCGGGGTCGCGGCGGTAGATCTCCAGGATGGTGTCGATGCCGCGGTCGACGGCCGCACCCATCTCCTCCGGCCCGCCGCCCATCAGCGCCTCCAGCCGGCTGTCCACCAGGTCCATCGCCCGGCGCGCCAGCTCGGTCAGGATGGCGAACTTGTTGGGGAAGTAGCGGTACACGGAGCCGACCGGCACGCCCGCCTCCGCCGCCACCAGCGAGGTGGAGATGTCGGCCACCTCGCGCCCGACCAGCAGGTCCAGCGTCGCCTGCAGGATCGCCTCCCGCCGCGCCTGCGCCCGCTGCTGGCGGGGCTGCGCCCGCGCCTCCAGGTCCACAGAAGATGCCGTCGTCTCCGCCGCCCGGGCGCTGCCCGCCATGCCGTACCTCCCCCGTTGGTCCCCAACCTAGCGGGAATCGCCGCCGCGGCAAGGGGCTGGGGGCCGGGTCCGGAGAAAGTGAATAAGATTCACATTTCTGTTGCCGAACCCCCGACCCCGTGGCAGCCTCCGGATCGGAACAGCGGCCGGGGTCCACGCCCCCGCCGACACGAAGAACGACGGGAGGGACGGGACATGCGGATGCGCGCGCCCGCCGCGGCTGCGGCGGCCCTGCTGGCCTTGGCCGGCTGCGACGACGGCTCGGGGAAGAAGGCGGACGCGCCGGCGGCCTCCGCGGAGTTCCAGGCGGTGCTGCAGGAGAAGCTGCTGGACGCCAAGCCCGGCGACGTCATCACCATCCCGGCCGGGACCCACGCGCTGGACCGCAGCCTCAGCCTGACGGTCAGCGGCGTCACCATCCGGGGCGAGGGGATGGACAAGTCCGTCCTCACCTTCAAGGGCCAGATCCAGGGGGCGGAGGGGCTGCTGGTCAACGCCAGCGACGTCACGCTGGAGGACTTCGCCATCGAGGACACCAAGGGCGACGCGCTGAAGGTCAACGACGGCCAGAACATCGTCATCCGCCGGGTCCGCACCGAATGGACGGGCGGCCCGAAGACGGAGAACGGCGCGTACGGCATCTACCCCGTGCAGACCCGCAACGTGCTGATCGACGGCGCCGTCGCCATCGGCGCGTCGGACGCCGGCATCTATGTCGGCCAGTCCCACAACGTCATCGTCCGCAACAGCCGGGCCGAGTACAACGTGGCCGGCATCGAGATCGAGAACACGGTCGGCGCCGACGTGCACGACAACCTCGCCACCAACAACACCGGCGGCATCCTGGTCTTCAACATGCCGAACCTGCAGGTGGCCGGCCACGGGACGCGGGTCTTCAACAACCGCATCGTCGCCAACAACACCGGCAACTTCGCCGCCAAGGGCGCCGCCGTCGCCTCGGTTCCGGCCGGCACCGGCGTCATCATCAACTCCAACGACGAGGTCGAGATCTTCGGCAACGAGATCGCCGACAACCAGACCGGCAACGTCATCGTCTCCAGCTACTACTCGACCGGCTACATGAACAAGTACGGGGTCGCCGACGCCTTCGACCCCTATCCGGAGAAGATCCACATCTACGGCAACCGCTTCTCCGGCGGCGGCGACAGCCCGGACGGGCTGGACCTGAAGACGCTGAAGACGGTCATGTTCGGCCCCTTCGGCCGCTTCCCCGACGTGATCTGGGACGGCTACGCCAACCCGGCCAAGCTGGTCGGCGGCAAGCTGGACAAGGCGCAGGGCATCTGCGTCGACAACGGCGGCGCCAAGGTGCTGAACGTGGACGGGCCGAACGGCTACAAGAACCCGGTCGTGGACGAGCAGGCGCACGCCTGCACCCTGCCGAAGCTGCCCGCCATCACGCTGGAGTTCCCGGCGGCGCAGGAGGGCCGGTCCTGATGCGCGTGGCGTTCCGCCGCGCCGCCGCCGCGGCCGTGCTGCTGGCGGCGCTGGCCGCCTGCCGGGAGGAGGGGCCGCGGCCGACCTTCCACGCGGAGGGCAATCCCGACATGCTGTCCGCCTGGGGCGTGGTGGCGGTGAAGGACGGCCGGCTGGCGCTGGCCGAGGGCGTGCTGCCCTACGACCTCGCCTCGCCGCTGTTCACCGACTATGCGGGCAAGCTGCGCACCGTCTGGATGCCGGAGGGAAAGGCCGCCGCCTACCACCCGACCGAGGCGTTCGACTTCCCCGTCGGCACCGTCATCACCAAGACCTTCTGGTACCCGACCGGCGGGGGCAAGGTGCTGCCGGTCTCGGCGGCGCCGCAGTCCGGGGCGGAGGGGCTGGACCTGAAGGCGGTGCGGATGGTGGAGACGCGCGTGCTGGTCCGCCGCGAGGCCGGCTGGACGGCGCTGCCCTACGTCTGGAACGAGGAGCAGACGGAGGCGCGGCTGGCCCGCACCGGTGCGGTGGTGCCGCTGACCCTGGCGCGCGACGGGCAGGAGGACGCGACGTTCTCCTACGTCGTGCCGAACGCCAACCAGTGCGCCGGCTGCCACACGCCCGACCATGTCGGCCGCGCGGTCATGCCGATCGGCCCCAAGGCGCGGCACATGAACCGCGACTTCCCCTATGCCGACGGCACCCGCAACCAGCTGGTCCGCTTCGCCGAGGCCGGCTACCTGACCGGCGCGCCGGCCCCGGAGCAGGCGCCGCGCAACGCCGACTGGACCGACCCGGCCGCCCCGCTGGACGCCCGCGCGCGGGCCTACCTGGACGCCAACTGCGGCCACTGCCACAGCGTGAAGGGGGCGGCGAAGACCTCGGGCCTCTACCTCGACGCCGGCGTCACCGACTGGCGCGAGCTGGGCCTGTGCAAGCCGCCCGTCGCCGCCGGCCAGGGCACCGGCGACCGCAAATTCGACCTGGTGCCCGGCAAGCCCGACGAGTCGATCCTGGTCTACCGCATGGACAGCGACAAGCCGGCCGTGATGATGCCGGAGCTGGGCCGCTCCCTCATCCACGGCGAGGGGGTGGAGCTGATCCGCGCCTGGATCGCGGCCAGGGAGGGCGGCTGCGGCTGAGGCGGCCTGCCCGGCGGTGCCGTGCCCGGCCCTGTCCCTTCCGGCCGGGTTGCGTGGCGAACCGGGATATGACGCTAATATGAAAAGGATTCCGTTTCAGGGGTCCGAAGCAACGATCCGGCCCGGCGGCGCCCCTCGGAGAAGGGGCGCCGGAACGGGCCGGACACAGGGAAGCCGTCAGGAGGAAGCATGATCCGCAAGCGTGGCGTCGCCGTCTCCCTTTGGACCCTCGCGGCGGCGCTGCCGCCCCTGTGCCTGGCGGCACCGGTGGCGCTGGCGCAGCAGGCCGCGGCGGAGGGCGCCGGCGACGGCGGGGGCGGACCGCTCCTGGACGAGATCGTGGTGACCGCGCAGCGCCGCGCCCAGTCGGCGCAGGACGTGCCGATCGCCATGTCGGTGGTGACCGCCGACCGCATCGAAGCGGTGACGGCGCAGGACATGGGCGACCTCGCCGCCTACGTGCCGGGCCTGAACGTCAGCGGCAGCCCGACCCAGCCGACCTACGCGATCCGCGGCGTGCAGACCTCCGACTTCGGCGTCGGCACCGACCCGGCGGTGGGCGTCTATGTCGACGGCATCTATTCCGGCCGCTCCGGCGCCGCGCTGCTGGCCTTCAACGACGTGGAGCGGATCGAGGTGCTGAAGGGGCCGCAGGGCACGCTCTTCGGCCGCAACAGCGCCGCCGGCGCCGTCTCCATCATCACCCGCAAGCCCACCGACGAGGTCGAGGCGGAGGCGACGCTGCGCCTGGGCGAGTTCGACAAGCGCCGGGTGGAGGCGATGGCCAACGTGCCCGTGACCGAGGGCGTGGCGCTGCGGGTGAACGCGCTGTGGAACAAGCGCGACGGCTGGGTGAAGGACGCCGCCACCGGCCAGGACTACGCGCAGGAGGACAACTGGGCCGCCCGCGCCGCGCTGCGCTGGGACATGGCGGGGGACGCGCAGGCCATCCTCTCCTGGGACCATGACGACATCGAGCAGGACGCGCGGCCCGCCTTCGGCATCGTCGCCGTGCCGGCGGCCCCCGGCCGGCCGGCCTTCCCGCCGGACCCGTCGGCCTATGTCGACCCGCGCGGCCGGCGCATCCTGAACGACGCGGTGGACAACCACGAGAGCCGCAACCTCGACAGCGTCACCCTGACGCTGACCAAGGGGCTGGGATCGGTGGACCTGACCAGCCTGACCAACTACCGCGCCTTCCAGAACGAGAACCGCGAGGACGAGGACGGCACCAACCGCCGCGACCTCTACTTCGACACCAACAACCGCGAGAAGAACGAGAGCTTCTACCAGGAGATCCGGCTGGCCGGCACGACCGGCAACGCCGACTGGATCGCCGGCGTCTCCTACGCGCACGAGGACGTGCGCCAGGTCAGCGACACGTTCCTCTTCACCGACACGGTCAACACGGTGCTGGGCAACCTCGGCCTCGGCACGCCCTTCTCCGACCTCGACAACTTCGTCCTGGGGCCGTTCGGCATCCCGTTCCGGCTGCTGGGCAACGGCTGGCGCGAGGCGATGGTCAACGACGGCAACTTCGACGCCTACGCCGCCTTCGGCGACGTGATCTTCCACGTCACCGACCGGCTGAACGTCACTGTCGGCGCCCGCATGACCTTCGACGAGAAGGAGTTCGGCTGGTTCAACACGGGGCGCGAGGCGCCGGAGCTGGACCAGTACATCGCCACGCTGGACCAGCTGGGCGTGCTGGCCGCGGCCGGCGTCCCGCCCGAGGCGCTGATGTTCGACCTGGTGTTCGACGTCGGCGCGCTGGAGGGCACCCGCGTGTCCCGCCGCAAGAGCTGGAACGACTTCAGCCCGCGCCTGGTGGCCGACTACGAGCTGGCCGACGGGGTCATGACCTACGCCTCCTACGCCAAGGGCTACAAGGCCGGCGGCTTCAACAGCGTCGAGGTGCTCTCGCGCTTCGACAACGAGGAGGTCCACAATTTCGAGGGCGGCTTCAAGACCAGCTTCCCGCAGCAGGGCCTGTCGCTGAACGCATCCCTCTTCCACTACGTCTACAAGGACAAGCAGCGCATCCGCCTGGTGCAGGAGACCGCCGGCTCCACCGTGCCGCAATACCTGGTGGAGACCAGCGACGACGAGGCGACGGGCGTGGACTTCGACGCCTACTGGCGGCCCGTGGAGCCGCTGGAGCTGCTGCTGGCCGCCAGCTACATCGACGCCACCATCAAGGACCGGGTGACCCGCGACGGCATCGACCTGGCCGGCCAGCCCACCGGCGAGCCGCACTGGACCCTGACCGCCGGCGCCACCTACACCGCCGAGCTGGGGGCCGGCGGCACGGTCAAGGCCAGCCTCCAGCACGCTTACCGCGGTCGCCAGCGCTGCAACGAGGAGTCGGTGCTGCAGGGCAACTGCGCCGTCGGCGCCCCGTTCAAGGTGGGCGGGGCGCGCAACCGCACCGACGCCCGCGTCGGCTGGACCAGCGCCGACGGCCACTACGAGGTCGCCGCCTTCGCCACCAACCTGTTCGACAACCAGTACGTCACCGGCATCAACTCCATCACCGCCCTGACGCTGGGCACCCCCTTCGCCGCGGTCACCGAGCCGCGCATGGTGGGCGTGGACCTGACGTTCCGGTACTGAGGGGGCGGGTAGGATCGGGGGCGGGG
The DNA here is from genome assembly GCA_035627915.1 of Azospirillaceae bacterium. Taxonomy (GTDB): domain Bacteria; phylum Pseudomonadota; class Alphaproteobacteria; order Azospirillales; family Azospirillaceae; genus DASPKT01. The sequence continues at coordinate 15,461 of DASPKT010000365.1, forward strand.
CGGAGGACAAGGGGCACCGTTCCCCGCCGCCGTCACCCTTTGTCCGTCATGCCCGCGGAGGCGGGCATCCAGGCATTCAGCGTGCTATGCCGCCGGGCGGAAGGGCACGGACGCTCCCCGAAGCGCCCGAAAGGCGCTCACGGTGCCGTCGGCGCCCGTTGTCCAGGGCCGGATAGCAGGCTGAATGCCTGGACCCCCGCCTCCGCGGGGGTGACGTGGAGAGGGGGACGGTGGCCACCCTTCCACCGTCCTGTCTGCTCCAACCGCAACGGCGTCCGCAATTGCCCTGCGCCGCGTGCAATCGTCCCATACCACGCGCCGGCGCTGTGGAATGCGGATTTCCCCTCCCCGGGCGTGGGGGAACCGGGTACGTACCTCATCCGGTTCCAATTCCGCCCGCGGCCGCCCGATGCCCAAGCGCCTGACCCGCTACCTGACCCGCCACGAGGCGGCCCCCGCGTCGCTGCTGGGGGGCGTGAAGTCCGCGCTGGGCGGGGCGCTCGCCATGGCGGTGCTGGGCGGGATGGCGGCGGCCACGGGGCAGCCGCTGCTGCTGGCGCCGTTCGGGGCGACCGCCGTCATCCTCTTCACCCAGCCGGCGAGCCCGCTGGCCCAGCCCGCCAACGTGCTGTTCGGCTACCTGGTGGCGGCCTGCCTCTGCCTGGCGCTGGGCGGCGTGCTGCCGGCCGGCTGGTGGGCGGCGGCGCTGGGGGTGGGGCTCTCCATCCTGGTCATGGCGCTGCTGCGGGTGACGCACCCGCCGGCCGGGGCGCTGCCGATCCTGCTGCTGGCCGGCGGCGGCGACCCGATGCCGCTGCTGAAGGCGGTCGGCGCCGGCTCGGTCGGGCTGGTCGTGCTGGCCGCCCTGTTCCACGCCCTGCCGCCGATGGCGACCGCCTATCCGCGGCGCTGAGCCGCCGGCCGCGACCGTGGCGGGGGCACCCCTGCCATGCCGGGCCGGCGGGCGAATTTCCTTGTAAACCAAGCGCCGAGGAGCCACCTTCCGATCCTGCGGTCCTCCCCGGGCCGCTGCCGGCGGGTCCCGCCGGACGCCTTCCGTGATGGCGCGGATCGGTGGCGACGTCCCCTGGAGGGACCGCCCCGCTGCATTTCGTGACGGCATATCCAGAGATTTGGCCCTCCCGGCACGCGCCCGGCGCGGGGGCCGCAAGCGGCGCGACGGACCCCTGCGCGGGGCATCGCCGCGCGCGCCCCGAGGACAATCCTTGACCCAATTCGCCGAATTCGCCCTCCGCCCCGAGATCCGGGACGCGCTGGCCGCCCTCGACTATCAGACCGCGACGCCCATCCAGGCGCAGGCCATCCCGCCCGCGCTGCAGGGCCGCGACATCCTGGGCATCGCCCAGACCGGCACCGGCAAGACCGCCGCCTTCTCCCTGCCCATCCTGGAGCGCCTGTCCGCCGTGGCGGCGGAGAGCCGCGGCCCGGCGCGGCCCGTCCGCGCCCTGGTGCTGACGCCGACGCGCGAGCTCGCCATCCAGATCGGCGACAGCATGACCGACTACGGCAAGGGCCTGGGCCTGCGCCACGCCGTGATCTTCGGCGGCGTCGGCCAGGACCCGCAGGTCCGCGCCCTGAAGCAGGGGCTGGACATCCTGGTCGCCACGCCGGGCCGGCTGCTGGACCTGATGGACCAGGGCTTCGTCAAGCTCGACAAGCTCGAGATCCTCGTCCTGGACGAGGCCGACCGCATGCTGGACATGGGCTTCATCCACAGCATCCGGAAGGTGCTGGCGAAGCTGCCGCCCAAGCGCCAGAACCTGTTCTTCTCCGCCACCATGCCGCCGGAGGTCGCCGGCCTCGCCGGGCAGATCCTGCGCGACCCGCTGCGGGTGGAGGTGACGCCCGTCGCCACCACGGCCGAGCGCATCGACCAGCACATCATCCACGTTCCCCAGGCGGAGAAGCAGCAGGTGCTGACCGACCTGCTCTACGGCGACGCGTCGATGGAGCGGATCATCGTCTTCACCCGCACCAAGCACGGCGCCAACCGCGTCGCGCAGAAGCTGGTCGCCGCCTCCGTCGAGGCCGCCGCGATCCACGGCAACAAGTCGCAGAGCGCCCGCCAGGCGGCGCTGGAGGGCTTCCGCGCCGGCAAGGTCCGGGTGCTGGTCGCCACCGACATCGCCGCGCGCGGCATCGACGTTGACGGCATCAACCACGTGGTGAACTTCGACCTGCCGAACGAGCCGGAGAGCTACGTCCACCGCATCGGCCGCACCGCGCGCGCCGGCGCCTCGGGCATCGCCATCTCGCTCTGCGCCGACGGGGACGAGCGCACCTACCTGCGCGACATCGAGAAGCTGATCCGCATGAAGATCGCGGTCGCCGAGCGGCCCGCCCGCTCCGCCGTGGTGGTGCCGGCGGCGACGCCCGACCGCCGCGACGAGCGCGACATGCAGTCCCGCGGCGGCCGCAACAACGGCCGGGGCGGCCGCGGCGGCGAGCGGCGTGAGGGTGGTCGTGACGGCGGCCGCGATGGCGGCCGGGGCGGCGAGCGCCGCCGCGACGGCCAGTCCCAGCAGCCCGCCCGCGCCGACGGGCAGCGCCAGGGCCAGCCGGCCCAGGCCGCGCGCCCGCAGGGGCAGGGCACGTCCGCCCGCCCGCAGGGGCAGGGTGCGTCCGGCCGGCCCCAGGGCCAGCAGCCGGCGCGCGCCGAGGGCCAGCAGCCCGGCAACCGGCAGCAGCCGGCGCAGGGCGGCCGTCCCCAGGGCGCGCAGGGGCAGGGCAAGCCCGGCAACCGCCAGGGCGGCCAGCCGCAGCGCCAGGGCCAGCAGGCCCGTCCCGCCAACAAGCCGCCGATCCAGGCGGGCGGCCCGTCCGCCCAGGGCGGCAACCGGACGCCCGCGCGCCCCCAGCAGGGCAGCGGCCACTTCGCCGACCTGGTGGCGGTGCTGAACGGCGGCCGCAACGGCTCGCGCTGACGGGGCGGCGCCCGGCGCTTCCGGCCCACCCCGGCCGGAACCGCGAACCGGGCGCCCTTCCGCAGCGTTCCACCCGCACATCCCCAGGAGACATCCCATGGCCCGCAAACCCGCCAAGAAGGCGACCAACGAGTTCGTCCTGTTCGACGTGCTCTACGAGGACGGCAGCCGCCTGTCCAACCGCCGCGTCCCGGCAGCCGAGGCGGAGGAGGGCGACGACGCCATCCGTGCCTTCATCGAGCAGCAGGACCGCGAGATCGGCCAGATGTCCGGCCGCCCGCGCGACCGGGTGAAGTCGGTCACCCGCTCCCCCAACCGCTGAGCGTCCGGGGCCGAGAAGAAAAGGCGGGGGAACGACGGGCGGGCCCGTCCGTTGGAAGGCGGTACCGCAATAGAAGGGTCCGCCTGCCCATGCCCCGTCCGACCCCGTTACAGCCGACCCCGTCCCGCCTTGCCGCCTACCCCACTCCCCGCCCGGCCGCCGACCTGACCCTGGAGCGTCCCGGCGACGCCCGCGCCGCCTCTCCCGTCCGGGAAAGCCCGCAGGCCCCGGAGCGTGCGCAGGCCCAAGAGCGCGCGCAGGCCCAAGAGCGCGCGCAGCAGGGCGTGCCGGACCACCGGGCGGATAGCCGCCCCGGAATCCGCCCCGGCCGCACGCCCGAGCCGCCGGCCGGCGCGCTGGCCTCCTGGCGCCACGACCTGGCCTTTCCCGGTCCCGGCCGGACATCCCGGGCGCCGGACGCCCCAGGCCGCCCCTCCCGCACCGCCATGGCGCTCGGCGCCGTCGCGGGGCTGGCGGTCGGCGCCGCCCTGGTGAACGGCGCCCGCGCCCGCCGCGCGGAGCACGAGAACCCGCCGCCCGGCCGCTTCATGCGCGTCGCCGGCACCCGCCTCCATTATCTCGACCGCGGCCCCTTGGGCCGCGACCTCGACCGCCACGGGCCGGACGTGCTGCTGCTGCACGGCAACGGCGCCATGGTGGAGGACTTCCTGGCGAGCGGCCTGTTCGGCCGGCTGGCGCGCCGCCACCGCACCGTCGCCGTCGACCGGCCGGGCTTCGGCCACAGCCCGCGGCCGCGCCGGCGGCTCTGGACCGTCGCCGCCCAGGCCGACGCCATGGCCGAGGCGATCGTCCGGCTGGGCCTCATGCGGCCCGTCGTGGTGGGCCATTCCTGGGGCACGCTGGTGGCGCTGTCGCTGGCGCTGCGCCATCCGGACCTGGTCGGCGGGCTGGTGCTGGCGTCCGGCTACTACTACCCGGAGGCGCGCCTGGACGTGCCGCTGCTCTCGCCCCCGGCGCTGCCGGTCCTGGGCGACCTGATGGTGCACACCGTCTCGCCGCCGCTGACCCGCGCCATGCTGCCGCGCATCCTGGCGAAGATCTTCGCGCCCGTCCCGGTGCCGCCGCGCTTCCTGGAGCAGTTCCCCATCGACATGGCGCTGCGCCCGTCGCAGCTGCGCGCCTCGGCGGAGGACAACGCGATGATGACCTTCGAGGCGGCCCGGCTCTCCCGCGCCTACGGGAAGCTGGAGCTGCCGACGGTGGTCATGCACGGCGACGGCGACAGGCTGATCGGCCTGGACCGCCACGCCGTGCGCCTCGCCCAGGCGATCCCGGGGGCGGAGCTGGAGGTGCTGCCCTTCGTCGGCCACATGCTTCACTACGCCCGCCCCGACCTGGTGGAGCGCGCGGTGGACCGGGTGGCGCGGCGGATGCGGGAGGGCGGCTAACCCTCCCCCCGGAAGGTCACCACCAGCACGTCGCGGTGGGCCGGCAGGGCGGGGTCCAGGGGCTCCACCGGCGTGACGCCGTGGAAGACGCGGGCGTCGTCCACCAGGGCCGCGTCGAAGGGGCCGGCCAGGGTGAAGCTGCCGAGGTGGGTCCCGTCGGGGGCGTGGATGCTGGTCGTGCCGCAGGCGATGTTGTGGCGGCGGATCAGCAGCACCAGGACGAAGTCCACCCCGTCGCGGTGCATGCCCTCCGGCGTCGGCCGGCCCTCCATGCCGGGCTGCGCCTCGATGCGGAACTGGTGCACCTCGACGTGCCAGCGCGCCACGCCGGGCGCCATGCCGCCGAACAGGTCGCGGCAATAGGCGAGGATGGTGCCCATGCTGGGGCCGGCGCCGATCTCCGGCAGCACCGGCTCGAACCAGCGCTCCACGCCGCCGTTCAGCCGGTTGTAGTCGAGCGCCTGGTAGTGCGGCTGGTGGGGCTTGCGCACCGGGGCGCCCGCGCGCGGCACGGCATAGGCGGCGTGGCGGCGCCGGCGGTAGCGCCCGCCGTCCGCCATATGGGTGTCGAGGCCGAGCGCGTCCCAGCTGGCGGCGAAGGCGTCCCAGTCGGAGAGCGGCCCGGCCGCCGCCAGCAGTGCGCGCATGCGGGCACCCTCCACGAAGGCGAAGCCCTCGGCGGGGAGGCAGCGCGCCAGGTCGGCGCAGGGGGTGGCGTCCAGCGTGTCCATGCGCCCCGAGCTTAGCAGCGCCGCCGGCGCCGGAAAGCGCTACATTGTCCCGGTCACAACATGGGGTCCGCACGCATGACCGTGCTCGCGAGGCTGGCGGAGATCGCCGACGGGGCCGTCCTGGCGGTGGAGGTGCCGGGGGAGGACGGCCCGCGCGCCCTGCTGGTCGCCATGGGGCCGGTGGGGCCGGTCGCCTACGTCAATTGCTGCCCGCACATGGACATGCCGCTGGACGGCGGCTCCGGCCGGGTGCTGCGCCGCCGCGACCACCTGTTCTGCCGCTACCACGGCGCCGCCTTCGACGTGGCCACCGGCGCCTGCGTCGGCGGGCCCTGCACCGGCTGCTCGCTGGAGCGGGTGGCGGTGGAGGCGGCGGACGGGGCCGTCCGGCTCAGCGCCTCCCCAGGCTGACCTCGCCGTCCTCCTGCGCCGCGTCCAGCCCCACCGTCTCCAGGGCGGCCCGCGCCAGCCGCGCGTGCGCCGCGGTGGTCGGGTGCACCTGGTCCCAGAACACATAGCCGGCGCAGGCGCCGCCGGGGCAGGGCGTGCGCGCGTCGGTGAAGCCGGAGGTGCCGGGGTCGGCGAACACCCGCTCCGCCATGGCGAAGACGTCCAGGCGGTCGATGCGCACGCCGGGATGGCGGGCCTCCACCCGGGCCAGCGCCTCTTCCAGCGCCGCGTTGAACAGCAGGGTGAGGCGCCGCGCCTCGGCGCTCCAGGACTGCCCTTGGCCGGAGATGGCCGGGGTCCGGCCGACGTCCGGCAGGTTCGGCACCAGGAAGTGCCGGGCGCCCGCCGCCGCCAGGTCGGCGACGATGCCGCCGAGGTCGCGGCCGGCGCCCCGGGCCAGCGCGTCGCGGTCGGCCACCGATCCGGCCGCCAGCAGGTCGTTGCCGCCGCCCCAGACCACGAACAGCGTGCCCTCCCGGGCCGGGCCGCCGCGGGCCAGGAACAGGTCGGCCTGGGCGCGCAGGTCGTAGGCGCCGCCGCGCACGCGGGCGCCGCCGACCGCGTAGTTGGCGCCGCCGGTCAGGGCGGGCCGCAGCTCCGTCCCCAGGGCGCGGGCCATGTGCTCCACCCATACCGGCCCGTTGGAGAAGCGGCCGGCATTGCCGGTGTCGGACAGGCTGTCGCCGAACACCACCAGCCGCCGCGGCGGCTCCGCACCCTGCGCCCAGGCCGGTACGCCCGCCATCGTCATGATCGCCATCCCGAGAAGAAGAAGCCTGCGCATGCCGCCATCCCTGCCGTGCCGGTGGGCAACCCACCCGGCCGGGGATTGTTCCCGCCCCACGGGCATAAGCCGAAAGCGCGGCATGCCGCCGCATCCCCCTTCCGTTAGAATCAGGGGGTTGCGCCGGAAACTGGGGGCCGGAAACGGGGGGATGACGGTGGAACCGGGCGCCGCCGCGGACAGCCTGCTGGAGACGTACCGTGCCCTCGCCGACGCGGCGGAGGACGCGGTGGCGATCCACGACGGCACCTTCGTGGTGGCGGTGAACGCCGCCTGCTGCCGCATGCACGGCCTGGCCGAGGCCGAGATCCTGGGCCGGCCCTTCCTGGACTTCGTGGCGCCCGAGGCGCGCGAGGAGGTGCTGGCGCGCGCCCGCGCCGGCGACCCCGGCCCCTACGAGGCGATGGAGCGGCGCGGCGACGGCAGCGTCTTTCCCGTGGAATATCTGATCCGCCCCGTCACCTTCCGCGGCCGTCCCGCCCGCGCCGTCTGCATCCGCGACCTGACCCAGGCCAAGCGGGCGCAGGAGGCGCTGACCCGCAGCCGGGAACAGATGTCCGCCATGTTCGCCCAGGCCACGGTCGGCATCTCCCAGACCGACCTGGAGGGGCGGTTCGTCCTGGTCAACGACCGCTTCTGCGACCTGGTCGGCCGCCCGCGCGAGGCGCTGCTGCGCCTGCACGTGGCCGACATCACCCATCCCGGCGACCTCGCCCGCAACCTCGCGCTCTTCCGCCAGGGGGTGGCGGCCGGCGACCCCTACATGATCGAGAAGCGCTACCTGCGCCCCGACGGGGAGGCGGTGTGGGTGGACATCAGCGTCACGCCCCTGCGCGACGAGGAGGGGCGGGTGCACGGCATGCTGGGGGTCAGCATCGACGTGTCCGCCCGCAAGGCATCGGAGGAGCGCCAGCGCCTGCTGATGCGCGAGGTGGACCACCGTGCCAAGAACGTGCTGGCCGTCGTCCAGGCGCTGGTGCGCCTGACCCGCGCCGACACAAGGGAGGAGTTCGTGCGCGCGGTGGAGGACCGCGTCGGCGCGCTGGCCCGCACCCATGCGCTGCTGGCGCAGAGCCAGTGGTCGGCCGTGGACCTGCGCCTGCTGCTGGAGGCGGAGATGGCCGCCTACCAGTCGGCCGCCGGCCAGCCGGGCGGGAGCCAGCCCACCGGGAGCCAGGCGGGGGAGCGGCGGGTGACGGTCCGTGGCGCCCCCGTCTCGATCGCCGCCGACGCGGTGCAGCCGCTGGGCCTGCTGCTGCACGAGCTCGCCACCAACGCCGCCAAGCACGGCGCCCTGTCGGTCCCGTCCGGCCGGGTGGAGATCGCCTGGGAGCCGGAGCCGGGCGGCATGGCGCTCCTCTGGACCGAGACCGGGGGGCCGCGGCTGGCGGCGGCGCCGCAGGGCGACGGGTTCGGCTCCACCCTCATCGCGACAAGCGTGCGCCACCAGCTGAGCGGCACCGTCCATCTCGACTGGCGGCGGGAGGGGCTGCGCTGCACCGTGCGGCTGCCGTCGCGCTGGTTCGCCGCCGGCACCGCGTCCGGCCGCGGCGCGGCGGCGGCGCCGGCGCCGGGCCCGCTTGCCGGGCTGGAGGGAAGGCGGGTGCTGGCGGTGGAGGACGACGCCATCCTGGCGCTGACCGTGAAGCAGGCGCTGGCCGAGCAGGGCTGCCGCGTCGTCGGCCCGGCCCCGACCCTGGGCGAGGCGCTGCGCCTCGCCTCCACCGCCGAGATCGACGCGGCGGTGCTGGACGTGAACCTGCGCGGCCGCACCGTCTACGCCGTCGCCGAGGTGCTGACCGAGCGCGGCGTGCCCTTCCTGTTCACCACGGGCTACGACCGGGTCGACTGGGACGCCCGCGTCCCCGT
>DASPKT010000366.1:0-13612 GCA_035627915.1 Azospirillaceae bacterium
GCGGGCAGCACCGCCTCGCACGCGACGGCGCGCGCGGTCAGCGTCTTGCCGGTGCCCGGCGGGCCCACCAGCAGCACGCCCTTCGGGATCTTGCCGCCCAGGCGCTGGAACTTCTGCGGGTCCTTCAGGAACTCGACGATCTCCTCCAGCTCCTGCTTGGCCTCGTCGATGCCGGCGACGTCGTCGAAGGTCACGCGGCCGACCTTCTCGGTCAGCAGGCGGGCCCGGCTCTTGCCGAAGCCCATGGCCTTGCCGCCGCCGGACTGCATCTGGCGCATGAAGAAGATCCACACGCCGATCAGCAGCAGCATCGGGAACCAGGACAGCAGGATGCTGAACAGGGACGGCACGTTGCTGTCGTCCGGCACCGCGTTGATGCGGACGTTCTTGTCCGCCAGGCGGGTGACCAGGTTGCTCTCGGGCGGCAGGTAGGTCGAGAAGCTGCGGCCGTCGCTGTAGTGGCCGGTGACCTGGTTGCCCTTGATGGTCACGTCGGCGACCGATCCGCGCTCGACCTCGTTCAGCATCTCGCTGAAGGGGATGCTCTGCTGGGGAGCGCGGGTGTTGGACGTCTGGAACAGGTTGAACAGGGCCACCAGCAGGAGGCCGATGATGATCCAGAGCGCCAGATTCTTGCCGAAATTGTTCACGTCAGAAGCCTTTCCTCGACCGGCCGGGGCAACCCGCGCACCCCGGAACCGGCACCCGCCGGAACGGGGTCTTCCCATTAGATAATCGCCCGCGCCGGACAGACAACAGAGAACCGGTCAGACAGCATTGAACCACGCGCCGGAGACCGGTTCCGCCGGCCGCCATCGTGCCAGACAGGCTAAGGCAGGCCAGTCCCGGCGCACATAGCTAAGATGGGGTACGGCCACAACTTGTCCCTCCCGCCTGAAGGCCGGAAGGGTGCGGCACACCGCCGCCGGCACCTCCCCCGTCCGGACACCCTCCTCCGCCAGCGCCGCCAGCCCCGCGGCCCCCAGCGCGCCCACAGCCGCCGGGGTCGGGGCGTCGCCGCCCAGACCGACCAGGAACCGTCCGTCCCATGCCGCGGTTCCGCCGGGCGCGAGGGGCATCTCCTCCGCCACCCGTGCCTCCTCCCGGACGATGAGGAGCCGCCCCCCTTTGGAGGAAAGCCGGCAGCCGGCGACGGTGCGCGCCGAGGCCGGCAGGGCGCCCCCGAGGTCCCCCAGCAGCCGCTCCACCGCCTCGCGCCGGGGCTCGCGGGCGCCGCCGCCGACCGCCGCCAGCAGGCCGGCCAGCAGCCGGGCCGACAGTTCCCCTTCGGCGAGCGCCGCCGGGTCCAGCTCGGCCCAGCCCTCCGGGTGCAGGCGCGCGTGGCGGGCGGCGAGGCCGGCCGTGGCGCGCTCCAGCGCCGCCCGGGCCGCGCCGGCGCGGCGCGCGGTCCGGCCCAGCGCCGCGGCGTCCAGCCCCTCCGCCGCCAGGATGGGCGCCACCGCGCGCAGCCGCGCCCGGGCGAAGCGCGGGGACGCGTTGGAGGGGTCTGCGATCCAGTCCTGGCCGAAGGCGCGGCAGGTCGCCTCCAGGCGCGCGCGCGGCACGCCCAGCAGCGGGCGCAGCAGCCGCACATGCTCCGTCTCCCGCAGCACCGCCATGCCGGCCAGCCCGTCCGGCCCGCTGCCGCGCGACAGGCGCAGCAGCAGCGTCTCCGCCTGGTCCTCCGCCTGGTGGGCCAGCGCCAGGTGCAGGATGCCCAGCTCGCGGCAGCGCTCCGCCAGCAACCGGTGCCGCGCCGCCCGCGCCGCCGCCTGCAGGCCCGCCGCCGGCTTCACCCCGTCCCAGCGCAGCGTCTCCTGCGCGATGCCGCGGGCGGCGAGCCAGCCGGCCACGCGCGCGGCCTCATGGCCTGAGTCCGGGCGCAGGCCGTGGTCGACGGTCAGCGCCAGGACCGCGCCGCCGCGCGCCCGCGCCCAGCCGTCCGCCAGCAGGCAGAGGGCCAGGCTGTCCGGCCCGCCGGATACGCCGACGGCAAGCCGGACCGCGGGCTCGAACGGGCCGAGCCGGTCCATCGCCGCCGCGAATCCGGCGGGGTCGAGGGGGGATGCGGGGGGCTGCGGCCCGGTCACGGGCCGCGGGTCACTTGCAGCCCAGCCGGTTCTTCTCCTGCTCGGCGCGCCGCTTGATGGTGGCGGGCGCCTCGCGGAAGTCGGCGTCCAGCTGGCGCAGCGCCGTGCAGGCGTCCTGCTTCTGGTTCAGGTTGCCCAGCGACATGCCGAGCTTCAGCAGGCTGTCCGGCGCCTTGGAGCTCTTGGGGAACTTCTGGTAGCCCTCGGCGAAGCCGATGGCGGCCTCCTTGAACTGGCCGCGGACATAGTGCGTCTCCGCCATCCAGTACTGGGCGTTGGCGGAGAGCTGGTGGTTCGGGTGCAGCCGCAGGAACTGGCCGAACGCCTTCTCCGCGTTGGCGTAGTCGCCCTGGCGGATGAGGTTGAAGGCGTAGTCGTACTGCTCCTGCGCCTGCCCGTTCGGCAGGTTGCCGGCCGCCGGGTCGGGCGGCGGCGGGGCGGAGTTGGCGGGCGTCGGGGACACCGCCGCGGGCGCCGGGTCGGACGCGGCACCGGCCGCGGGGGCCGCCGCCACGGGCGCGCCGCCGGCCGGTTCCGTGGGCACGCCGCCGACGCCGAGGCCGGCCTTCTGCTCCAGCTGGCTCAGGCGGAAATCCATGTCGGCGGCGATCTTCTCGATGCGCTCGCGCAGCTGGCCCACCTGGTGGCCGGTCTCCTCGAACTTGCCGGTGAGGTTCTGGACCTCGACCTCGAGGCGCTGCAGGCGCAGCTCCATCTCGCCGGCCGCGGCGGGCGCCGGGGCGCCGCCGGCACCGGAGGGGCGGCCGCCGCCGCGGTAGACCTCGCGGCTGAGCGTCTGCAGCTCGCTCTCCAGCCGGTTCAGCCGGTTGGCGAGGTCGCGCAGCTCCCCGCTCTGCGCCGAGGCTGGCAGCGGCGCCAGCAGGGCGGCGCCGGCGAGCAGGCATGCGGCGAGCAGCGCCGTCCCGGTCGCCCGCCCGGCCCGGCGGCGGAGGCCGGTCTGCGCTGCGGGGAGGAGGACGGACGGGGCGGTGATGGTCATGGGCGTGGCCGGTGGGGAATGGGGATGCGGGTCTCGCGGGCGCGACCTTAGCGCGCGGCCCGCCTGCCCGGAAGCCTCCTCTGAGAGGCAGGCAGAAATAAGGCGCCGCCCGGCCGTTCAGGCCAGGCGGCGCCCCATCTCAGGTACGCCGGATCGGGCGGATCGCCCGAAACGGTGCGGTCGTCAGTTGATGACCGTCACGCCGCGGCGGTTCTGGGCCCAGGCGGCCTCGTTCGCACCGAGGACGGCCGGACGCTCCTTGCCGTAGCTGATGACCTGCACGCGGCCACCCTCGACGCCCAGGGCCGTCAGGTAGTTCTTGACGGCGTTGGCGCGACGCTCGCCGAGCGCCAGGTTGTACTCGCGGGTGCCGCGCTCGTCGGCGTGGCCCTCGATGGAGACGGTGACGCCCTGGTACTGCTTCAGCCAAGCGGCCTGGCGGTCGAGCGTGGCAGTCGCCTCCGGGGTGAGGTCGAACCGGTCGTAGCCGAAGAACACGCGGTCACCGACGTTGACCACGAAGTCTTCCTTCGAACCGGGGACGATGGACGGAGCGGCAGGCGCAGCCGCAGCGGTCGTGCTGGCGGTGGTGGCCGTGGCCTTCTCCTCGGGAGCGGACTGGCAGGCAGCAACCAGCGCCAGCGCCGCGCACAGGCTGAGGAACTTTACGCGCATTTTTAGAGACCCCCTACTTCGACACTGTGTTTGTATGATCGGAACAGCCCCAACGAGCGACGCTAATCACGCCCAGCCGATTGTTTCCGATCTTCTGACTGTAAGTCTTAGCGTCGATCTTGCGCCGCGAAAATAATGTGCCCTTATCAAGGAATCAAGGGCGACCAAGCCGGGTCGGAGGCGTCGGTGGGCGTCACCATCTGCCTCTCGTTGAACCCGGTGAGGTCGATGGAGAAGAGCCGGGCCTGCCGCTGGCGCCCGCCCTCACCCGTCGGCTTCTCCTTGAAGTACATGAGAACTCGGCCGTTCGGGGCCCAGGTCGGACCCTCCGCGTGGAAGGCTTCCGTCAGCATCCGCTCGCCCGACCCATCCGGGCGGATTACCCCGATATAAAAGCGACCGCCCTGGATGCGGGTAAAGGCGATGAGATCGCCGCGCGGCGACCAGACGGGCGTGCCGTAGCGGCCCTGCCCGAAAGTAATCCGCTTCACGTTCGTGCCGTCGGCATTCATCGTATACAGCTGCTGGGTGCCGCCGCGGGTGCTCTCGAATACGATTTGACTTCCGTCCGGCGAGTAGGACGGGGCCGTATCGATGCCCGGATGGTCGGTAATACGGCTCTGCCGGCGCGTGCGCAGGTCGAGAGTATAGATGTCCGTATTCCCGTTTTGCGCGAGGCTCATGATCACCCGGTTGCCGTCCGGGGAGAAGCGCGGGGCGAAGGTCATGCCGGGGAAATCGCCCAGCACCTCCTGCCGTCCGGTGTCGATGTTGAACAGGTAAACCCGAGGCCTGTTGTTAAAGTAACTCAGGTATGTGATTTCCTGGGCGGTCGGCGAGAAGCGCGGCGTCAGCACCAGGACCCGCCCGTCGGTCAGGAACCGGTTGCCCTCGCCGTCCTGGTCCATGATCGACAGCCGCTTCACGCGCTGCTGCGCCGGGCCGGACTCGGCGATGTAGACGACGCGGGTGTCGAAGTACCCGTCCTCGCCGGTGATGCGCTTGTAAATGGCGTCCGATATGATGTGCGCGACTCGGCGCCAGCCCGAGGGATCGGTGATGAAGTAGGCCAGTCCCGTCATCTGCTGCGAGGCCGGCACGTCGAACAGCCGGAACTCGATGCGGATGCGGCCGTCCTCCTGCGTGGTCACGCCGCCGGCGACCAGCGCCTGGGCGTTGATGACCCGCCAGTCGGCGTAGCGCGGGCCCGCCTGCAGCTGGTCCGGCGTCTGGATGAAGGCCTTCGGGTCGATCGGCCGGAAGAGCCCCGAGCGCTCCAGGTTGGCCGAGATCACCTGCGAGATCTGCCGGCCCAGCTGCTGGTCGTTCGGGTTCGTCCCGCCGAAGAACTGGGTCACGGCCACGGGCATGGGCTCGGTGACGCCCTTGGTGATGTCGAGCCGCAGCTCGGCGCGGACCGGCCCGGCGCCCGTGAGGGAGGCGGCGAGCAGGGCCAGGGCGGCGAGGCAGGCTCGCCACGGACGTCTGTGGTGGGCTCCCTTGGTCATCAGAACATGTCCCTTGGGCTGAAATTGATCACGATGGTCCCGGCGTCGGCGTACTTGTCCAGCGGGAGCTGGAGCTTGCTGCATTTCGGCATGCGCAGCGCCCGGTGGGCGCTCTCCACGAAGCTGCGGAAGCGCGGGTCGCTCATGGAGCCGCTGCCGCTGAGGAAGCGCACGTCGGTGACGTTGAGCCCGGTGTCGAAGAAGACGCGGAACTCCGCGCTCATCTCCGCCACGCCCTTGGCGCCGGGATCGACGTTCCAGCACTGGCTGATCTGGCGGCGCAGCGCGTCCTCCTCCGAGACCGACAGGCGGTCGGAGCGCGACGGCGCGTCGCTGGAGGGCTGCGGCCGGTCCTGCGCCTCCTTGGTCTCCTGCTGCGGCGCCTCTTCCTTCTGCTTCAGCACGTTCTTGAGCACGCTGTCGAGCGAGCGCTCCGGCTTCTTCGGCTCCTCCTTGGGAGGGTCCTTCTTCGGCAGCGGCTTCGGCGCCTCCAGCTCCTTCGTCTTCGGCTCCTCCGGCTTCGGCAGCTCCGCCATCTTCTTCAGCTCGGGCTTGGGCGGCTCCGGCTTCGGTTCGGGCGGGACCGGGGCCGGCTCGGGCTCGGCGACGGGCGGCGGCACCGGCGCCTCGACGGGCGGCGGCGGCTCGGGCTCGGCCTGCGGCTCCGGCGGCGGGGGCGGCGGGTCGTTCTGCGGCACGGTCGGCGTCGGCTTCGGCGGCGGCGGCTTGGGCGGCTCCGGCTTCGGCTCGTCGATGCGGGTGTTGGTGATCTCCCCGATGTCGACCACCTCGACCGGGATCGGCTCCGGCACCATGGTGACGTCGCTCGCCAGCCGCGGCACGCCGAACATCACGATCAGCAGCAGCGCGGTATGGAGCACCGCCGAGAGGATTGTGGCCGTGCGCATGGCCCCTCTTCCTTACCGGCGCGTGGCCGGGGCGCCGTTGGGAAGCTCGGCGACCAGCGCGACCTTCTTGAAGCCCGCCGCCGACACCGTCCCCATGACCTCGATGATGCGGCCGTAGGCCAGCGTCCGGTCGCCGCGCACGAAGATGCGGGCCTCCGGGTTGTTCTGGGTGATCGCCACCAGCATCGGCACGAGGCTTTCCAGGTCGGTCTTGGTCTCGTTCAGGAAGACCTGGCCGGTGTCGTCGACGCTGATGACCAGCGGCTCGTCCTGGCCGGGCAGCGCCGGGGCGTTGGCCTTGGGCAGGTCGACCGGCACGCCGACGGTCAGCAGCGGCGCCGCGACCATGAAGACGATCAGCAGCACCAGCATGACGTCGACCAGCGGCGTCACGTTGATCTCGGCGATGGGGCGGGCGCCGCGCCGGCGGCGGCCGTGGCCCTGCTTGCCCTGGAGGGACGCGCCCATCGGCTCAGCCCCGCTCTTCCAGGTGGCGCTGCAGGATCGAGGAGAACTCGGTCACGAAGCTGTCCAGCCGGTCGCCGAAGCGGGCGAGGTCGGTGGAGAACTTGTTGTAGAAGATCACCGACGGGATGGCGGCCACTAGGCCCAGCGCGGTGGCGAACAGCGCCTCGGCGATGCCGGGGGCGACGACGGCCAGGCTGGTGTTGTTGGTGGCGGCGATGCCGACGAAGCTGCGCATGATGCCCCACACCGTGCCGAACAGCCCTACGAAGGGGGCGACCGAGCCGACGTTCGCCAGCACGGTCATGTAGCGCTCAAGCTGCGCCATCTCGCGGCCGACGGTGACCAGCATCACCCGCTCGATCCGCTGGGCGAGGTTGGCGCGCATGGCGCCGGTGGAGGCCAGCCCCCGCTCGTTGGCGTGGCGCCATTCGCGCATGCCGGCGGCGAAGACGGCGGAGAACGGGTCGCCGGAGCCGCGCGCCACGTCGTCGTACAGCTGGTCGAGCGAGCCGCCCGACCAGAACTGCTCCTCGAAGTCGGCGGCGGCGGCCTTCACGCGGCGCAGCTTGACCGCCTTGTCGAAGAAGATCGCCCAGCACCAGACGCTCGCCGCCACGAGCATCAGCATGACGAGCTTGACGATGATGTCGGCCTGCAGGAACAGGCCGACGATGGAGAGGTCGTGGGCGGCCGGTGCGACGGGATCCATGGCGGTTGGCAGCTTCTCTTGGTTGGCGGGGACCGGTCAGGTGGCTGTTGCGGCCGGGCCGGGGGCTCCGGGGAGCCGGGCCAGCGCCGCGCGGACGGGCATGGGTAGCCTGACCGGTCTTCCATTTTGGTTAATGCAGGCGAGCCGCAGGGACAGGCGGACAAGCTCCTCCCCGGAGAGGTCGGCGCCGTCCGGGGGGCTGTTCCGATCAGGTCCCGGACGGCGCACGATCTGCTCCGCGTCGAGCGTCGCGCCGCCGATATCGGTGATGCGCGTCCGCACTTCAAGCGCATCCTCCAGCCGGGCGGGCTTGCGGAAGTCGATCTCGCACCTGCGTACCGCAAATGCAACACCGTCCCGCACCATGTCCACGTGCGGCACCCCCAGCGCCCGCATCATCTCGGTGCGGGCGCGCTCGGCGAAGCGCAGGTAGTTGGCGTGGTAGACGATGCCGCCGGCGTCCGTGTCCTCGAAGTAGACCCGCACCGGCAGCACGTGCCAGGCGCCGTCCAGTCGGCCGGACGTGGGAGCCTCGCAGGCGGGCGCCTCACTCATCCCCGCTCTCCCCCGTCTCCAGCGGGTCGAGCGGGCTCAGCAGGTCCATCTGGCGGGCCGGCGCGGTCGGCACCGGCAGGCCCAGGTAGCGGTAGCCGCCGTCGGTCAGCATGCGGCCGCGCGGCGTGCGCTGCAGCAGGCCCTGCTGCATGAGGTAGGGCTCGATGACCTCCTCCAGCACGTCGCGCTGCTCCGACAGGGCGGCGGCCAGCGTCTCCACCCCGGCGGGGCCGCCGCCGTAGTTGTTGGCGATGCAGCCGAGATAGCGCCGGTCCATGGCGTCGAAGCCGAGGCGGTCCACCTCCAGCCGGGTCAGCGCCGCGTCGGCGATGTCAGCGTCCACGGTCATGCGGCCGGCGACGGCGGCGAAGTCGCGCACGCGCCGCAGCAGGCGGTTGGCGACGCGCGGCGTGCCGCGGGACCGCCGCGCCACCTCCATCGCCCCCTCCGCCGTCATGTCCATGCCCAGCAGGCGCGCGGCGCGGCTGACGATGAGCGCCAGCTCGTCATGCTCGTAGAACTGCATGCGCAGCGGGATGCCGAACCGCTCGCGCAGGGGCCGGGTGATGAGGCCGGAGCGGGTGGTGGCGCCCACCAGGGTGAAGGGCGGCAGGTCGATGCGCACCGAGCGCGCCGCCGGCCCCTCGCCGATGATGAGGTCGAGCTGGAAATCCTCCATCGCGGGATAGAGGATTTCCTCCACCGCCGGCGACATGCGGTGGATCTCGTCGATGAACAGCACGTCGTTGGGCTGCAGGTTGGTCAGCAGCGCCGCCAGGTCGCCCGCCTTGGCGATGACCGGGCCGGAGGTGGCGCGGAAGCCCGCGTTCATCTCCTTGGCGACGATCTGGGCCAGCGTCGTCTTGCCCAGGCCCGGCGGCCCGAACAGCAGCACGTGGTCCAGCGGCTCCCCGCGCGACCGCGCGGCCTGGATGAAGATCGACAGGTTCTCGCGCACCTGGCGCTGGCCGATGAACTCGCCCAGCGACAAGGGACGGATGGAGCCCTCGGCGTTGTCGCCGGCCTGTTTGTCGCGCTCCACCATACGGTCGGACATTGGGCGGTCGGACATTGGGCGGTCGGACTTCGGGCCGGTCACTGGCTCAGCTCCTTAAGCCCGGCGCGGATGAGGTCGGAGACGCCGGCCTCGGCCCCCAGGCGCTGCACGGCGACGTTGACCGCGGTGAAGGCCTCCAGCCGCTTGTAGCCCAGGTTGACCAGGGCGGAGACGGCGTCGGCCGCGGCGCTGGACGGGGCCGGCACCGCCGGCTCCCCCTTCGCGGGTGCCGCGGCGGGCGCCGCCATGGCGAAGACGCCGACCTTGTCCTTCAGCTCGCTGATGAGGCGGTTGGCCAGCTTCGGCCCCACCCCGTCGGCCTGGCAGAGCGAGGTCTTGTCGCCCGAGGCGAGGGCCGCGGTCAGCTGGTCCGGCGACAGGGCGGAGAGCAGGTTCAGCGCCACCTTGGCGCCCACCCCCTGCACCGTCGTCAGCATGCGGAACCAGTCGCGCTCGGTCTGGTCGGCGAAGCCGAACAGCTGGATCTTGTCCTCCGACACCCACATGTCGGTGAGGACGGAGACGGGGTCGCCGGGGTTGCCCAACTTGCGCAGGGTGCGGGCCGAGGCGGCGACGAGGTAGCCGACGCCGGCGCAGTCCACGACCGCCCAGTCGAGCCCGGTGCTGTCCAGGAGGCCGCGGAGCTTCGCGATCATCGCGCCGCCCCCGCCATGATGCCGCCGACCTTGGACCGGGTCTGGCTGTGGTGGGCGTGGCAGATGGCGACGGCCAGCGCGTCCGCCGCGTCGGCCTTGGTCACCTGGAAGCCCGGCAGCAGCACCTTGATCATGTGCTGGACCTGCGCCTTGTCGGCGTGCCCCGCCCCCACCACCGACTTCTTCACCAGGTTCGGCGGGTATTCCGACACCGGCAGGCCGGCGCGCGCCGGGGCCAGCATGGCGATGCCGCGCGCCTGCCCCAGCTTCAGGGTGGAGACCGGGTTCTTGTTGACGAAGGTCTCCTCCACCGCCGCCTCGTCCGGGGTCCACTCGCGGATGACGGCCTCGATGCCGTCGTAGAGGGAGACCAGGCGGCGGGCCAGGTCGTCCGCGTCGTCGGAATGCACCACCCCGTCGGCCACGTGCGCCAGCCGGTTGCCGGTGACGTCGATGACGCCCCAGCCGGTGTTGCGCAGCCCGGGGTCGAGCCCGAGGACGCGGATCGTCCTGGCGTCGCGCATCAGGCGCCCAGCCGGTCGAGCAGGTCCTGCGGCAGGTCGAAGTTGCCGAGGACGGTCTGGACGTCGTCGTTGTCCTCCAGCACGTCGAGCAGCTTCAGCAGGCTCTGCGCCGCCTCGTCATTGGGCTGGACGGTGTTCATCGGCGTCCAGGTCAGCTTGGCGCTCTCCGGCGCGCCGAACTTCGCCTCCAGCGCGTCGCGCACCTCCGCCAGGCTCTCCACCGCCGTCGTCACGGCGTGGCCGTCGGCGTCGCTCGCCACGTCCTCGGCACCGGCCTCGATCGCGGCCTCCAGCATGTCGTCGGCGGACGCCGCGGAGGCCGGGTAGGTGATCAGCCCGACGCGGTTGAACATGAAGCTGACCGAGTTGGTCTCGCCCAGCGTGCCGCCGTGCTTGGTGAAGGCGGTGCGCATCTCCGACGCGGTGCGGTTGCGGTTGTCGGTCAGCGCCTCGACGATGAGCGCGACGCCGCCGGGGCCGTAGCCCTCGTACCGCACCTCCTCGTAGTTGGTGTCGTCGGCGCTGCCCGGCGTGCCCTGCTTGATGGCGCGGTCGATGCGGTCGCGCGGCATGTTGACGGCGCGGCCGGCCATGATGGCGGCGCGCAGGCGCGGGTTCGCCGCCGGGTCGGGCAGACCCATCTTGGCGGCGACGGTGATCTCGCGCGCGAGCTTGTTGAACAGCTTGGCCCGCTTGGCATCCTGCGCGCCCTTGCGGTGCATGATGTTCTTGAACTGGGAATGTCCGGCCATGGGACCCTCGGCACCCTGAACTAGTTCTAGTTGATCGGTCGGGAGTGATTCGGGCGCTTGTACCACATGTGGTGGCTGGTGACACCCCTCACGGCATGCGCGGACGGCGTGCCCTGTGTACGACGGATTTATGGCTGGATTGGGGCGGGGTGCCGGGAGGGGCACCCCTTCGAGGGGGGGGGCGCACACTTCGGGCGGGCAAATTAGTTTCAGGATTGCAGCCATTGGGGGAGGCGATATCCTCCCGACGATCCGTCTCCCCCTGAGTTCCGAGGCCCCATGCTCCCGGCCGTCCTCCGCCGCCTGCGCCGCGACCCGCTGTCGACCGCCGTGACCGTGCTGGGCCTCGCCGTCGCGCTGGCCTCCGTGGTCCTGGTGGCGTTGTACCTGCGGGTGGAGACCGGCTTCGACCGGCAGTTCGGCGCCGCCGACCGGCTCCACCGGGTCGCCCAGGCCTATCTCTTCCCGGGGCGCGCGCCGGTGCGGCAATTGAAGGTCCCGGCCCCGCTGCTGCCCGCGGCGCTGGCCGAGGTGCCGGGGATCGAGGCCGGTTCCCGCCTGAGCCCGCTCGAGATGACGGTCGCGGTTGGCGACAAGAGCCTGACCGCGGAGGCCACCTTGGTCGAGGACGGCTTCCTGTCCCTCTTCGACTTCCCGCTGGCGGCCGGCACCGCGGACACAGCGCTGGCGGAGCCGCACGGCGTCGTCGTGACCGAGAGCTTCGCCCGCCGCCTGTTCGGCACCGACGCCGCGCTGGGCCGCACCCTGTCGTCGGGCGACCGGGAGCTGCGCGTCACCGGCGTGCTGCGCGATCCCGGCCCGATGACGCACCTCCGCTTCGACCTGCTTATCGCCGACGGGAGCTGGGCGGAGCAGGAGGCGCAGGCGGGCGCCTGGGGGTACGGCGGGGCCGTCACCTATCTCCGGCTGGCGCCCGGCGCCGACCCGGCGCGGGTGGAAGCGGACCTGCGCGCCCTGCTCGCCCGCCACGAGGAGCCCGGAGGCAAGCCCGGGATGACGCGGGAACTGAGCCTGCACCGGGTGGTCGACATCCACCTGCACCATAGCGGCCTGGACGACCGCGTCGCGCCGGGGCACCCGGAGTCGCTGGCTGCCATCGCCGGCATCGGGCTGCTGGTGCTCGCCATCGCCGTGGTCAACGCCACCAACCTGCTGACCGCGCAGGCGGCGAACCGGGGCCGCGAGGTGGCGGTGCGGAAGGTGCACGGGGCCACGCAGGGCCGGCTCGCCCGGCAGTTCCTGGCGGAGTCGCTGGCCCTCGCCGCCGCCGCCGCGGTGCTGGCGCTGGCGCTGGCCGAGCTGGCGCTGCCCGCCTTCAACGCGCTGGTGGAGCGGGAGCTGGCGCTGTCCATCCTGCCCTGGTGGCAGGTGGCGGGATTCCTGGCGGCCGTCGCCCTGCTGGCGGGGCTGCTGGCCGGGACCTACCCGGCGCTGCTGCTGGCGCGCTGGCGCCCCGACGACGTGCTGCGCGGCCGCGGCGGCCCGGCCGGGTCGGCGCGCCTGCGCTCCGCCCTGGTCGTGGGGCAGTTCGCCGCCGCCATCGCCCTCGTCGTGGCGACCGTGACGGTGAAGGACCAGCTCGACCATTCCCGCCTGACCACCCTGGGCTTCCAGACCGAGAACGTGCTGGTCTTCTCCGTCTCCAACCGGGAGAACAAGGCGGCGGCGACGCCCGGGGACCGCTACGTCGAGCCCGGACAGCAGGCGATGGAGACCTTCCGGGACGAGCTGCTGAAGCTGCCGGGCGTGCGGGCCGTGACCCTGTCGAACATGATCCCGGCGGCGTCCTCCACCATGTTCGGCAAGGCCCGGCTGGCCGACGACCCCGCCGAGATCTCCGTCTCCTACCACACGGTGGACCCCGCCTATTTCGACTTCTACGGGATCAGGCCGGTGGCCGGGCGGCTGCTGACCGAGGTGCCGCCGCGCCGCACCATGGCGGAGATCCGCGCCGACCGCACCATCCGGCCCGTGCTGGTGACCGAGGGGGCGGCGCGCGCCCTGGGGTTCGCGACGCCGGAGGCCGCCCTGGGAAAGTTGCTGGGCAAGCCCGGGGAGCGGCAGAGCGAGATCGTCGGCGTCATCCCCGACATCCGGCTGAAGTCCGCGCTCGAGGCGCCGCCGCCCGCCATCGTCTCCATCGCCCCCTGGCAGTGGCGCGACGTCAGCATCCGCCTCGCCCCCGGCGACCCGCGCCCGGTCGTGGCCGACATCGCGGCGCTGCACGCCCGGATCATGCCCGAGTTCGTCTCCTTCCACAGCTTCCTCGCCGACAACATCGAGGCGCTGTACCGGGACGAGAAGCGGCAGGCTCGCGTCTTCGCCGCCTTCGCCGGCCTCGCCATCGCGCTCTCGGCGACGGGGCTGTTCGGGCTGACCGCCCTGTCGGCGGCGCGGCGCACCAAGGAGATCGGCATCCGCCGCGTCGTCGGCGCCAGCGCGCCGCAGGTGGCGCTGCTGCTGGTGGGGCAGTTCACCCGGCCGGTTCTGTTGGCGAACCTGGTGGCGTGGCCGGCCGCCTGGTGGCTGCTGTCGCGCTGGCTGGAGCAGTACGCGGTGCGCATCGAGCTGACGCCCCTGCCCTTCCTGGCGGCGGGGCTGGGGGCGCTGGCCCTGGCCGCGCTGGTCGTGCTGGCCCACGCGCTGCGCGTGGCGGCCGCCCCGCCGGTGGCGGCGCTGCGCTACGAGT
>DASPKT010000367.1:0-5862 GCA_035627915.1 Azospirillaceae bacterium
CTATGCCGAGGGGGCCTCGCTGTCGCGGCGGCTGGG
Source organism: Azospirillaceae bacterium (assembly GCA_035627915.1). Lineage (GTDB taxonomy): Bacteria > Pseudomonadota > Alphaproteobacteria > Azospirillales > Azospirillaceae > DASPKT01. Next base: position 37 of record DASPKT010000367.1, read on the forward strand.
CGGCTGGCAGGTGATCTCCTGGGCCCTGCTCCTGGCGCTGCCGATGATGGCGGCGGTCGCGCTGGCCACGATGCCGGTTTCGTGGAGCGGCATCGGCGCCCCGGCCTGGCTCGGCCTCGCCTACGTCTCCGTCTTCAGCATGCTGGTCGGCTTCGTCTTCTGGTACCGCGGCTTGGCGCTGGGCGGCATCGCCGGCGTCGGGCAGCTGCAGCTGCTCCAGCCCTTCTTCGGCCTGGCGCTGGCGGGCCTCCTGCTGGGCGAGCCGGTCGCCTGGACGATGGTCGCGGCGACGGGCCTCGTCGTCCTCTGCGTCGCCGGGGCCAAGCGGTTCGCCTGACCCCGCCGGCCTTCGTGGAAATCCCAGGCGGCCTGGGCCGCCCGGCCGCCCCTCACGCCGCCTCGAAGTCCAGCCCGACGTCGAAATTCACCACCGAGTGGGTCAGCCAGCCCAGCGAGATCAGGGTGACGCCCGTCTCGGCCACGGCGCGCACGGTCTCGGGCGTGATGCCGCCGGACGCCTCGGTGACGATGCGGCCGTCGACCATGCGGACGGCGCGGCGCAGCGTGTCGGGGTCCATGTTGTCTAGCAGGACGGCGTCCACCGGCAGGGCCAGCAGCTCCGCCAACTGGTCCAGCGTATCGACCTCCACCTCGATCTTGACCATGTGGCCGACGCGGGCGCGGGCGCGCTCCACGGCGGGGCGCAGGCCGCCGGCGGCGACCAGGTGGTTGTCCTTGATGAGGACGGCGTCGTCGAGCCCGAAGCGGTGGTTGGAGCCGCCGCCGGCGCGCACCGCGTACTTCTCCAGCATGCGCAGGCCGGGCGTGGTCTTGCGGGTGCAGACGATGTGGGCGCCGGTGCCGGCCACGGCGGCCACCAGTTCCGCCGTGGTGCTGGCGATGCCGCAGAGCCGGCCCAGCAGGTTCAGCGCCGTGCGCTCCCCGGCCAGGATGGGGTGGGCCGCCCCATCCACCACGGCGATGGTGTCGCCCTTGGCGACGCGCGTCCCGTCCGGCGCCGCCACGGTGACGGCCAGCGCGGGGTCCAGCAGGCGGAAGGCCAGCAGCGCCGGGTCCAGCCCGGCCACCACGCCGGGCCGCCGCGCACGCAGCACGGCGCGGGCGCGGGCGTCCGGGGGCAGGCAGGCGTCGGAGGTCACGTCCCCGGCGCGGCCCAGATCCTCCAGCAGGGCGGCGCGCACCAGCCCCTCGTACATCACGGGGTAGAGCGGGGTGATTTCCGCGGTCATGGCGCTCACTCCGCCGTCAGGGCCAGTTCGGGGCGGGCCGCCTCGGCGGGGGCGGCCGGCAGGGTGGTGACTAGGCGCCGGCGCCAGTAGTCCAGCGGCACCGGGTAGTCGGCGCGGAAATGCGCGCCCCGGCTTTCCCGCCGCAGCAGGGCCGCCTCGGCGATCAGGCGCGAGGCCAGCAGCCGGTTGCGCAGCTCGCCGACCGTACGAACTTCCCCAGCATCCGCCACGGCATCGCCGCCGGCCGCCGCGCGCCCCTCCAGCGCGCCGAGGCCGTGGACGCAATCCTTCAGGTGGGTGCCGGTGCGCACCAGCCCGACGTTGCGGGACATCAGCCGCGCGGCCTCCGCCGTCAGCGCGCCGGCATCCGCGGGCAGGCGGACGCGCGGGGCGTCCGGCACCGCGCAGGGCGGGGCGGCGTGAGGGGCCGCGCCGATGGTGGCGGCCACGCGGTCGGCGAAGACCACCGCCTCCAGCAGCGAGTTGCTGGCGAGGCGGTTGGCGCCGTGCACGCCGGTCGCCGCCGTCTCCCCGCAGGCCCAGAGGCCAGGAAGGGAGGTGCGGCCGTCCATGTCCGTCTCCACCCCGCCCATGTGGTAGTGCGCCGCCGGGGCGACAGGCACCGGCTGCTGCACCGGGTCGATGCCGGCCTCGCGCAGGATGGCGGCGACGGTGGGGAAACGCGCCGCGCCGTCGGCGCGGAACAGGGCGCGCAGGTCCAGGAACACAGGCTCGCCCGCCGCCACCCGGCGGCCGATGGCGCGCGCCACCACGTCACGCGGCGCCAGCTCGGCCAGCGGATGCTCCGCCGGCATGAAGCGGCGGCCCTCGCCGTCCACCAGCGTGGCGCCGGCGCCGCGCAGCGCCTCCGTCAGCAGCGGCCGGCGGCCGGGGGCGCCCCTCACGTCCAGCGCGGTGGGGTGGAACTGCACGAACTCCAGGTCGGCCAGCCGGGCGCCGGCGCGGGCGGCCAGCGCCAGACCGTCGGCGGTGGCCTCTTCCGGGTTGGTGGTGACGGACCAGAGCTGGCCGGTGCCGCCGGTCGCCAGCACCACGTCGCCGGCCCGGTGGAAGATCCAGCCGCGCCCGGCATGGTGGGCCAGGACGCCGGCCACGCGGCCCCGCTCCAGCACGATCTCCCAGGCGAAGGCGCCTGTCTCCACCGTGATCGACGGGGTGGCGCGGACGCGGTCGGCCAGGTGCGCCACCAGGGTGCGGCCGGTGGCGTCGCCGCCGGCGTGCAGGATGCGGTGGCGGCCGTGCGCGGCCTCGCGGCCCAGCAGCACCGCCCCGTCCGGCCCGCGGTCGGCGGGCAGCCCGTCGGCCAGCAGCTCGCGGATGCGCCCGATGCCCTCGCGCGCCAGCAGCTCGGCCACCGCGGCGTCGGTCAGGCCGGCGCCGGCGGCCACCGTGTCGGCGGCATGCGCGCGCGCGCTGTCGCCCTCGCCCAGCGCCACGGCGATGCCGCCCTGCGCCCAGACGCTGGAGCCGCCGGGCAGGTCCGCCGTCTTGGTCAGCAGCGTCACCGGCCGCGGCGCCAGCCGTAGCGCCGCCATCATCCCGGCTAGGCCGGAGCCGATGACGACGGTGCCGGCCGAGACCACGCCCACCGAGGCGCCGCCCACCGACGTGCCGCCCCGCCGCGCGAAGCCCCCGTCCATCTCAGCGGCCGACCTTCAGCATGCGCTCCACCGCCAGCCGGGCCCGCTCGGCCACGGCCGGGTCGATCTCCACCTTCGGCTCCAGGGTGCGCAGCGACTCCAGGATGTTGGAGAGGCTGACGCGCTTCATGTGCGGGCACAGGTTGCAGGGGCGGACGAACTCCACGTCCGGGAACTCGGCGGCGACGTTGTCGCTCATCGAGCACTCCGTCACCATCAGCACGCGGCGCGGACGCTCCTTGTCCACGAACTCCACCATGCGGGCGGTGGAGCCGACGAAGTCGGCCTCGGCCAGCACGTCGGGCGGGCACTCGGGATGCGCAATGATCGTGACGTTGTCGAAACGACCGCGGTAGTCCCTGAGCTGCTCGCCGGTGAACCGCTCATGCACCTCGCAATGGCCCTTCCAGGCGATGATCTGCGTCTTCGTCTGGGTGGCGACCCAGCTGGCCAGGTACTCGTCGGGCAGGAACAGGACCTTGTCGACGCCCAGGCTCTCCACCACCTCGACCGCGTTGCCGGACGTGCAGCAGATGTCGCTCTCCGCCTTCACCTCGGCCGAGGTGTTGACGTAGGTGACCACGGGCACGCCCGGGTGCGCCTCGCGCAGCAGGCGGATGTCGGCGGCGGTGATGCTGTCGGCCAGCGAGCAGCCGGCGCGCATGTCCGGCATCAGCACGGTCTTGCCCGGGTTCAGGATCTTCGCCGTCTCCGCCATGAAGTGCACGCCGGCCATGACGATCACGTCGGCGTCCGTCTCGGCGGCCCGGCGGGCCAGCGCCAGGCTGTCGCCGACGATGTCGGCCACGCAGTGGAAGATCTCCGGCGTCTGGTAGTTGTGCGCCAGCACCACGGCGTTGCGCTCGCGCTTCAGCCGGTTGATGGCGTCCACCAAGGGCGCGTGGAAGGGCCACTCCACCTCGGGGATGACCTTCGCCACCTTGTCGTAGAGGGGGCGGGTCGCCTTGGCGACGGCGGGGGTGTAGGCCAGGTCGGCGTCCAGGACGGTCACGGGCGGGCACCTGCGCTGTGGGGCCGGCCGAGCCGCCGGCATGGGGACGGAAGTGACTTATGCTCGATTTGAGCATTTATGTGGTTATGCTCGCGCAGAGTATAAGGGGGTGTCAAGCCCAACCTGGGGGGCCGGCACCCGATTTGTCACAGGGCCGTCATCCCCCCGGCGCATGACACCGGTTGCAATACTGAATGGGTAATTCGTCCGTGGCGGATCAGTCCAGCGCCAGGACCTGGGCCTTCAGGTAGGCGCTCTCCGGCAGGTTCGGGTGGACCGGGTGGTCCGGCCCGGCCCCGGCGAAGCGCAGGATGCGCCCCTGCCGGCCGCAGTCGCCGAGGCCCCGGGCAATCTGCTCCGCGAACAGCTCGGGCGGCATGTTGTGGCTGCAGCTGGCGACCAGCAGCACGCCGCCGGGGGCGGTGATCTGGGCGCCCAGGCGGGCCATCTTGCGGTAGGCGCGGGTGCCGGCGGCGAGGTCCTTCTTGGACTTCACGAAGGCCGGCGGGTCGCAGATGACGACCTCGAACCGCTCGCCCGTGCCGGCCAGCCGCTCCAGCTCGGCGAAGGCGTCGGCCTTGCGGGCCTCCACCTTGTCCGCCACGCCGTTCGCCTGGGCGGCGCGGGTGGCGAGGTCCAGCGCGCCGGCGGAGCGGTCCACCAGCACGGTGCGGGCGGCGCCCCGCGCCGCGGCCAGCACGCCGAAGCCCCCGCTGTAGGTGTAGAAGTCGATGACGCTGCGCCCCTTCGCCAGGCTGGCGACGAAGGCGCGGTTGTCGCGCTGGTCGTAGAACCAGCCGGTCTTCTGGCCCGAGGCGGGGTCGGCGAAGAAGGTGGCGCCGTTCTCCTCGACCGGGATGGGGCCGTCCACGGCGCCGGCGGCCACCCGCACCTCCTCCGCCAGCCCCTCCAGCGTGCGGGCGGCGCTGTCGTTGCGCAGCACCACGGCGCGGGGCGCCAGCACCTCCTGCACCGCCTCCAGGATCTGGGGCAGCAGCCGGTCCATGCCGGCGGAGTTGGCCTGCACCACGGCCACGTCGCCGTAGCGGTCGACGATCAGGGCCGGCAGCCCGTCCGCCTCGGCATGGACCAGGCGGTAGAAGGGGCGGTCGAACAGCCGCTCGCGCACGTCAAGGGCGGCGCGCAGCCGCTCCGCCACGAAGCCGGCGTCGATGGTCCGGCCGGGGTCGCGGGTCAGCAGGCGGGCGGCGATCAGGGTGTGCGGGTTGAAGGTGGCGATGCCCAGCGCGCTTCCGCCCGCGTCCAGCAGCCGGACCACGCTGCCGGCCGGCAGGGCCTTGGCGGCGTTGTCCATCTGGATCTCGTTGGAATAGACCCAGGGATGGCCCCCGGCGGCGCGCTTGTGGCGGCCGGGCTGGAGGCGGATGGCGGGAAGGGCGGCGGCGGGGGAGGTCGTGTCGGTCATGGGGCCGGAGCATACCGCCCCGCCCCGGCGGCGCAACGGCCAAGGCGTCCCCAAGAGCTCCTAACAGTACTGCACGCCAGCCGCGATGGTGAGGTTTGCCGTCAGTCCGGCAGGAGGAGCGCCGAAAGCGGGGCGGCGCCCCGGTGAGGCGGTCCGACGCACCGGATGACGAGCAAACCTCACCACCCCGCCCACACGCATTTCTGGGGGGCGGCCGGATTGCCGGTCCGTGGTCTGCGTCACGCGGCTTGCCCCCATGACTTGCAAAGGGGGCGCCGCTTCGCGCCGCGCCGCCTTCCTGGCCACAAACCGGCACTCCGGCCGTCGCGGCGACGTGCAGTACTGTTAGGAGCTCTAAAACGGGGGACGGCTATTCGGCGGCGCCGCGCAGCGGCTTGCAGAGGTGCAGTCCCTCGGTCTCGTGGCCACTCTCCTGGAAGCGCTCCAGCACCTGCAGCCGGCCGCCCTGGCGGCGGT
>DASPKT010000368.1:0-2499 GCA_035627915.1 Azospirillaceae bacterium
CGCCACGCCGAGGCGGTGCGCCTCCAGGCCGGCTTCTCCAGCGCCATGCCGCCCGGCAACGTCACCCTGATGACGCCGGAGGAGCGCGCCGTGCTGGCCGCCTGGCGGCCGGAGGCGGGGCGGTGAGGGGACAGGGGCCGATGCTTGGCGACTTTCCCTCTCCCAGGGGGGGAGGGTGGCCTGGAGGGCCGGGAGAGGGGGTAAGACGCCGCAGGATGGGGCGCCCTTCCCCCGCGTCGGTGGGCGTTCTGCTGCCTCTTACCCCCTCTCCCCACCCTCTCCCCATGAGAGAGGGGGCGGCAATTCCGGCCGCCGGCTTGAAGAGACGACCCACGGACTGTAACCGGGCGGAAGCGCCATCCACCCTCCCGCTGCCCGCAGCAACCGGACCCCGCCCATGACCACGCCTGCCGCCACCCCGACCGCCACCGCCATCCGCGGCCGCCTGCTGAGCTTCCTGCGCGCCCCCCACGGGCCCGGCGACGCCGGCAGCTACCGCTACCTCCCCGACGGGGTCGTGGTGGTCGAGGGCGGGCGCATCCGCGAGGTCGGGCCGGCGGCCGAATTGCTGGCACGGCTGGAGCCGGGCGTGCCGGTGGCGCACCACAGGGACGGGCTGGTTATGCCCGGGCTGATCGACACCCACATCCACTTCCCCCAGACCCAGGTCATCGCCTCCTACGGGGCGCAGCTGATGGACTGGCTGGCCCGCTACACCTTCGTGGAGGAGCAGCGCTACGCCGACCCGGAGCACGCCGCCCGCGGCGCGCGGTTCTTCCTGGACGAGCTGCTGCGCAACGGCACCACCACGGCCGTGGTCTACGGCACCGTGCACCCGGGCTCGGTCGACGCCTTCCTCGCGGAATCGGCGGCGCGCGGCACCTGCATGGTGGCGGGCAAGGCGCTGATGGACCGCAACGCGCCGGAGGCCCTGACCGACACGGCCGAGCGCGGATACGAGGAGACCAAGGCGCTGATCGGGCGCTGGCACGGCCGCGACCGGCAGCTTTACGCCGTCACCCCGCGCTTCGCCGTGACCTCCACCGAGGCGCAGCTCGAGGCGGCGGGGGCGCTGCTGCGGGAGTTCCCCGGGGTCTACATGCAGACCCACCTGTCGGAGAATTTGGACGAGATCGCGGAGGTGCGGCGCCTGTTCCCCGGTGCCGCCAGCTACACCGACGTCTACGACCGCTTCGGCCTGCTGGGCCCGCGCTCGCTCTTCGGGCACTGCATCCACCTGGGCGAGGACGAGCTGGCGCGCCTGTCGGAGAGCGGGTCGGTGGCCGTGTTCTGCCCGACCTCCAACCTCTTCATCGGCAGCGGCCTGTTCGACCTGGCGCGGGTCGCGCGGGCCGACCGGCCGGTGCGGGTGGCGCTGGCCACCGACGTGGGCGGCGGCACCAGTTATTCCATGCTGCGCACGGCGGGGGAGGCGTACAAGGTGCTCCAGCTCGGCCGCCAGAATCTGCCGGCGCTGGCCGCCTTCGACCTGATGACCCGCGGCAACGCCGCGGCGCTGGGGCTGGAGGGCGAGATCGGGGCGATCGAGCCGGGCGCCTGGGCCGACCTCGTCGTGCTGGATGCCGCCGCCACCCCGGCCATGCGCCACCGGATGGAGACGGTCCGGGGCGACCTGGAGGAGGAGCTGTTCGTCCTGATGACGCTGGGCGACGACCGCGCCGTGGCCGCCACCTACGTCCGCGGCCGGCCGGTCCACGCCAGGGCCAACCTGGGGGACTGACGCGCGTGGCCCTGCTGGAGAACATGCGCGTCTTCGTCCGCGTGGTGGAGGCGGGCAGCCTGTCCGCCGCCGGGCGGAGCCTCCGCATGTCGCCGGCCGTGGTCAGCCACCGCATGCGCCAGCTGGAGGAGCAGCTGGGCGTGCGCCTGCTGAACCGCACCACCCGCCAGCTGCAGCCGACCGAGGCCGGCCTGGTCTACTACCAGGGCTGCCTGGAGGCGCTGGACGCGGTGGAGCGGGCGCAGAGCGCCATCGCCGCGGAGTCCGGCGTGCTGTCGGGCAGCGTGCGGGTGACGGCGCCGCTGGGCTTCGGCCGGCGGGTGCTGGCTCCGCTGGTGCCGGCGTTCCGTGCCGCTTATCCCCTGGTCGACATCCGCCTGCGCCTGTCCGACCACCTGCTGGACCTGCTGCGCGAGGCGGTGGACGTGGCGGTGCGCATGTCGGTGCTGCGCGACAGCAGCCTGGTCGTGCGCAAGATCGCCGACATACCGCGGGTGCTGTGCGCGGCGCCCGCCTACCTCTCCCGCCGCGGCCGCCCCCGCGCGCCGGAGGAGTTGCTGGAGCACGACTGCCTGCTGCTGCGCTTCCCCGGCACCCAGCAGTACCAGTGGACCCTGCAGGGGCCCGGCGGGCCGGTCCGCCTGCCCGTCACCGGGCCGCTGGACGCCGACGACGGCGACGTGCTGACCGGCTGGGCGCTGGACGGGCAGGGGATCGCGCTGAAGCCCGTGTGGGAGGTGGCGGAGCACCTGCGCTCG
>DASPKT010000369.1:0-4156 GCA_035627915.1 Azospirillaceae bacterium
CGGGCGTGGGAGCCCAACCAACCGTTCGAGCGGAAAGACGCGGCGGGGACCCAGCTGAGCCTCGGGCGTTTCCGCCCGTGCATGACACGGCCTCGCCGCCGCCGGCCTGAGGGCGTGCACGCCCTCAGGCCACGACCATCAAGACGCAGTTCCAAGATGCAAGCATGAGGTAGGGTGGATGCCAGGCCCGGCGCAGGCATGGGGAGCAGCAACCTCCCTCTGGAGCATCGAAACGGCCCTCAGCCTGAGCCTGTCGAAGGCCGCACACCGCACCCACTGCCCGCCAACCACATGGAGCCGCAGCTGAGCCTGTCGAAGGCCGCACAGCCTCTCAGCCGCACCCGTAGGTCGCATGGAGCGGGAGCGGAATGCGACTACCCGGCGGGGTCGTCGCATTGCGCCTTCGGCTCCATACGACCTACAAATCCGGGATTGGTCGGACATGCCTCTACCCCAGCAGCCGCTCCAGCACGGCGTTCAGCCGCTGGCGGCCGGCGGGGGTGGCGCGCAGGCGGTCGGAGGTGAGCTCCAGCATGCCATGGCGGGCCAGCTTTTCGACTGCGGTGACTGCGATGACGTCACGCCAGGGCCGGCCGGCCTCCGCTTCGATGCGGGAGAGCGGCACGCCCTCGGCCAGCCGCAGCCCCATCATCAGCATCTCGTCCAGCCGCTGCGCCGGCCCGATCGGCTCGAACGCCTTGGCGCCGGTGCCGTGCGCGGCGACGAGGTCGAGCCAGGGCTCCGGCCCCCGGTGGGTGCGGGTGCCGACCTTGCCGTCGGGAAGGGTGAGGCGCCCGTGCGCCCCGGGGCCGATGCCGGCATAGTCGCCGTAGCGCCAATAGACCAGGTTGTGCCGGCTCTCCTCGCCCGGGCGGGCGTGGTTGGACACCTCGTAGGCGGGCAGGCCGGCCGCCTCCAGCAGGTCCTGCGTCGCCTCGTAGAGGTCGCCGGCCAGCTCCTCGTCCGGCAGCACCAGCTCGCCGCGGGCGTGCAGCGTGTGGAACTGCGTGCCTTCCTCGATGGTCAGCTGGTAGACCGACAGGTGCCCCACCGCATGGTCGAGCGCGCGGTTCAGCTCGTCCCGCCACGCCGCCACCGTCTGGCCGGGGCGGGCGTAGATGAGGTCGAAGCTGAAGCGCTCGAAGCTGGCGCGGGCCAGCGCCACCGCCTCCAGCGCCTCGGCGACCGAGTGGCGGCGGCCGAGGAAGCGCAGGTCGGCGTCGTCCAGGGCCTGGATGCCCATGGAGACGCGGTTGACCCCGGCGGCGCGGAAGGCGCGGAACTTGTCCGCCTCCACGCTGGTCGGGTTGGCCTCCAGCGTCACCTCGGTGCCTGCCGGCAGGCCCCAGCGCTCGTCCGCCCGGCGCAGGATGGCCTCCACCGTGGCCGGGTCCATCAGCGAGGGGTGCCGCCGCCGAAGAAGACGGAGGTCAGGGTGCGGCCGGGCGTGAGGTCGGCGAAATGGTCGAGCTCGCGCAGCAGCGCGTCGCGCCAGCGCGCCTGGTCGGTGCGCTCGCGGACGTGGCTGTTGAAGTCGCAGTACGGGCACTTGGAGGCGCAGAAGGGCCAGTGGACATAGAGGCCGAAGCCGCGCTCGTCCGCCGCCCCGATCCCGGCCCTGGCGGTCAGCGGAAGCATCGCTCCACCAGCTGGCGGAAGGCCTCGGCCCGGTGGCTGATCCGGTGCTTCTCCTCCGGATCGATCTCGCCGAACGTGCGGGTGTCCCCGTCCATGATGAAGATGGGGTCGTAGCCGAAGCCCCTGTCCCCGCGCGGCGGGAAGACGAGGCGGCCGTGGATGCGGCCCTCCACCGTCTCCACATGCCCGTCCGGCCAGGCGATGCAGAGGGCGCAGACGAAGCTGGCGGTCGGATCGGCGCCGGCGGGCAGCTCGCGCTCCACCCGCGCCATGGCGGCGCGGAAGTCCTTCTCCGGACCGGCCCAGCGGGCGGAGTAGATGCCGGGCGCGCCGCCCAGCGCGTCCACGGACAGGCCGCTGTCGTCGGACAGGGCGGGCAGGCCGCTGGCCTTCGCCGCCGCCAGCGCCTTCAGCTCGGCGTTGCCGCGGTAGCTGTCCTCGGTTTCCTCCGGCTCGGCCAGGCCCAGCTCGCCGGCGGTGGGGAAGCGGCGGACATAGGCGCCCAGCAGCTCGGCGATCTCCTTCACCTTGCCCTTGTTGTGGCTGGCGATGACGAGCGTGTCGCCGGTGAACTTGCGGGGCGCGCTCATGCGGTCACCCTGGAGCCGGCGCGGGCGGCCAGCGCGCGGCGCGCCTCCGCCAGGGCCAGGAAGATGTGGTAGGGCGTGGTGCCCGGCAGATAGTCGGTCATCGGCGCGCCCTCGGCGTCCAGATGCTCCACCCAGGTGCCGTCGGGCTTCAAATAGTCGCGGAACAGCGCCGCGATGGCGGCGTCCAGCTCGTCAGGGGTGCCGAACAGGCCCAGCGCCTTGATGCGCTCCCCGCCCGGCCAGATGCGCCGGGTGGCCTTCACCGGGCGGCCCTGGCGGTCGACCTCGTCGTGGATGCGGCCGCCCGGCAGCAGGCAGCCCTCGGCGAAGCGGTGCAGCCCCCGGGCCGCGTCCAGCGCCTCCGGCCGGTCCAGCTTCCCGGCGGCCCAGGCCAGCAGCCAGGCCCACTCGTAGTGGTGCCCGGGCTCGGCGCGGTGGCCCTCCTCGGGGTGGGGGGTCCAGTCGTCGGTGTAGTACTCGCCCAGCACCCCGTCGGCGCCGATGAAGCGGTGCAGCACCAGGTCGGTCACCCGCCGGGCGCCGGCCTCCCAGCGCGCCTCGCCCGTCGCCTCCAGCATGGAGAGGTATCCCTCCAGCAGGTGCATGTGCGGGTTCTGCTGGCGGATGCCGGGCTTCGGCGTCCAGTCCTCCGCGCACGCGACCCAGTGGCAGGCCGTTCGGGTGTGCCAGCGGCCCCTCGATCCGGTCGGCGGTGTGGGCCGCCGCCTCGTGCACCCGCGCGTCGCCCGACGCCCGGAAGTACCAGCCCAGCGCGAAGAGCGCGAAGGCATGGCCGTAGAAGTCCTTGGTGCGGTCCACCGGGGCCGACCCGTCGGGCGCCACCGAGAACCACCAGCCGCCGTGCACGGGGTCGCGGCAGTGCGCCAGCACCCAGTCGAACAGGCTGCGGGCCAGCTCCAGGTCGCGCGGGTCGCGGCGCAGCAGGTAGGCGTGGCTCGCCACGTACATCTGGCGGCACTGCACCACCAGCCGCTTGTAGCCCATGGGCAGGGGCCGCAGGTCCGGCCCCAGCCGCTCGTGCATGCCGCCGTGGACCGTGTCGCGCTGCGGCCCGTGGACGAGCGCCAGCAGCCGGTCGAACATCCACGCGTCGAGGACCGCGGGGGAGGTGGGCGCCTGCATGGGACTCAGAGCCCCAGGGCCTGGCGCTGCAGGGCGGACAGCTCGGCGACGCCCTTCTGGGCGAGGCGGAGCAGCTCCATGAACTGGCCCTCCTCGAAGGGCCGCTCCTCCGCCGTGCCCTGGACCTCGACGATGCCGCCGCGGCCGGTCAGCACGAAGTTGGCGTCGGCCTGGGCGCTGCTGTCCTCGGCATAGTCCAGGTCCAGCACCGCGGCGCCGTTGTGGATGCCGCAGGAGATGGCGGCGACGCTGTCGGTCAGCGGGATCGCCTTGACGAAGCCGATGCGCTGCAGGTGCTGGAAGGCCTGGTAGAGCGCCACGTAGCTGCCGGTGATGGCGGCGGTGCGGGTTCCGCCGTCGGCCTGCAGCACGTCGCAGTCGATCTTCACCTGGCACTCGCCCATGCCCTTGCGGTCGGTGACGGCGCGCAGCGCGCGGCCGATCAGCCGCTGGATTTCCTGGGTGCGGCCGGACTGCTTGCCCTTGGCCGCCTCGCGGTCGGTGCGCGAATGGGTGGCGCGGGGCAGCATGCCGTACTCGGCCGTCACCCAGCCCTCGCCCCGGCCGCGCATGAAGGGCGGCACCTTCTCCTCCACGCTGGCGGTGCACAGCACGTGGGTGTCGCCGAAGCGGACGAGGCAGGAGCCCTCCGCGTACTTGGCGAAACCGGGCTCGAGGCTGACGGCGCGCAGCTGGTCGAAGGCGCGGCCGGAGGGGCGGGTCATGGGCTTGGCTCTGGTTCTGGTCCGGGACGGCCCCATACCTAGCTCTCCGCAGGGGCATAG
>DASPKT010000370.1:0-10349 GCA_035627915.1 Azospirillaceae bacterium
CGATGCCGGTGCAGCTGGACAACATCGTGCCGATGCTGCTGGCCGGCCGCGCCGACCTGCTGGGGCACGGCGTCGCCAGCGGCCTGTGGCTGGCCCGCCGCGGCGGGGTGGCCGTCCGCCAGGTGGCGCAGCTGACCCGGACCGAGCTGGGCGCCGCCTGCCAGCCGGCCACCGACCCCGGCCTGCTGGCGCGCATGCGGGACGCGCTGGCCGAACTCCGCCGCGACGGCACCGCCGACGCCATCGCGGGGCGCTACCGCTGACGGTCCCTGGATATCCGCTGCGGCCATTGCGGGACGCCGCGGAATCGGGAACTCTGTAGGACTGTAGTCTGCTGCCGACAGGGGGCCATGGACGTCGCGCCGGGGGTGATCGAGTACGGGCTGGACTTCCTGCGGCGGCACCGGACGCCGCGCGGGACCCTGCCGGACACCGTGCTCGACCGCAGCCTGGTGATGCCGCACATCCTGCCCTGGACCAGCGTGCTCTCGCTCGAGGAGGGCGGCCGGCCGCGCGTCGCCTGGGCGGGGGCCGGCGTCATCAAGGTCAACGGCTTCGACGGCACCGGGCGCTTCGTGGACGAGCTGCTGGAGCCCCGGCTGGCGCGCCAGTACACGGAGTTCGTGACGCTGGTCCGCACCTCGCGCCGCGGCCACATAGCGTGTTTCGAGATCGAGGCGCGCGCCATCGGCCGGCCGCTGGTGGAGACGCTGTTCCTGCCCGTGGAGGACGAAGCCGGCGAGGTGCGCCACCAGCTGCTGTTCCACCAGTACAACCTGCTGGACGGCATCGGGGTGGAGGGCGCGCTGCTGCTGGCCCGCCTGTCGGAGGGCTGCGTCATCACCGCCGAGCCGGTCTGACGGGCGGACCCGGGCGCCCGCCACCCGGGTCCCCCTCATGCCAAGGTCCCCCTCATACCAAGGTATTGTGCACACCCGGGGCCCGCATGCGGTAGCGTCGCGGCCAACGATCCGGGAGGGGTCCGGCCGCGTGCGCCCGGGCCCTCCCCAGCCACGGGAGGACACCATGAAGCGTCGCCAGTTCCTGTCCGGTGCCGGCGTCGGCGCCGTCGCCGCCGCCAGCGCCCTGCCCGCCCCCGCCGTCGCGCAGGCCGGCCCCGAGATCAAGTGGCGCCTCGCCTCCAGCTTCCCCAAGAGCCTCGACACCATCTACGGCGCCGCCGAGATCATCTCCAAGCGGGTCGCGGAGATCACCGACAACCGCTTCCAGATCCGCGTCTTCGCCGGCGGCGAGATCGTGCCGGGCCTGCAGGTGCTGGACGCCGTGCAGAACGGCACGGTGGAGTGCGGCCACACCGCCGCCTACTACTATGTCGGCAAGGACCCGACCTTCGCCTTCGACTGCGCGGTGCCGTTCGGGCTGAACGCCCGCCAGCAGAACGCCTGGCTGCATTATGGCGGCGGGATGGAGCTGCTGCGCGAGTTCTATGCCGGCTACAACGTGGTGAACTTCACCGCGGGCAACTCCGGCGCCCAGATGGGCGGCTGGTTCCGCAAGGAGATCAAGACCCCGGCCGACCTGTCCGGCCTGAAGATCCGCATCGCCGGCCTGGCCGGCCAGGTCATGACCAAGCTGGGCGCCGTGCCGCAGCAGATCGCCGGCGGCGACATCTACCCGGCGTTGGAGAAGGGCACCATCGACGCGGCCGAGTGGATCGGGCCCTACGACGACGAGAAGCTGGGCTTCTTCAAGGTGGCCCAGCACTACTACTACCCGGGCTGGTGGGAGCCGGGGCCGAGCTTCTCGCTGTACGTCAACAAGGCCGCCTGGGACGGCCTGCCGCCGGCCTACAAGGCCGCCATCGAGGCCGCCTCGGCGGAGGCCAACGTGCGCATGGTGGCGAAGTACGACGCGGCCAACCCGGCGGCGCTGAAGCGGCTGGTGGGCAGCGGCGCCAAGCTGCAGCCCTACCCGCGCGAGGTGCTGGCCGCCGCCTACAAGGCGACGTTCGAGCTGTACGACGAGCTGTCCGCCGCCAACCCCCGCTTCAAGAAGATCTACGACAACTGGAAGGTGTTCCGGGAAGAGGACTACACCTGGTTCCGCATCTCCGAGAACTACCTGGAGAACTTCACCTACGCCGCCGCGGCGCAGGCGAAGAAGGGCTGAGAACCGCCTCGTGACGCCGGGAGGGCGGCGCCCTCCCGGCCGGCCCCGCGTGCTAGGATGCACGCCCCCTCCCCCGATCGATCGAGGAGCCCGCCCCCATGTCGGCCCTGCTCGCCCTCAGCCGGCTGATCGACGCGGCGAACGACCGGATCGGCCGCGCCGTCGGCTGGCTCGTCCTCGTCTCCGTCCTGGTCAGCGCCGGCAACGCCACCATCCGCTACACGCTCGACACCAGCTCGAACGCCTGGCTGGAGGCGCAGTGGTACCTGTTCTCCGCCGTTTTCCTGCTGTGCGCCGGCTACACGCTGCTGCGCAACGAGCACATCCGCATCGACGTCGTCGCCGGCCGCTTCAGCAAGCGGACGCAGGCCTGGATCGACGTGTTCGGCATCCTGGTCTTCCTGCTGCCCTTCAGCCTGCTGGTGCTGGAGCTGTCCGTGCCCTTCGTGGCGGAGAGCTTCCGCATCCAGGAGATGTCGAGCGACGCCGGCGGGCTGCTGCGCTGGCCGGCCAAGGCGCTGATCCCGCTGGGCTTCCTGCTGCTGACGGCGCAGGGCCTGTCGGAGCTGATCAAGCGCATCGCCTTCCTCGCCGGCCGCATCGACAGCTACGGCCCGCCGGCGGCCGGGTCCCACGGCCCGGCGGAGGTCGCCTGAGATGGAAGCCTTCCTGATCGAGAACATGGCGCCGCTGATGTTCGTGGCGCTGGTGGGCTTCCTGCTGATGGGCTACCCGGTGGCCTTCGCGCTGGCGGCCAACGGCCTCGCCTTCGGGCTGCTGGGGATGGAGCTGGGGCTGCTGAGCCCCGCCCTGCTGCAGGCCCTGCCGGAGCGCATCTTCGGCATCATGCGCAATGACACGCTGCTGGCCATCCCCTTCTTCACCTTCATGGGGCTGGTGCTGGAGCGCAGCGGCATGGCGGAGGACCTGCTGGACACGGTCGGCCAGCTGTTCGGGCCGCTGCGCGGCGGCCTCGCCTACGCCGTCATCTTCGTGGGCGCGCTGCTGGCGGCGACGACCGGCGTGGTGGCGGCCAGCGTCATCGCCATGGGGCTGATCTCGCTCCCCATCATGCTGCGCTACGGCTACGACCGGCGGCTCGCCACCGGCGTCATCGCGGCGTCGGGCACGCTGGCGCAGATCATCCCGCCGTCGCTGGTGCTGATCGTCATGGCGGACCAGCTGGGCCGCTCCGTCGGCGACATGTACGAGGGCGCGCTCTACCCGGGCCTGGTGCTGACCGCGCTCTATGCCGGCTACGTGTTCATGATGACCATGATCAAGCCGGACTGCGCCCCGGCCCTGCCGCCGGAGGCGCGCACGCTGCGCGGCTTCCGGCTCTTGCAGCGGGTGGCGATCTCGCTGGTGCCGCCGCTGGTGCTGATCTTCCTGGTGCTGGGCACCATCTTCCTCGGCATCGCCACCCCGACCGAGGGCGGCGCCATGGGGGCGGTGGGCGCGCTGGCGCTGGCGGCGGTGAAGCGCCGGCTGGACCTGCCGATGGTGAAACAGGCGCTGGACAGCACGGCCAAGCTCTCCAGCTTCGTGCTGTTCATCCTGATCGGCTCCACCGTGTTCGGCCTGGTGTTCCGGGCGGTCAACGGCGACCTCTGGGTGGAGCACCTGATGACCGGCCTGCCCGGCGGGCAGCTGGGCTTCCTGATCGCCGCCAACATCCTGATCTTCGTCCTGGCCTTCTTCCTCGACTTCTTCGAGCTGGCCTTCATCCTGGTGCCGCTGCTGGGACCGGTGGCGGACAAGCTGGGCATCGACCTGGTCTGGTTCGGCGTGCTGCTGGCGGTCAACATGCAGACCAGCTTCATGCACCCGCCCTTCGGCTTCGCGCTGTTCTACCTGCGCAGCGTGGCGCCCCGCGACGCCTACCTGGACAAGGTGACGGGCCGGCGGATGGAGGGGATCACCACGGGCCAGATCTACTGGGGGGCCGTGCCCTTCGTGGTCATCCAGGTCATCATGGTGGGGATCGTCATCGCCTTCCCCGGGCTGGTGACGGCCGGCCTCGGCGCCGGCCCCGCGGTCGATCCCGCCACCATCGAGATCGAGGCGCCGCCCACCTTCGACGAGCTGGCCCCGCCCGACTTCGGCGAACCCGAACCGCCGCCGCCCCCGGTGGTGGAACCGGCGCCCGGCGGGGGGTGAGCGAGTGCGGAGGCGGCCCCTTGGGGCCGCCTCCGGCCGTTTGGGGGAGCTTTACGGCAGGGGCGACGGTGCCTCGTTTCACGCTCTTTCCGTCACCCCCGCGGAGGCGGGGGTC
This sequence comes from Azospirillaceae bacterium, assembly GCA_035627915.1. Classification (GTDB taxonomy): domain Bacteria; phylum Pseudomonadota; class Alphaproteobacteria; order Azospirillales; family Azospirillaceae; genus DASPKT01. The sequence continues at coordinate 4,406 of DASPKT010000370.1, forward strand.
CAGGCATTCAGCCCGCGATCCGTCCTGGACAAAGGCGCCGGGGGCGACGTGGGTGCCTTCCGGGCGCTTCGGGGAGCGTCGGCGCCCTTTCGCACTGCGGCATAGCACGCTGAATGCCTGGATGCCCGCCTAGGCGCTTCGCGCCAGCTTCGCAAACGCGGGCATGACGGCTGAAAGAACGATGGAGAAGGCCCCTAACCCGCCGGCGCGTCCAGGCGGATGTTCAGCCGGTTCAGCAGGATCACCGCCTGGGTGCGGCTGGAGACGCCGAGCTTGCGGAAGATCAGGCTGACGTGCTGCTTGACCGTCTGCTCCGCGAGGCCCAGGTCGAAGCCGATCTGCTTGTTCAGCTTGCCCTCCGCCACCATCGCCAGCACCCGTGTCTGCTGCGGCGAGAGCGAGGCGATGCGGCGGGCGACCTCGCGCTCCTCCTCCAGCGGGCGGCCGGCCTCGGCGGCGCCCGGCGGCAGGAACACCCTCCCCTCCAGGATGGCGTCCACCGCACCCGCGATGTCGGCCATGGGCAGCGACTTCGGGATGTAGCCCGACGCGCCGCAGGCGACGGCATGGCGGATGGTGGCCGCGTCCTCGGTGGCGGAGATGACGGCGACCGGCACCGCCGGGTGGTTCGCCAGCAGCACGAACAGCCCCAGCAGCCCCTGGCTGCCCGGCATGTTGAGGTCGAGCAGGACGAGGTCGACCGTCCGCTCCGCCAGCCGGGCCATCACCTCGTCCAGCGTGGCGCATTCCAGCAGCACCGCGTCCGGATGGCCGTGGCGGATCGCCGAGCCCACGGCGGAGCGGACCATCGGGTGGTCGTCGGCGACCAGGACCACGGGCTCGGTCATTCCGTCGCCTCCGCCGCCGCGTCCACTGCGGTCTCCCCTGCCGGTCCTGCTTCGGGCCGCCGCAACGATATCCCGCCCAGCAGCCGGCGCAAGGCCGCCGGCCGCACCGGCTTCGCCAGCTGCACCAGGCCGGCGGCGCGGATGCGGTCGCGCACCGCGTCGCTGCGGTCGGCGGTCAGCACCGCCGCGGGCACGTGTCCCGGCCACAGCGGCGCCAGCGCCTCCAGCGCCGCCAGCCCGTCGAGCCCGGGGCCGAGGTGGAAGTCCACCAGCACCGCGTCCGGCACCCGCCCGGCCAGCGCCGGCACGGCCGCCCCGGGCCCGTCCGCGGCGACGACGGTACAGCCCCAGCCCTCCAGCAGGGCCACCAGCCCGGCCAGCACGCCGGCATCGTCGTCCAGGCACAGAACGGTCAGCCCGGCCAGTGGCTCCGGCGCCGCGGCGGGAACCGCGGCGGGGACGGTCCCGGCGGCCAGCGGCACGGTGACGGAGAAGCAGGAGCCGCGGCCGGGAACCGAGGAGAGGCCGATCCGGTGGCCCAGCATGCGCGCCGTGCGGTCGGCGATGGCGAGGCCGAGGCCCAGCCCCGGCGCCCCCGCCCGCTCCCCGCGCGCATCCAGCCGGCGGAATTCCCGGAAGATCTCCTCCCGCTGCTCCGGCGCGATCCCGGGGCCGGTGTCGTGCACCTCGATCCGCAGCGCGCCGCCCACCCGCCGGCAGCCCAGCAGCACCTTGCCGCGGCCGGTGTAGCGGATGGCGTTGGAGAGGAAGTTCTGCAGGATGCGGCGCAGGTGCGCGGGGTCGGAGCGCACCGCCGCACCGCAGGGCACCACGCGCAGCATCAGCCCCGCCTCCGCGGCCAGCGCCGCGGCTTCCGTCCCCAGCCGCTCCAGCAGCGAGCCGACGGGGACGTCGCGGACCTCCGGCCGCACCGCCCCCGCCTCCAGGGCGGAGATGTCCAGGAGCGCCCCGATCAGCCCCTCCACGGAGCGCAGCGCGGTGGCGGCGTTGCGGGCCAGCGCCAGGTGCTCCGCCGTGACGGCTGCGCCGCCGGACGCGGCCAGCCGGTCGGTCAGGGCGGCGGAGAACAGGCGCGCGGCGGACAGCGGCTGCAGCAGGTCGTGGCTGACGCCGGCCATGAAGCGGGTCTTGACCGCGTTGGCGCGCTCGGCCTCCGCCTTGGCGGCCTCCAGGTCCAGGGTGCGCTCCCGCACCCGCCGCTCCAGGCTCTCGTTGGCTTCCTGGAGGGCGGTGGCCGCCCGCTCGCGCTCGGTCACGTCGGTGTAGGTGGCGACGAAGCCGCCGCCCGGCATGGGCGCATTGGCGACCTCAATCACGGTGCCGTCGGGGCGGCGGCGGGTGAAGACGTAGGGCCAGGCGGTGCGGTCGAGGTCGCGGCTGACCAGCAGCAGGTCCAGGTCGCCGGCCGCGTATTCCCCGCGGGCGGCGTTGAAGCGCACGATATCGGCCAGCGGCACGCCGACCCGGACCTGCTCCGGCGGCAGGTCCAGCAGGTCGAGGAAGCGGCGGTTCCAGGTGACCAGCTGGAGGTCGGAGTCCAGCACGCAGATGCCCTGGCTGACGCTTTCCAGCGTGCTGCGCAGCAACTCGTAGCCGGCGCGGATGGCGCTGGTCGCCTCGTCCAGCAGCCCGACCGCGGCGCCGCGCGACAGGGCCGGGCCCTGCAGCGCGTTGGCCAGCACCACGCGCGCGCTGGCGGCGCCGATCACGCCCGCCAGCTGGTTCTCCGTGAAGCGCACCAGGTCGGCGTCGGCCAGCCCCGCCTGCTCCAGCCCGGCGGCGGGCCCGAGGCCGGCGCGCACCGAGAGGTAGCCGTCGATGGCGCGGGCGGCGCGCTCCGCCCCCATGTACTGGCCCGCCAGGAGGCGCAGGTCGTCGATGCGGGTGAGCCCCCGCCAGGCCGCCGGCGGCGCCGGGGGGCCGGTCCGCGCCTCCACGAAGGCGTCCGCCTGGTCGCGCTCCGCCTCCGTCTGGCGGCCGGACAGCGACAGGCCGGCGAAGCAGAGGACGTTCGCCAGCAGGCTCCACAGGGTGGCGTGGGAGATGGCGTCCAGCCCCTCCAGCCCGAACAGCGTGCCGGGGCGCAGCCAGCCGATGCCGAACGGCCCCTGCGCCACCCAGCCGGCCGCCGGCACCACCGCCGGCGCGACCAGCGTGTAGGCCCAGAGCAGCAGCCCCGCCGACAGCCCCGCCAGCGCCCCCCGGCGCGTGGCGCGGCGCCAGTACAGCCCGCCGAGGAAAGCCGGGCCGAACTGCGCCACCGCCACGAAGCTCATCAGCCCGATGGTGGTCAGCGCGTAGCCGTCGCCCAGCAGCGCGTAGGTGCCGTAGGCCAGCGCCAGGATGAACGCCACGGCGAGGCGCCGGACCACCAGCACGGCGCGGGTGCGGTCGCCGGCCGGGTCCAGCGCCCCCAGTCGCAGCAGGGCCGGCAGGACGGCGTCGTTGCACAGCATGGTGCTGAGCGACACCGCCGCCATGATGACCATGCCGGTGCCGGCGGAAAGCCCGCCGATGAAGGCCAGCAGCGCCACCCCGTCGGCCCCCGCCGCCAGCGGCAGGCTGATCATGAAGCCGTCGGGATCGGCCGTGCCGCGCCCGAAGGTGGTCAGCCCCGCCAGGGCCACCGGCAGCATGAAGAGGCTGAGCGCCAGCAGGTAGGCGGGGTAGAGCCAGGCGGCGCGGCGCAGGTGGCGCGGGTCCTCGTTCTCCACCACGGCGACGTGGAACAGCTGCGGCAGGCAGAGGAAGGCGAAGACCGAGATCAGCGTGTTGCTGATCCAGGTCGGGTGCGACAGGTCCGGCGTCAGCAGCGGCGCCAGGTCGGGGTTCGCCGCCCCCTTGGCGTACAGCTCCCCGAAGCCGCCGTTCAGGCCGTGCACGATGTAGAGACCGACCGCCAGGAAGGCGGCCAGCTTGACCAGGCTCTCGAACGCGATGGCGCGCATCAGGCCGCGGTGGTGCTCGCTGGCGTGCACGTGGCGGACGCCGAACAGGATGGCGAAGGCGGCCATGGCGGCGGTCACCGCCAGCGCCGTGTCGGTGCTGGCCGCGACACCCCGGGCGGCGCCCCGGCCGGGCAGGCCCCCGTCGGCGGTCAGCAGGTCGAAGCTGGTGGAGATGCCCTTCAGCTGCAGGGCGATGTAGGGCAGCAGCGACACCAGCCCCGCCAGGGTCACCAGCACGGCGACCGTCTGGCTCTTGCCGTAGCGGGCCGACATCAGGTCGGCGATGGAGGTGGCGTTGCGCGCCTTGGCGACCGTCACCACGCGCGCCAGCAGGGGCTGGCAGAACAGCAGCAGGATCGTCGGGCCTAGATAGATCGGCAGGAAGTCCCAGCCGCTGGCGGCGGCGCGGCCGACGGAGCCGTAGAAGCTCCACACCGTGTTGTAGACGGCGAGCGTCAGCGCATAGCCCAGCGCCGTCGCCGGGGCCGGTCGCCGCTCCCCATGCCAGGCGACGGCGAACAGCACGGCGACGTAGCCGGCGGAGACCAGCAGGACCAACCAGCCGTTCACCCTGCCCCGCGCGCCTCCCCGCCTCCACTGCCGCCCGGCAGGGTGGCGCAACTGGCCGGCACGGCGCAACGGATACCAAAGTAAGGGGGCCCTGCGCCGCCGGCCTGGGCTACAAGGGGCGGGTACCCGGGGGAGATGCCATGCCCGACCTTGCCACCCTGCCCCTGCTGCTGGCCGCCGCCTTCGCCGCCGGCGCGCTGAACGCGCTGGCGGGCGGCGGCAGTTTCCTGACCCTGCCGGCGCTGGTCTGGGCGGGGGTGCCGCCGGTGCAGGCCAACGCTACCGGCACCGCGGCGCTGCTGCCCGGCTATGTCGGGGGCACGCTGGGCTTCCTGAAGGAGCTGCAGCCGGTCGGCGGCGTCGGGCTGGCCGGCCTGGCCGCCGTCGCCATGGCGGGCGGGCTGCTGGGGGCGGCCCTGCTGCTGCTGACGCCGGACCGGCTGTTCCGCGCCGTGGTGCCGTGGCTGCTGCTGGCGGCCACCGCCCTGTTCGCGCTGGGGCCCCGGCTGCAGGCCGGCGTCGGCGCGCTGAAGGGCGGCGGGCGGGCGCCGCTGCTGGGCGGGCTGTTCCTGGTCTCGGCCTATGGCGGCTATTTCAACGGCGGCCTGGGCATCCTGCTGCTGGCCCATCTGGGCCTGTTCTCCGGCGCCGGGCTCGGCACGCTGAACGGGCTGAAGAACCTGCTGTCCGCGGTGCTGACCGCCATCGCCGTGGCCGCCTACGCCGCCGGCGGGGCGGTGGACTGGCGCTACGCCCTGCCGATGGCGCTGGCGGCCGTCGCCGGCGGCTATGCCGGGGCCCGGGCCGGGCGGCGCATCCCCGCGCCCGCGCTGCGGGCGGGCATCGTCGCGACGGGCTTGGCGATGTCCGCCTGGTTCTTCCTGGCCTGAGCCGTCAGCCCCGGTAGGGGGCGGTGCAGCGGGTCAGCAGCAGCCGCTCCTCCCTGGGGCTGAGCGAGCGGCCCAGGCGCAGCTTCGACAGGATCCAGCCGCACTTGCCGGTGGAGCGCACCACCACCCGGTGCTCCTCGCGCGGGCGTTCCCGCTCCGCCCGGCGCTGGCGCTGGGGTTTCGCCTTGGCGGGCGGCTTCGCGGAGGGGCGGGTGGCGGCGGCCGGTTCGGATGGTGCGGGGGGCTGCGGCGCAGGCTGTGCTGCCGGGGCCGGCGGCGGGGCCGGGGGCTGCACCGGCAGGGCGGCCGGCATCGGGGCGGGCGCGGCCTCCGCGGGCGGCGGGGGCGGCGCCGGGGCCTTCCGGGGCAGCGCCGACAGGGCCAGCGGCAGGGCCAGCACGGCGGCGATGCCGATCAGGACCGGCGCGCGGCCCCTCAGCCCGGCCAAGGACAGTCCCGCCGCGGCGTGCTCCCGCGGCTTGCCTGCGGGCGGGGAGAGGCGGCGGCGCGCCTCCTCCACCCAGGCCGGGTCCGCCGGTGCGGCGGCGGCGCCGAACGCCTCGTCCAGGACACCCTCCAGGTCCAGCGTGTCGAGCACGCTGAGGCCCAGATGCACCACCGGCGGGTCGCCGTGCGCCGCCAGCAGGGCCCGGGCGGCATCCGCCGC
>DASPKT010000371.1:0-4379 GCA_035627915.1 Azospirillaceae bacterium
GCTTCGGACCCGGTGGGCCCAGGTTCACCGAGGGCCTGGAACAGGAACTCGATGCCGATAGGCGTCGCTTCCCCACGCCGGCTCACAGGCGCGGGAGGAGGGATGGGGCCGCACCAAGCCGGAACCGCATGCCGAGGGCGATCCAGCTGACGGGAACCGGCCTGCGTCGACCCCGGTGCGGTTCATCCGACATCCGGCGGCGTTCCGAAGGGAGACCGCTTGATCCCCCGGCCCGCGACTGGCAAACCGGACGCCCGGGCAATTCCCGGGCGTACAGGCGAGGACCGTCGATGGCGCAGATCCGCTTCGATCGCACCGTGCTTGCGGCGCTGGATCCGGTGATGGTCGCGCGGGGCGCCGACTACCACGCCGGTGGCAAGGTGCTCGACCTGCGGGTCGAGGACGACGGGATGGCGCTGCTGGCGGCGATCCGGGGCACCGACCCCGTGCCCTACGAGGTGGACGTGACCGTCCTGGAGCGCCGCGGCGGCGGCTACGAGGTCGACGGCTTCTGCACCTGCCCGGTGGAGTTCAACTGCAAGCACGTCGCCGCCGCCCTGCACGCCGCCCTGCACGGCGGGGCGCCGCCCACCGCTGGGGCCGGAGGGTCGCCGCCCACCGCTAGGGCCGCCATTCCGCCGACACCGGCGTCCCTGCTGTCCGATTGGCTTGCCGGCGTGGAACGCGCCGCGGCCCAGGGCGCCGAAGCCGACAGGCCGGCGCCGGTCCCCGATCATGTCCGCTTCCTGCTCCAGCCTCCGGGGTATCCGGGCGGCACGCCCCGGCTGGAGGCCGTCGTCGCCCGGCCCCGCCGCCAGGGTGGCCTGAGCCAAGTGCGGACGGTCACGCTGGCGGCTCTGGCCCAGTCGACGGCGCGCGGCGTGACCGACGGGGATCGGCTGTTGGCGCGCCTGGCGCTGGGGGCGGGGCGTCACGGCCAGTGGTCGGACGACGGATTGCCGGAGGACCCGGCACTGGCCGAGGAAATCCTGGCCCGGCTGCTCGGGACCGGGCGGCTGCACTGGCAGTCCCTCGACGGTGCCGTGCTGCGCCCTGGCGGCGCCCTGCCCGCGACCCTGGTCTGGGACACGGACGGGCATGGCCGCCAGTCGCCGCGGCTCGAGCCGCAGGGCGGCGGAACCGGGGCCGTGGTGCTCAGCGCGATCCCGCCGCGGTATGTCGATCCCGGCAACGCCCTGCTGGGGCCGCTCGAGCTTCCCGCGTCCGGGGCCCTGGTCCGCTCCCTCCTGGCGGCGCCGCCGCTGGACCCGGTGGCGGCGACCGTGGCGGCGGAGCGCCTGGCGGGGCTGTTGCCGGCGGCGACCGGGGCGGCGACCGCGGCGGCGACTGGGGTGGTGATTGGGGCGGCTGGGGGCGGGCGGAGCCCCATCACGCTTCCACGCTGCACGGTGCGTGTCGAAACGGACGCCCGCCCGCCCGTCATCCGGCTTCACCTGGCGACCCATGAGCCGCCACGCGAGCGGTCGGGGTGGTGGGGCTACCCAGCGGGCCCGCAGGACAACGCCTGGTTGAGCTTCGACTATGACGGGCTCCTAGTCTCCCCCTCCGACCGCGCCGACGAGTTCCGTCGCGCCGACGGGGATGGCGTCGTCGTGCGGGTGCGCCGCCGCGACGAGGAGGGGCGGGCGGTCGAGCGGCTCGCCGCCGCCGGACTGCGGCCGTCCTACCCGCTGCATTGGCTGGACGTCCGGACGACGCCGCCCGGAGTCCCGTTCGGCCAGGTCGGGGCGCCTGCCAAGGCGTGGCTTTCCTTCATGGCCCGTACCGTACCGGCGCTGAAGGCCGAAGGCTGGCGGGTGGAGGTGGCCGACGGCTTCCGCTGGCGGCTGGCCGAGGTGACGGGCTGGGACGGTGAGGCCACGCCGGCCGGCGCCGGCTGGTTCGACCTGGATATGGGCGTGCTGGTCGATGGCGGGCGGATACCGCTGCTGCCGTTGCTGCTGCCGCTGCTGCGCGGGAGCGCCGATCCCGAGGCGCTGCTGGCCCACGATCCGGAGGCGGTGCTCACCGCGCCGCTGCCCGACGGCCGGCATGTCGCGCTGCCGCTGGCCCGCGTCGCGCCGCTGGCCCGGGTCCTGTTCGACCTGTTCGCCGGCACCCGGTCCCTCGACGCCGCGGGTCGCGCCCGCATCGACTTGGGCGGGGCCGCCCTGCTGGACCGGCAGGGGGAATTGCCGTTGCCGCCGCTTCTGGCGCCCGAGCAGCGGGACCGGCTGCGGCGCCTGCTGGAGCCGGCGGAGGAGGCGGCCGACCCGCCCGGCCTCGTGACGCCGCTGCGCCCCTACCAGCGGCGGGGCCTGGGCTGGCTGCTGGCGCTGGAGGGCGCGGGCGTCGGCGGGCTGCTGGCCGACGACATGGGGCTCGGCAAGACGCTCCAGGTGATCGCCTTCATGCAGGCGCTGAAGGCGGCGGGGCGGCTGGAGACGCCGGCCCTGGTGCTGGCGCCGACCAGCGTGGCGCCCAACTGGCTGCGGGAAGCGGCCCGCCACGCCCCCGGCCTGCGCGCGCACCTGCACCAGGGGCCCGACCGGGCGCAGCGCTGGCCCGACCCGGCTGCGGTGGACCTGGTGGTGACCAGCTATCCGCTTCTGCTGCGCGACCAGGCGCTGCTGGCCGGGCTGGACTGGTCACTGCTGGTCCTGGACGAGGCGCAAGCGGTGAAGAACCAGGCCGCCAAGTCGGCGGAGCTGGTCCGCACCCTCCGGGCCGGGCGGCGGCTCTGCGTCACCGGCACGCCGCTGGAGAACCATCTTGGCGAGCTGTGGGCGCAGATGGACGTGGTCATGCCCGGCCTGCTCGGCGACAGCCGCAGCTTCACCAGGCTGTTCCGCACGCCCATCGAGAAGAAGGCGGACGGGGCGCGCCAGCGACTGCTGGCCAGCCGGCTGAAGCCCTTCATCCTGCGCCGGACCAAGGCTGAGGTGGCGGCCGAGCTCCCGCCCAAGACGGAAATCCTGGAGCGCATCCCGCTCGCGGACGACCAGCGCGACCTCTACGAGACGCTGCGCCTCGCCATGGACGCCAAGGTGCGCGAGGCCATCGCCGCGCGGGGACTGGGCCGCAGCCACATCGTGATCCTGGAGGCGCTGCTGCGGCTGCGGCAGGCCTGCTGCGACCCGCGCCTGCTGCCCGCCGAGGCGGAGGCGGCCGGCAAGGCCGCCAGGCGGCGCGCGGCGGGCATGGCCGCGAGCGCCAAGCGGGCGCGCCTGATGCAGATGCTGCCGGACATGGTGGCGGAGGGCAGGCGCATCCTGCTCTTCTCGCAGTTCACCGGCATGTTGGACCTGATCCGCGCCGACCTGGACGCGGCCGGCCTGCGGCATGTGAGCCTGACCGGAACGACCAGGGACCGGATGGCGCCGGTGGAAGCCTTCCAGTCCGGCGCGGCCGACATCTTCCTCATCAGCCTGAAGGCCGGCGGCACCGGACTGACGCTGACGGCCGCCGACACGGTGGTCCATTACGATCCCTGGTGGAACCCGGCGGTGGAGGACCAGGCGACCGACCGGGCGCACCGGATCGGCCAGGACAAGCCCGTGTTCGTCTACAAGCTCGTGGCGGAGGGCACGGTCGAGGACCGGATGCTGGACATGCAGGCCCGCAAACGGGCGCTCGCGGCCGCCATCCACGACGCCGGCCCGGACAGCCCGGGCTCCCTCACCGAGGCCGACATCGACGCGCTCTTCGCCCCCATCCGGGGGTGAGGGCGGACAAGGCGCGGGTGGCGTGCATGCTTGCGCGCGCCGGCGCCCACCGTCGCGGAACGGGTCGAGCGGACCACCTTGCAAACCGGGAATGCCGTTCCCAGAATGCGAGGATGATCGCCCGCCGCCTGGACGCGTTTGCGGCGGCGACCCTGCCGGGCCCCCGCCAGGTCGGCAAGACGGCCGCGAGGTATCTCGATCTGCTGGTCGACCTGCTGCTGGTGCGCCGCCTGCCGCCCTGGCACGCCAACACCGGCAGGCGCGCCCGTGGCCGCGGCGGCCTGACGGCTGTCCCGGTCGACCGTTGCGCACGCCAGGATCACGTCCTTCCCTGGTGTAGTTTACGGAACAACCGGCGCGATGCCCTCTATGGTGGTTCCGTCCAACGGGGTTTCCAGCCATGTCCACCGCCGCCCCTCTGCCCTACGCCCCCGTCCCGCCGACGCACGAAGAGCTGGCGCTGACGCAGCGGTTCCTCACGCCGGCACGCGACGCGGTGGAGGCATTCCTGCTGCAGGTCCGCGCCGGAACGGATGCGGCGCTGCTGGGGTCGGGCGCGCTCGTCCGCCGGGCCCGCGCGTACCCGGTGGGCTATTGCCTGGAGATCGCCGACCATGTCTACGCGGCGCTTCCCGGGCACCTCGCCCGCCCGGC
>DASPKT010000372.1:0-4607 GCA_035627915.1 Azospirillaceae bacterium
CGCGAGGCGGTTGCCGAGATCGGCGCGTACGACCACGCGATCGACCACCACCTCGATGTCGTGCTTCAGCTTCTTGTCCAGCGCCGGCGCCTCGTCGATCTCCATCATCTCGCCGTTGATCTTGACGCGCTGGAAGCCGCGCTTGCGCAGCTCCTGCAGCTCCTTGCGGTACTCGCCCTTGCGGCCGCGCACGACGGGGGCCAGCAGGTAGAGCCGCGTGCCCTCCGGCATCGCCATGATCCGGTCCACCATCTGGCTGACCGTCTGGCTCTCGATGGGAAGCCCCGTGGCGGGGGAGTAGGGCACGCCGACGCGGGCGAACAGCAGCCGCATGTAGTCGTAGATCTCCGTCACCGTGCCGACGGTGGAGCGGGGATTGCGGCTGGTCGTCTTCTGCTCGATGGAGATGGCGGGGGACAGCCCCTCGATGCTGTCCACGTCCGGCTTTTGCATCAGCTCCAGGAACTGGCGGGCGTAGGCCGACAGGCTCTCCACGTAGCGGCGCTGGCCCTCCGCGTAGATGGTGTCGAAGGCCAGCGACGACTTGCCGGAGCCCGAGAGGCCGGTGATGACCACGAGGCTGTCGCGCGGCAGGTCCACGTCGACGTTCTTGAGGTTGTGTTCCCGCGCGCCGCGGACGCTGATGTATTTGTTCATGGTGCGTTCTAGTCTATCCGCGCCTGAGGGGCCGCGCAACCGGCCGCAGATGGAGTCCGGGCCAATATGGGCGAGTCGGGTGCCTCTGGGTAGTAACCGACTCGGGGATTCCGGCCCCTGGGCTACCCGGCCAGGGCATGGCCGGCCCGCGTCCGGGGCAGCACCGGGGCCGGTACCGGCGCGACTCGGCCGGAACCGGGCAGGCGCTTGCCAGGGCGCGCCGGCCGCGCAAAGCTGGCGCGAAACGGGGGAGGGATACGGATGGCACAGGCGGTACCGGCCGGCACGATGGGCATCTGGCCGGCGGGGCTGGACCCCGCGACGGCGCCCGTCTACGCCTTCGCCGAGCGCACCATGGCGGCCGATCCCGCCGCCGTGTGGGAGTGGCTGGTGCGCCCGCGCCTCTGGCCGCGCTACTACGGCCATGCCTTCTTCATCGACGTGCCGGGCGACGGGCGGCTCGCCCCCGACGTGACCTTCCGCTGGTTCACCCTGGGCGTGCGGGTCACCACCCGGGTGGACGAGTTCCTGCCGGGCCGGCGGCTGGCCTGGTGGGGCACCGGAGCCGGCGCGCAGGGCTATCACTCCTGGGACATCCTGCCGGACCCGCAGGGCCGCCCGGGCCACTGCCGGGTGGTGACGGAGGAGTGCCAGAGCGGCCTCGTCCCCTCGCTCCTGCGGCCGGTGCTGAGGCCGCTGCTGCACCATGTGCACGGCCGCTGGCTGGCGGGGCTGGAAAGGGCCGCCGCCCAGGGAATGCCTCGGGATTAAGCCCTCGGGGGGAGGGGGCGGCAGTAGAACGCCTCTTCCATTTGTTCGCTGTTTGTTCTATGTTAATCCCTGTTCGGCAGCCCGACGCCGAAGGGGTGGGAGACCCCCTTCGGTAAGCCCTATGGTGCCGGGACGGGGTCCCGTGTAGGCTGCCGGCTCAACCCGGATTCAGGACGGATCGGACATGGCTGGAAGCGTTAACAAGGTCATCCTCATCGGCAACCTGGGCAAGGACCCGGAGACCCGGTCGATGCAGAGCGGCGGCAAGGTGTGCAACCTGCGCATCGCCACCTCGGAGACCTGGAAGGACAAGAACTCGGGCGAGCGCCAGGAGCGCACCCAGTGGCACCAGGTCGTCATCTTCAACGAGGCGCTGATCGGCATCGCCGAACGCTTCCTGAAGAAGGGCTCCAAGGTCTACATCGAGGGCCAACTGGAAACCCGCAAGTGGACCGACCAGTCGGGCCAGGAGAAGTACACGACCGAGGTCGTGCTGCGCCCCTACCGGGGCGAGCTGACCCTGCTGGACGGCCGTGACGGCGGCGGGGCCTCCGCCGGCGGCGGCGACTTCGGCGGGGATTACGGCGGCGGCTACTCGGGCGGCGGCGGCGGTGGCGGGGGCTACGGCAACCGTGACCGGGGCGGCGACCGCGGCGGCGACTACGGCAACGACCGGGGCGGCGAGCGCGGCGGCGGCTCCCGCGGGGGCTTCGGCGGGGGCGGCGGCGGCCGTCCGGCCGACGACCTCGACGACGAGATCCCGTTCTGAGGCGGGACCCCGTCGGGTCGCAGGCCCCGGACGTGCGTTCGGGGACGGTTCAGGAGCGCCGCCGGGCATGACCGCCCGGCGGCGTTTCCTCATTCAGGGGCCGGGCATGTCCCGGCCGGTGATGCCCAAGGTGGCGGTTCCCCGGTGTTGAAGCCCTCAGGCGATCGTGCCGGGCGGGCTGACCGGGCCGGTGTCGGGCATGCCGCCGGGGGAGATCACGTCCGGCCCGGGCATGTCGACGCCGGGCGGGCGGATGTCCGGGGCCTCGCCGGGGGTGCTGCCGGGCCGGTCCTCGCCGGGCAGGCCGCCGGGCCGGTCGGTGTCGCCGCCGGGGGTGGGGATGTCGGTGTTTCCGGGACGCGGAGCCATGGCGTCGTCTCCTGGACGGGGGGCTGGGGCGTGGGGCGGCCGCAGGCGCGGTGCCTGCGGCGCCCGACCTTCAACCCCGCAGCACCTCGCCGGTTCCGCCCGCGCAGGGCCGGCATGTGAGGCCCGTCACTTGACCTTGGCCGCCGCTCGGGCATTCTGCGGCGGAAACGCTTCCGAGGTCGGAAGCATTTGCCCGCCGTCCCGACACCTTCCCCGATCCCGCCATGAGCACCGCCGCCATCCCCGCCGAGTCCTCCCGCCTGCGCCGCCACGTCGGCGATCTGCTGCGGCTGGCCTTCCCCGTCATGGTGGCGCGCGCCGGCATCATCATGATGGCGGTCGTCGACACCCTGTTCGTCGGCCGCGCCGGCACGCTCGAGCTGGCCTATCTCGGCCTCGGCAGCACGCCGGTGGGCGTGCTCTTCGCCATCGTGGTCGGGCTGCTGCTGGGCACCATCGTCATGACCTCGCAGGCGCTGGGGGCGGGGACGCCGACGGCGTGCGGCGCCGTCTGGCGCCAGTCGCTGCCCTACGCGGTGCTGGTCGGCGGCGTGGTGCTGGCGCTCTGCCTGTTCGCCGAGCCTTTCTTCCTGCTGACCGGCCAGGACCCGGATATAGCGCGGGGCGGGGCGGAGGTGATCCGGGTGCTGGGCTACGGCATGCCGGCGGCGGCCCTCTACATCTCCACCGCCTTCTTCCTGGAGGGGATCAAGCGCCCGCTGCCCGGGATGGTGGCGATGCTGCTGGCCAACGTCGCCAATGTCGGGCTGAACTGGGCCCTGGTGTTCGGCCACCTGGGCTTTCCCGCAATGGGGGCGGTGGGGGCGGCCTGGGCGACCACCACCCTGCGCTGGGCCACGGCGGCGGGGCTGATCGCCTACGTGCTGCTGATGCGCGACCATGCGGTCTACGGCGCCCGCGGGGCGCTGGGCGGCTGGCTGCGCGACGGCGGGGAGCAGCGGCGCCTGGGCTACGCGGCCGGCCTCAGCCAGGGGCTGGAGGCCTCCGCCTTCGGCGCGCTGGGCCTGTTCGCGGGGCTGCTGGGGCCTCTGGCGCTGGGCGCCTACACGGTGGGGCTGAACCTGATCGCCTTCCCCTTTATGGCGGCGCTGGGCCTGGCCTCGGCCACCGCGGTGCGGGTGGGGGAGGCGCACGGGGCCGGCGACCGGCGCGAGGCGGTGACGGCGGGCTGGACCGGCCTGGGCGTCACCGCGGCGATCCTGGCCGTGGTCGGGGTCGGCTTCGGCGTGGCGCCCGGGGCCATCGCCGGCGCCTTCGCGGCGGACGCGGCCCTGGTGGCGGCGATCGTCCCGCTGGTGGGCTTCAGCGCCTGGATCCTGGTCGCCGACGGCGGCCAGGTGGTGATGGCGAGCGCGCTGCGCGGCCGCGGCGACGCCTGGATACCAACCGCCCTGCACTTCGTCAGCTACTACGCCGTCATGGTGCCGGTCGCGGCCGCGCTGGCCTTCTGGGCCGGCCGCGGCGTGCTGGGGCTGTTCGAGGGCATCTTCGTCGCCAGCGTGGTCTCCGTCCTCATCCTGTCGGTGCGCTTCTGGTGGCTGTCGCGCCGCTGATTCCCTGGATTCCCGGGGTGTTAACCAGGCCTCCCGGTGCCTATCTGAGGGGGGACGCCTTCCGTTGTTCGCACCCGCGAATGGTGGTACAAAAAGCGTCCGCAGATGAGCGCCGGGACGGGCCCGCCCAGGGCGGCCCGCCGGCTTGACGCCCCCCAAGCCCCAGGTTCGTTTTGGTCACTCCGCCGATCCCCCCCGCCTCTGACATCGCCCCCATCACGATCGAAGAGGAGATGCGGCGCTCGTACCTCGATTACGCCATGAGCGTGATCGTGAGCCGCGCGCTGCCCGACGTGCGCGATGGCCTGAAACCAGTCCATCGACGCATCCTCTACGGCATGTTCGAAGGGGGCTTCGGTTCCGCAGGAAGCACCAAGAAGTCCGCGCGCGCGGTCGGCGACATCATGGGTAACTATCACCCGCACGGCGACCAAGCGATCTATGACGCGCTGGTGCGCATGGCGCAG
>DASPKT010000373.1:0-13393 GCA_035627915.1 Azospirillaceae bacterium
GCGCCCTCGCCCATGACGAAGCCGTCACGGTCGACGTCGTAGGGGCGCGAGGCGCGCTGCGGCGTGTCGTTGAAGCCGGTGGAGAGCGCGCGGGCCGCAGCGAAGCCGGCGATGCCCAGGCGGCTGCACGCGGCTTCCGCGCCGCCGGCCACCATCACGTCCGCATCCTCCCACATGATCAGCCGGGCGGCGTCGCCGATGGCGTGCGCGCCGGTGGAGCAGGCGGTGACGGCCGAGTGGTTCGGGCCCTTGAAGCCGTGCTGGATCGAGACGTGGCCGGAGGCCAAGTTGATCAGGGCGGACGGGATGAAGAAGGGGGAGATGCGGCGCGGCCCCTTCTCGTGCAGGATGATGGAGGTCTCGTAGATCGCCGGCAGGCCGCCGATGCCCGAGCCGATCATCACGCCGGTGCGCTCGCGCTCCTCGTCGGTCTGGGGGACCCAGCCGCTGTTCTTGATCGCCTCCGCCGCGGCGGCGATGGCGTAGACGATGAACTCGTCGATCTTCTTCTGGTCCTTGGGCGACACGAAGTCGTCCGGGTTGAACAGGCCCGACGCGGTGTCGCCGCGCGGCACCTGGCCGGCGACCTTGCAGGGCAGGTCCGACACGTCGAAATTCTGGATGGCGCCGATGCCGGATTGGCCGGCGATCAGACGCTCCCAGTTGTTCTTGACGCCAACCCCGAGGGGGGTGACCAGACCCATTCCGGTGACGACGACGCGACGCATGGCAGTGACCCGAAGAAGTTGACCCGAATACGGACGAGGCCGGCCGCGATCGTTCCCTGAACGACCGTGGGTCCGGCCCCGACGCGGAAACTCAGAAGGCTGGCCCGATCAGGCGGCGGCCTTCCCCTGGATGAAGTCGATGGCGTCCTTCACGGTCAGGATCTTCTCCGCCGCGTCGTCCGGGATCTCGATCCCGAACTCCTCCTCGAACGCCATGACCAGCTCGACCGTGTCCAGGCTGTCGGCGCCCAGGTCGTCGATGAAGCTGGCGTTCTCGGTCACCTTGGCCTCTTCCACGCCCAGGTGCTCGACGACGATCTTCTTAACGCGCTCGGCGATGTCACTCATCTCTTCAACCTTCCCAAATCATTCGTTGATGGGTCTTGATCGACTGGAGCTCAGCGTGGAACGGGTTCGACGCCGATCACGGTCCTAAAGCGCCGCCGGAAAAGTGGCCGTCCTCTACCACAGAAGCCGGGCATTGACCAGCACCGCCGAAAGGCCGCCGGGGGCGTCCCGGCACGCTCAGATCATGGCCATGCCGCCGTTGACGTGCAACGTCTGGCCGGTCACGTAGGCCGCCTCCTCGCTCGCCAGGTACAGCACCCCGGCGGCGATGTCCTCCGGCGAGCCGAGGCGGCCGGCCGGGATGGAGGAGAGCAGCTTCTCCTTCTGCGCGTCGGCCAGCACGTCGGTCATGTGGGTGCCGATGAAGCCGGGGGCGACGCAGTTCACGGTGATGTTGCGGGACGCCAGCTCTGCCGCCAGCGCCTTGCTCATGCCGATCATGCCGGCCTTGGAGGCGGCGTAGTTGGCCTGGCCCGGGTTGCCGGTGACGCCGACGATGGAGGTGATGCCGACGATGCGGCCCCAGCGGCGCTTCATCATGCCCTTCATGAGCGCGCGCGCCAGCCGGAAGCCGGCCGTCAGGTTCACGTCCAGGACCGTCTGCCAGTCCTCGTCCTTCATCCGCATGGCGAGGCCGTCGCGGGTCAGGCCGGCGTTGTTGACCAGGATGTCCACCTGGCCCAGCGCCGCCTCGGCGTCCTTCGCCAGCTGCTCCACCGCGGCCGGGTCGGACAGGTTGGCGGGCGTCACCTTCGCCCGCCCGCCCAGCTCCGCCGCCAGCTTCTCCAGCGACTCGACCTTGGTGCCGTGCAGCGCGACGGTGGCGCCCCTGGCGTGCAGCGTGCGCGCGATGGCGGCGCCGATGCCGCCGGAGGCCCCGGTCACCAGGGCGGTCTTGCCGGTCAGGTCGAACATCCTCGCTCCTCCTCAAGACCCGCGCCGTCGGCACCGGGTCCGTTCTCTCCTACCGTCACCCCGGCGGAAGCCGGGGTCCAGCGGTCGTTTGCCGTGGGGCGCCACCCCTGGATCCCGGCCTTCGCCGGAATGACGCAGGCGGGGCGTGCCGGATCAGCCCTTAAGGTATGCCTCGATGTCGGCCGGCGTGCCGAGCGACACGGCCGTGATCTCCTTGTCGATGCGCTTGACGAGGCCGGCCAGCACCTTGCCGGAGCCGAGCTCCACCAGCCCCTCCACGCCCTGCTCCTTCATGTAGAGCACGCCCTCGCGCCAGCGCACGACGCCGGTCACCTGCTCCACCAGGAGGCGGCGGATCTCCGCCGGGTCGGTCACGGCGGACGCGGTCACGTTGGCGACCAGCGGCACCAGGGGCGCCTTCACCTCGGTCTCGGCCAGCGCATCCGCCATGGCGTCGGCGGCCGGCTGCATCAGCGGGCAGTGGAAGGGGGCGGAGACGGGCAGCAGCACGGCGCGCTTGAAGCCGCGCTCGGCGGCGATTGCGATGGCGCGCTCCACCGCGGACTTGTGGCCGCTGACCACCACCTGGCCCGGGGCGTTGTCGTTGGCGGCGGCGCAGACCTCGCCCTGGGCGGCGTCGGCGGCGATGGCCTGGGCGGCCTCCAGGTCGGCGCCCAGGATCGCGGCCATGGCGCCGACGCCCACCGGCACCGCGCGCTGCATCGCCTGGCCGCGCAGCTTCAGCAGCCGCGCCGTGTCGGGCAGCGAGATGGCGCCGGCGGCGCAGAGGGCCGAGTATTCGCCGAGGCTGTGGCCGGCGACGAACTTCGCGGCCTTCGCCAGGTCCACCCCGCCCTCCTTCTGCAGCACCCGCATGACGGCGACGGACACCGCCATCAGGGCGGGCTGCGCGTTCTCGGTCAGGGTCAGGTCGGACTCAGGCCCCTCGGCCATCAGCCGGGAGAGCTTCTGCTTCAGCGCCTCGTCCACCTCCTCGAAGGTGAGGCGCGCGACCTCGAAGGCGCCGGCCAGTTCCGCG
This sequence comes from Azospirillaceae bacterium, assembly GCA_035627915.1. Classification (GTDB taxonomy): domain Bacteria; phylum Pseudomonadota; class Alphaproteobacteria; order Azospirillales; family Azospirillaceae; genus DASPKT01. Next base: position 3,031 of record DASPKT010000373.1, read on the forward strand.
CCCATGCCGACGGCCTGGCTGCCCTGGCCCGGGAAGACGAATGCCTTGCTCATCGCAGCGGTCCCGCTTGGAATATGGGTGGGGGCTTACCCCCGAAGTGGGCCCCACTGATAGCGGCTTCCCACGTCCTGTCAAGCGCGCTTGCCTGGCAAGTCGATTTGTGTATAGTGCGCCGCTTCAACCGCTCCTTGCCGGCGCCCCGCCACGGCGTCGGCTAGGTCCGTGCGGCTGGCCCCGACCCCCGGGCGCGCAGCGGCGGACCGCGAAACAGCCATGGGGAGTTACAGATGGCGCTTTACGAGTGCGTGCTCATCGCACGCCAGGACATCACGTCCGCCCAGGTCGAGGGCTTGACCGAGACCTTCTCCGGCATCCTGCGCGACAACGGCGGCAACGTCGTGAAGGTCGAGCAGTGGGGCCTGAAGACCCTCACCTACAAGATCAAGAAGAACCGCAAGGGCCACTACGTCTACCTCGGCCTGGACGCCCCCGCGGCGGCCGTCGCCGAGATGGAGCGCAACATGGGCATCAACGAGGATGTCCTGCGCTTCATGACCGTCCGCGTCGAGAAGATCGACGAGGGCCAGACGGCCATGCTGACCAACAAGGGCGACCGTGGCGAGCGCGGCCCGCGCCGCTTCGACGACCGCGGTGACCGCGGTCCCCGTCCGCCCCGCCGCACCGAGTCCGAAGGAGATCGCGCATGAGCCCGACCCCTGGTCAGTCCACCGGTGGTGGCCGTCCCGCCGGCGGTGGCGGCGGTGGCCGTCGCCCGTTCTTCCGCCGTCGCAAGACCTGCCCGTTCTCCGGCCCGAACGCGCCGGCGATCGACTACAAGGACGTGAAGCTGCTGTCGCGCTTCATCTCCGAGCGCGGCAAGATCGTCCCGAGCCGCATCACCGCGGTGTCGGCCAAGAAGCAGCGTGAGCTGGCCCGCGCGATCAAGCGCGCCCGCTTCCTCGCCCTGCTGCCCTACGTCGTGAAGTAAGGCAGGAGACAGGAAATGGACGTCATTCTGCTTGAGAGGGTCGAGAAGCTCGGCCAGATGGGCCAGGTGGTCAAGGTGAAGCCGGGCTACGCCCGGAACTACCTGCTGCCGCAGAAGAAGGCCATGCGCGCCACGAAGGACAATCTGGCTCTCTTCGAGACCCAGAAGGCCCGGCTGGAGGCGCAGAACCTGGAGCGCCGCAAGGACGCCGAGCAGGTCGCGACGAAGGTCGAGGGCCTGGCCGTGGTCATCACCCGCCAGGCGGGCGAGACCGGCATCCTGTACGGCTCCGTGAACGCCCGCGACATCGCCGAGGCGGTCACCGCCGCCGGCACGTCGGTCGCCCGCAGCCAGGTCGCCATCGACACGCCGATCAAGACGCTCGGCCTGTTCAAGGTCCGCCTGGTGCTGCACCCGGAGGTCTCGGTCGCCATCACGGTGAACGTGGCCCGTTCGGCCGACGAGGCCGAGCTGCAGGCGCAGCGCGGCGGCATGGTCACCGGCCAGCCGACCGACGATGACGAGGACGAGGAGACCGTGGAGGTCGAGGCCGGCGAGGACGACGCCGCCTGACCCCCTGCCCGCCCGGCCCCGGCCGGGAGGGAGTTTCCGGACGGCGCGCTCCCGGCAACGGGGCGCGCCGTTTCCTTTTGCGGCCATGCCGGTGGGCGTCGTCCCCGGGCTAAAGCGAACGGACCAGCGCCTCGCCGATGTCGCGGATGCGGGCCAGCGCGTCGGCAGGGCAGCTGTCGAAGCGCTCGGCATTGCGGGCGGCATAGTCGATGGAGCGGAGTTCATTGGCGAGGGCGACGCCCCGGACCCTGGCGGCCCCCTTGAGCGGGACCTCGAAGGTCCCTCCCTTCACCTTGCTCGTCACCGGAACCACCAAGGCCAGCCCGGTCGCCACCTGGTATGCCCTCGGGGTCAGCACGACGGCCGGGTGCCGGCCGGCGGTCTCATGGCCGGCGTGCGGCGTGAAGTCCAGCCAGACCACGTCGCCGGCATCGGGCACGTAGAGCGTCACAGGCTCTCCTTGCCCCGCGCTCCGTCGTCCCAGACGCGCTCTTCCTCGGAATGGCGGTGGCGGCCCGGGTCGAACCCGGCGAGAAGGTCCGTCAGGGTCGGCTTCCGTGCGGACCGGAGGGTGACGACGCCGTCGCTATAGGTGATCGATACCGGTCCCCCGCCCTCGATGCCCATGGCGCGGCGCATGTCCACGGGAATGGTGACCTGCCCCTTGCTGGTGACGGTGGCGACGTGTTCGTCCGGCGGCGGCATCGGTTTCCCCATTCCTTACCTCCTTACATCTTACATCCAAGGCGCTCCGGAGCAAGGCGGGCGCCTCCGTCTTCCGCCGGCGCTTCATCCACAGCCCCGCTGCGGCCGCATCCGAGTCGAGCCCGCGCCCCGCCGGGGAGGTCGGCGGACTTATCCCCAGCTTTATCCCCTTGTGGGCGGATTCCCTCCCCATTATTCACGACTGCGCAAGCACGGACGGATTATCCTCCGGCCAGCCTCCGCTGTTATGTAGTCGCCATGACCACGAAGCTCCTCGAGCAATCCGCCGCCGGCCAGTCCGGCACGGCCTACCGCGTGCCGCCCCACAACGAGGAGGCGGAGCAGGCGCTGCTCGGCGCCATCCTCGTGAACAACAAGGCCTACGAGAAGGTCGCGGAGTTCCTGCGGCCCGAGCATTTCTTCGACCCCGCGAACGGCCGCATCTACACCGCCTGCGTCAAGCTGATCGAGCGCGGGCAGGTCGCGAACCCGCTGACGCTGAAGGCCTATTTCGAGCAGGACGCCGACCTCGCGCAGATCGGCGGGGCGGAGTACCTGGCGCGTCTCGCCGCCGCCATCGTCACCGTCCAGAACGCCGAGGACTACGGCCGCATCATCCATGACGGGTACCTGCGCCGGCAGCTCATCGAGGTCGGCGAGGACATGGTCAACCAGGCTTACCGCCACGACCTCGACGTCATCGCCACCGACCAGATCGAGGAGGCGGAGAAGAAGCTGTTCGACCTCGCCTCCACCGGCGACGTCGGCGGCGGCTTCATCCCCTTCGCCACCGCCCTGTCCTCCGCGCTGAACATGGCGGAGGCGGCGTTCCGCCGCTCCAGCCACGTCACCGGCGTCACTACCGGCCTGCGCGACCTCGACGGCAAGCTGGGCGGCCTGCACCCGTCGGACCTGCTGATCCTGGCCGGCCGCCCTTCCATGGGCAAGACGGCGCTGGCCACCAACATCGCCTTCAACGCCGCCAAGGCCTATGTGGAGTCCGGCGGCAAGGAGGGGGCGGTCGTCGGGTTCTTCTCGCTCGAAATGTCGGCGGAGCAGCTGGCCGCCCGTATCCTCGCCAACGAGGCGGAGGTGTCGGGCGACAAGATGCGCCGCGGCGACATCAAGGACGCCGACTTCACCCGCTTCGCCGAGGCGAGCCAGGTGCTCTCCCGCGTGCCCTTCTTCTGCGACGACACCCCGGCCCTCTCCATCACCGCGGTGCGCACCCGCGCCCGCCGGCTGAAGCGCACCCACGGCCTCGGCCTGATCGTGGTGGACTACCTGCAGCTGCTGCGCGGCGGCGGCGTCAACCGCGCGGAGAACCGGGTGCAGGAGATTTCCGAGATCACCCGCGGCCTGAAGGCCATCGCCAAGGAGCTGGACCTGCCGGTCCTGGCCCTGTCCCAGCTGTCGCGCGCGGTGGAGCAGCGCGAGGACAAGCGTCCGCAGCTGGCCGACCTGCGCGAATCGGGCTCGATCGAGCAGGACGCCGACGTCGTCATGTTCGTCTTCCGCGAGCAGTACTACCTGGAGCGCGCGGAGCCGGCCCGCCGCCCGGACGAGAGCGAGGACAAGTTCAACGACCGCTACCAGCGCTGGAAGCAGCGCTGCGAGGAGGTCTACAACACCGCCGAGGCGATCATCGCCAAGCAGCGCCACGGCCCCGTCGGCAGCGTGCGCATGCACTTCAACGGCGAGTACACGCGCTTCTCCGACCTCGACCCGCACCACTCGCTGGCCGGCGCCTCCTACGACGAGTAGGCGGAGAAGGGCCCGGCTTGACGCCCCGGCACGGCATTCACATTATAATGTGATTATAATGAGCCGGGGCATGCCATGCAGGCGGGATCGAACGAGGCGGCGACGGAGCGGGTCACGACCCTGATGACCCCGACCGAGAAGGCGCGGCTGGAGGCGAAGGCCAGGCAGGCCGGCGTCTCGGTCGGGGAGTATGTCCGGCGCTCCGTCGACGGCTACGACCCGCAGGAGGCGGAGAGCCTCGCCCAGCTGGCGCTCTTCGCGTCGGAACTGGCGCGCAGCAGCCAGGAGGCGTCCGAGGCGCTCGACCGGGCGCTCGCCAGCGTCGAGGCGACGCGGGCCCAGCTGGAGCGCCGGGCGTGAGCGCGATCAAGGACATCCTGGCCGGGGTGAAGGCCACCATCGAGCTGAACAACCGGGTGGTGAACGTCGCCAACGCGGTCGACCGCCTCGCCACCGACGTGCGCGACATCGACCGCCGCGTGGTCCGGCTGGAAACCATCGTCGAGATCACCCGCCCCGACGGCGGCGTGCTGCGCATCGCCCGCCCGGGCGACGAGTAGGCCGGGAACCCGCCCCCCGCCGGGGCCGTTCGCGCCCGGGTGGCGTTGACAGGCCCGATGGTGCTGGATACCGTGCCGCGCCCCGCGCATCCGCGCGCCCGGATGCGTCCGGGCCGGGACCGTCCGCAGTTTCGGTAGAAGATCGGGAGTGCCAACCATGGGCTTCGTGAGCGGCATCGGCCGGGCCACCCTGCTCTTCTTCGAGGCGACGGGCCGGCTGGCGATGTTCACGGCACTCGCCGTCTCCCACTGCGTGCGGCCGCCGCTGTACCTCCGGCACATCGGCCGGCAGATGGTGGACATCGGCTTCTACTCGCTGCCGGTCGTCGGCCTGACCGCGCTGTTCACCGGCATGGTCCTGGCGCTGCAGAGCTATTCCGGCTTCTCCCGCTTCTCCGCGGAAAGCGCCGTCGCGACCGTCGTGGTGCTGTCGATCACCCGCGAGCTGGGGCCCGTGCTGGCCGGCCTGATGGTGGCGGGCCGCATCGGCGCCGCCATGGCGGCCGAGATCGGCACCATGCGGGTGACCGAGCAGATCGACGCCCTGACCACGCTCAGCACCAACCCCTTCAAGTACCTGGTGGTGCCGCGGGTGCTGGCGGGCACGCTGATGCTGCCGCTGCTGGTCCTGGTCGCCGACATCATCGGCGTCTTCGGCGGCTACCTGGTGGGCGTCTACCGGCTGGGCTTCAACGCCGCCAGCTACATCGACCGCACCTGGGAGTACCTGGAGGCGATGGACGTCATCTCGGGCTTGGTGAAGGCGGCGGCGTTCGGCTTCGCCATCTCGCTGATGGGCTGCTACCACGGCTACAACTCGCGCGGCGGCGCCCAGGGCGTGGGTGCGGCGACGACCAACGCGGTCGTCTCGGCCTCGATCATGATCCTGGTGTTCAACTACCTGCTGACGGGGATCTTCTTCTCATGACCGTGCCGAAGATCGCCCTCAGCGGCGTCAGGAAGTCGTTCGGGCCGAAGGTCGTGCTCGACGGCATCGACCTGGAGGTGGCGAAGGGCGAGTCGCTGGTGGTCATCGGCGGCTCCGGCACCGGCAAGTCGGTGCTGCTGAAGAGCATCCTCGGCATCCTCACCCCCGACAGCGGCACCATCCGCATCGACGGCGAGGACACCACGCACCTCCGCCCGCGCGAGCGGGAGCGGGTGATGCGCAAGTTCGGCATGCTGTTCCAGGGTGCGGCCCTGTTCGACAGCCTGCCGGTGTGGGAGAACGTCGCCTTCGGCCTGATCCAGGGCCAGGGCATGGGCCGGCGCGAGGCCAGGGAGATCGCGGTCCAGAAGCTGGGCGCGGTCGGCCTGACGCCCGAGGTGGCCGACCTGTTCCCGTCGGAACTGTCCGGCGGCATGCAGAAGCGCGTCGGCCTCGCCCGCGCCATCGCCACCACGCCGGAGATCATCTTCTTCGACGAGCCGACCACCGGCCTCGACCCGATCATGGCCGACGTCATCAACGACCTGATCGTGAAGTGCGTGCGCGACCTCGGCGCCACCGCGGTCTCGATCACCCACGACATGGCGAGCGCCCGCAAGATCGCGGACCGCGTCGCCATGATCTACAAGGGCAGGCTGATCTGGGTCGGCCCGGTCTCCGAGATCGACAGCTCCGGCAACCCGTTCGTCGACCAGTTCATCCACGGTCGCGCCGAGGGGCCGATCCAGATGCAGGTCAGGAACCTCTGACCGGCTGGGGATGCGCGTCCGGCGAGCCGGACCGCGCCCGCTCCTCCGCCAGCCAGTGCAGCGCCAGGGAGGCCAGCGCCAGCGCGCCCAGCGCCCAGGCCAGGCTCTCCCACCCCAGGCCCGTGGCCAGCGCGGCGCAGAGCGGCGGGCCCAGCAGGGCGCCGGATGCGCCGGTCTGGGCCAGCGCGCCGTTGCCGCGCACGGTGCGGTCGCCGCCGCCGGCCATCTCCGGCAGGCGGGCGAAGACCAGCGCCGGCGGCATGCCGGAGACGGCCAGGGCCGCGATGGCGAGGACGGAGGCGCCGGCGGCCCCCAGGTCCCACAGGAAGACGGGCGCCACCAGGATGGCCGGCACCAGCAGGCCGATGGCGGCGATCTCGGTCGGCGGGCGGCGGCGGCGCATGGCGACGGCGGCCCAGACGCTGCCGGCGATGCTGGCGACGGACGCGAAGCCCGTCACCGCCCCCGCCGCCGCGATGGACAGCCCGGCCCGCTCCGCCAGGAAGGTCGGCAGCAGCACCATCAGCGCCACCTCGAAGGCGGTGTAGAAGAAGAAGCCGCCTGCCATCAGCCAGACCGGCAGCGGCGGCCACTTGGCCCCGGCCGCCGGCGCCGGCGCGTCGCCCCGGCCGCGCAGCCACAGCAGCGCCGCCGCGACGACCAGCGTGCACAGCACCGTGTTGGCCCCCGCCGCCTGCCGCCAGGGCACGAGGTCGGCCAGCGCGCCGGAGCCGGCGACGCCCACCGCCAGCCCGACCGGCACGAAGGTGCTCCACAGCGCCATGGCGGAGGGGCGCTGCGCATCGGTGGATATCTGCGCGATGACGGAGGGGGCGGCGATGGCGACGGCGAGGTATCCGGCCGCCTCCAGGCTGCGGGCGGCGACCAGCGCCTCGAACCGGCCGGACAGGGCCAGCCCGGCGCCGCCCAGCAGCAGCAGGCCGCTGCCCAGCGCCAGCGACCGCCGCGCGCCCAGGCGCGACACCGCCACGCCGGCCACCACGCCCAGCGTGGCGCCGCCGATCTCCAGCCAGGAGGTCAGCCACACCGCCGCCGTCAGCGACACCTCCAGCTCCCGGCTCAGCAGGCCGACCAGCGGCGCCAGCTTGCCCAGCTGTGCCGCCGCCAGCATGCCCACCAGATAGACCAGCAGGATCGGACCCCACCCGCGCATCACGGCTCTCCCGGTTTCGGACCCTCCCGTTTTGCCGGGCGGGCCGCCGGATGGCGACGAATTTGTTATGCGGGCGGGGGCCCCGGGGGGAGGTGGGGACGCGGGGTGCGGCCTTCCGACCGCGGCCGGGCTAGGAGTATCGCATGGCCCGTCGCTCAGCTCCCTCTTCCGTCATTCCGGCGAACGCCGGAATCCAGACGCAGTCGGCCGTGGTGCCCACATCCGCCTGGACCCCGGCTTCCGCCGGGGTGACGGTCTGGAATTCCCCAACCCTCAGCCGCGCGGGTCCGCCGCCCCTACTTCAGGTCCACCCCGTAGAACAGCATCCGGTTGTTGGGCATCTGCCTGAAGTCCACGACCCGCCGGCTCATCGGCACGGTCACGATGGAGTGGGCGATGGGGAGCCAGGGGGCTTCCTCGCGCAGGATCGCCTGGGCCTCGCGGTAGAGGCGGGCGCGCTCGTCGCGGTCGAAGGTGCGGCGGGCCTTGACCACCAGCTCCTCATAGGGCGGGTGGCACCAGCGGGAATTGTTGCTGCCGCCGGGCTTGGCCCCGTCGCAGGAGAGCAGCTGGTAGAGCACGTCGTTCGGCTCCCCCGCCCAGGACCAGCCGATGAGGCCCAGGTCGTGGTCGCCCATGCGCAGCCGCTTCAGGTACTCGCCCCACTCGTAGCTGACGATCTCCGTCTTCACCCCGACCTTGGCGAGGTCGGCCTGCATCATCTCCGCCATACGCCGGGCGTCGGGGTTGTAGGGGCGCTGCACGGGCATGGCGTAGAGGGAGAGCACCCGGCCCGGGTCCCACCCGGCCTCCTTCAGCAGCGCCCGCGCCCGCTCCGGGTCGTGCGGCCAGGGGGCGACGTCCGGGTTGTGGGCCCAGTGGCCGGGGGTGACGGGCGTCGCCGCCTGCACCGCGTTGCCCTGGTAGACCGCGCCCAGGATCGCCTTGACGTCGATCGCCATGCTGATGGCCTGCCGGACCCGCTTGTCCTGGAGCCCCGGCTTCATGACGTTGAGGGTGAGGTAGCCCACGTTCAGGTTCGCCATGGAGGGCGCGGCGAGGGTGGGATCGGCCTTGATGCGCGGCAGGTCGGCCGGGTTCGGGTAGGCCATGGTGTGGCACTCCCCCGCCTGCAGCTTGGCGAGCCGCACGGCGGCGTCCGGCGCGATGACGAAGACCAGCTGGTCCAGCTTGGCCCGGCCGCGCCAGTAGCCGTCGAAGGCGCGCAGCCGCACCATCGTGTCCTTCTCGTAGCGCAGCAGCTGGAAGGCGCCGGTGCCGACCGGCTCCCAGTCCACCTTCTCCGGCGTGCCCTTCCTCAGCATCGCGTCGGCATACTCCGCGGACTGGATGATGTTGGAGGCGTAGGAGACGGCGGAGATGAAGGCGGCGTCCGGTTCCTTCAGGCGGAAGCGGACGGTGTGGTCGTCCACCCGCTCGATCGCCTGGATCAGGTCGGGCAGGCCGAGATTGTGGAAGCTGGCGTAGATGGGCGCGCCGAACCGGTAATAGGGGTGCTTCGGGTCCCATTGGCGGGAGAAGCTGAAGATCACGTCGTCGGCGTTGAAGTCGCGGGTCGGCTTGTAGTCCCGCGTGCCGTGCCACTTCACCCCGCGCCGCAGGTGGAAGGTGACGGTCAGCCCGCCGTCCCCGATCTCCCACCGCTCCGCCAGGCCGGGGACGAAGTCGATGGTGCCGCGCTCCAGGTCGACCAGCCGGTCGTAGATCGCCTCGCCCAGGTCGTAGGCGTTGGTCTGGGTGCTCAGCATCGGGTTCAGCGATTCGGGACTGCCTTCCGCGCAGTGCACCAGCGTCGCCGCCTGCGCCCCGCCCCCGGCCGCCACCAGGGCCGCCAGGGCTGCTCCCAGGGCCGCCCCGCGCACGAACCGTCCCGCCATGCCCGCCCCTCCCCTTACCATTCCTTCGCCGGCGATTGTCGGCACGGCGGCAGGCGCTGTCCACCGCGGCGGCGCGGGCGGGTCCGCCCCTATACCGAAGGGGCACGGGTGCGGACACCGCCGCGGGCGTGCGGACGTGCTATGCTGGCACTCGGAAAGCGGGGCTTGCGTGCTATATGTCCGGCTTCCGCGGGGCGGGGTTCCCCCGCGCGTCGAGAACAGAAGAGCGTTCCTTGGCCCGACCGACCTCCCGATACGTCTGCCAGAGCTGCGGCGCCAGCTTCCCCAAGTGGAGCGGCAAGTGCGAGTCCTGCAACGAGTGGAACACGCTCGTGGAGGAGGCGGCACCCGAGGCGGCGCCGAAGGGCCTGGGCGCCGGGCGCGCGGCGGCCGGGCGGCGGCTCGACTTCGTGCAGCTCTCCGGCACCTCCGCCCAGGCGCCGCGGCGGCATTCGCACATCCGCGAGTTCGACCGGGTGTGCGGCGGCGGGCTGGTGCACGGCTCCGCCCTGCTGGTCGGCGGCGATCCCGGCATCGGCAAGTCCACCCTGCTGCTCCAGGTGCTGTGCCGGCTGGCGCAGGACACGCGTTGCGCCTACATTTCGGGCGAGGAGGCGGTGGACCAGGTGCGCATGCGGGCATCCCGCCTCGGCCTCGCCCAGGCGCCGGTGGAGCTGGCGGCGGCCACCAGCGTGCGCGACATCGTGGCCTCTCTGGACGCCGCCGACGGGCCGCGCGTCGCGGTCATCGATTCGATCCAGACCATGTACATCGACACGCTGGACAGCGCGCCCGGCACCGTGGCCCAGGTGCGCGCGTCGGCGTCGGAGCTGATCCGGGTCGCCAAGCGGCGCGGCGTCATCCTGCTGATCGTCGGCCACGTCACCAAGGACGGCCAGATCGCCGGCCCCCGCGTACTCGAGCACATGGTCGATACCGTGCTCTATTTCGAGGGCGACCGCTCGCACCAGTTCCGCATTCTGCGCGCCGTCAAGAACCGCTT
>DASPKT010000374.1:0-17562 GCA_035627915.1 Azospirillaceae bacterium
TCCGCGGCCGCATCAGCCTGGACCGCGCCGCTCAGGAGCGCCCTGTTCAGGAGCGTTGGGGCCGGCTGACCACCGACTCCGCGGAGCGCTCCACGGGGCCGTGGTGCACCGCCTCGACGTTGTTGCCGTCGGGATCGAGGACGAAGGCGGCGTAGTAGCCGGGGTGGTAGTGCCGCTCCCCCGGCCCGCCGTTGTCGCGCCCGCCGGCGGCCAGCGCCGCGGCGTGGAAGCGGTGCACCGCCTCCCGGTTGCGCGCCTGGAATGCCAGGTGCAGCCCCGCCGTCAGCGGCTCGCCCGTGGAGAGGTAGAGCTCGTCGATGGCCAGATGCTCCGCGTCCTCGCTGGTGACGGGGATGCCGAGCACGTCCGCCACCGCCCTGTAGAAGCGGCGGGACGCCTCGAGGTCGCGCACCTTCAGGTGGACATGGTCGATCAGGCGGCCGGTGTGGAACTGCATGGGCTGGACCCTCCTGGTGTCGGAACGGCGAAAGGGGCGGCCCGTCGCCGGACCGCCCCCCGCTCACAACAACCGACTTGCGCGGCCGGTCAGAACCGGACGGTGGCCCCCAGGAAGAAGCGGCGGCCGATCACGTCGTAGGTCGACGGGTCCGTCGTCGCGTCCACATTGTCCGTGTAGGAGCGCGGCTTCTTGTCGAACAGGTTGTTGACGCCCGCCCGCACCGTGAAGGCGTCCGTCACCGCGAAGCTCGCCGAGGTGTCGAAGTACCAGGTGGAGGGCACGCCGCCGTCGGTCGAGGTCGGGTCGGTGACCACGTTCTCGTTCCGCATCGGGCCGATGTAGCGCGCGCGCAGCGAGACGTCGGCGGGGCCGTAGCTGTAGGTGCCGGTCAGGGCCGCCTTCCACTCCGGCAGCGCGTCGCCCGGGTCGTCGCCGATGGAGCGGACATACTCCAGGAACGGCGCGCCCTTCACCTCCTGGACGCGGAAGCTGTCGACCCAGGTCAGGATGGCGTTCAGGTTGAAGTCGCCGAGGTCGCCCGGCAGGGCGGTGCCCCAGTCCAGCTGGGTGTCGATGCCGCTGGTCTTGATGGCGCCCAGGTTCTCCGCGATCTCCAGCAGGTTGTTGATGTCGCCGGTGCCGGTCCGGCGGAAGCGCTGGCAGTTGATGTTGTTGGGGTCGAAGGTCGGGTTGGTGCCGTCGCCGTTGAAGCAGCCGGCCAGGATCGTGTCGGGCGTCAGGGCGCTGATCGCCCCCTTGATGCTGATGTTGTAGTAGTCGACCGACATGGAGAAGCGCTCGAAGAAGGGATGGTCGACCGGTGAGGTGATGACGGTGCCGATCGTGTAGGTGTCGGCCTTCTCCTCCTTCAGGTTCGGGTTGCCGCCCTGCAGCGCGTCGATCTGGTCGTTGAACTGCTGGAAGCTGTCGACGATCTGTGGCGCGATGCCCTGCTGGATGCAGAGCTGGCGCACCTGCGCGGCGTTGGCGCCGGTGCGGTAGGCGCTGTTGAAGTTGCAGGGATCCTCCACCTGCGGGTTGTCCTCGTTCTGGGGCGAGAACAGCTCGAAGATCGAGGGCGCGCGCACCGCGCGCTGGTAGGTGCCGCGCAGCCGCAGCGCGTCCGCCAGCTGCCAGTCCATCTCGGCCTTGTAGCTGGGGAAGGTGCCGGCGGCGCTGTGGTCGGACCAGCGCAGGCCGCCGGTCAGGTTGACGGCCTGGGCGAAGGGCAGGTCGCGGACGACCGGCAGCAGGATCTCGGCGAAGACGTCGCGGTTGTCGATGAAGCCGCTCAGCGGGTCCTCGGCGTTGAAGCCCGCCACGTCGCCGGTGGACAGCAGGCTGTCCGGCTCGAAGTTGAAGCGGTTGGCGTAGTAGAGGCCGCCCACCGCGAAGCCGACGGGCCCGGCCGGCAGGTCGAACAGGTTGCCGGAGAGGGTGCCCTCCACCACGTCCTGCTCATAGGTCTCGAAGTTCTTGGTGGTGCGGCCGACGAAGGCCTGGCACTCGCTCGACAGCTCGTTCTTGCCGAAGAAGTCGAAGCCGCCCGAGCACAGGGAGGCGCCGCCGTCCGGCGCGTCCAGCAGCTGCTCCACCGCGGAGACCGAGACGTTGCCGCGCTGCAGCTCCACCAGGTTGGTCTTGCCGTTGGCGGCGTAGACGTCCCAGCGCCAGCCGTTCGGCAGCTTGCCGCGCAGGCCGCCCAGGATCTGGTACACGTCGAAGCTGTTGTTGCTGTCGCGGGGCCCGAGCTGGGTGAAGCGCTTGCGGGCGCGGAAGTCCTCCGTGGCGCCGGCGCCCGCCAGGGTCGGGTCGTCGCCGGTGCGCGACGCCAGGATCTGCCGCAGCGCCGCCGGGATGAACGGGTTGGTCGTCGGGATGGAGAAGAACACGCCCGCACCCGGATCGACCGAGTTCGTGCCCGTCGGCGCCGGGCTGGAGGCGGAGGACGACTGGGCGGTGTAGTTGGCGTAGAGGACCTGGCTGTAGACCTCCACCCACTCGTTGACCTCGTAATGGGCGAAGCCCGAGGCCGAGGTGCGCTCCAGCGGCAGGATCAGCTTGTTCTGCGGCTCGAAGTTGAAGCTGAAGAAGTTCGGGAAGAAGCGCTGGGCGACGTCCGCCTGGTCGCCCTTGTAGTTCTGCACGTCGAAGGAGCCGGCGTTGCCCACCGCGAACAGCGAGCGATCCGGGTTGAAGGAGAGCGAGCCGTTGCGCGACACCAGCCCGGCGCCGACATTGTACTGGGAGAAGACCGCGTCCACCGCCGCCTGGGTCGGCAGGTTCAGGCCCGAGGGCACGAAGGTGCCGGAGGGGAAGTAGCTGGTGGTGCTGTCGGCCTGGGCGGAGAAGCTGCGGTCGCCCTTGCCGATCGCCTCGCGCTTGGCCCAGCCGACGTTCAGCACGGCGTTGCCCTTGCCGCCGGCGAAGTTGCCGCCGACCAGCGCATAGGCCGACTTCTCCTCCCCGTCGCCCTCCTCGGAGATGCCGTACTGGACGTCGGCCTCGACGCCCTCGAAATCGTCCTTGAGGATGAAGTTCAGCGCGCCCGCGACCGCGTCGGCGCCGTAGACGGCCGAGGCGCCGCCGGAGATGACCTCGACCCGCTCCACCAGCGCGGTCGGGATGATGTTGACGTCGACGGAGCCGGTGTTGTCGCCGGGGACGACGCGGCGGCCGTTCAGCAGCACCAGGTTCCGGTTGGAGCCGAGGCCGCGCAGGTTGATGTTGGCGCGGCCGTTGTTGTCCGGGTTGTTGGAGCCCGAGGAGACGTCCGGCGAGACCTGCGGCAGGGTGTTGAGGAAGTTCTCCGGCGTCAGCGCGCCGGTCTGCTGGAACGCCTCGGCGCTGACGGTCGTGACCGGGCTGTTGGAGACGTAGTCCTGCCGCGCGATGCGCGAGCCGGTCACCACGATCTCCTCAAGCCCGGCCGTCTCCTCCTGCGCGAAGGCCGGGCCGGCCGTGAGCGCCGCGGCGCAGGCGGCGCCGGACAGCAGCAGGGCGCGGAGCGGCGCCGGTCGATGGAACTTTGTACGCACTGGAAATCCTCCTCGTTCTGGCGGACCGGACTCCCGGCCCGGCCTCTCCGCATTCGAAGCAAGGAGTGGGTATTGGCGTCAATGTAGAGGCTGCGATTATTGGGAGAATATGAGGAATAGTGGCGCGGACACCGCAGCTTATATTTCATTCGCCTATGTGACAGTGTTTGTCAGTATTGCATATTTATGCATGAATGCATGCGACGCAGCTAACGCCCCTGGGGCTGCTGGCGGAAGGGGAGCGGCTGCGGGGCCGGTATGCCCGCGGCTCTCCTCATCGCCATGGCCTGGATGAGGGTGTCGCGGGATATCCTGGGGTGTCCGGACCGGCACCTGGCTGGCGCCCGGCTTCGCGGATTGGGCCCTGGATGGGGCCCTCGCGGCCGTCCGCCACCGCTCACCGGCACCGGGCACGTTCCGCAACGGGAGGACGGGGCGCGCGCTGGTCAGCCACGTCCGGGCGTTCCTGGCGGGCGTGGCCGCCGGCTGACCTCACCGGCGCGCCAGCTCCAGCACCTGGATGTCCACGTCCTCGGTGATGGAGCGGGAGAAGACGATCTCCCGCCCGCCGGGGGCGATGGCGAGGGTGGAGAACTCGTAGAGTTCGCGGATGCGCACCAGCGGGACCCGGGTGCCCGCGTCGGGCTGGGCGGCGACCAGGGCGGGGGCGCCGCCGGGGGCCTGCCGGTCGATGTAGGTGAGCAGCCCGTCCCGTACGTCCCAGACGCGCATGTCGTCGGGGGCGAAGGTGGGGGCCGCCGGCTCCTCCGCGCCGCCGGCGAGCGGGCGGCGCCACAGGCCGGGCCGGTCGTCGCGCACATAGTAGAGCCGGTCGCCGTCGACACGGCCGATCAGCACCCCGTCGCCGGTCACCGGCTCGGCCGGCCCGCCGGCGCCTGCCGCGTCGATGCGCCAGAGCCGGCGGGCGCCGCTGCGGTCGGAGGTGAAGACGACGTCCTTGCCGTCGGCCGTCCAGTCGGGGAAGCGGTCGGCGGCGGGCGCGTCGGTCAGCCGCCGCAGGCTGCCGCCGTCGCGGTCGATGACGTAGATGTCGGCGTTGCCCCGCCGGGTCAGGGAGAAGGCGATGCGGCTGCCGTCGGGCGACCAGCGCGGCATCTCCACCCGCCCGTCGCCCAGGCTGGTGAGCTTGGCCGGGGCGCCGCCCGGGGGCAGCAGCCAGAGTTCCGACGGGATGGTGCGTTCGGAGGCGAAGACGATGGTGCCGTCCGGCGCCACGTCCGGGTCGCGGTCGATGGCCGTGGTCGGCACCAGCACCGCCGGTTCGCCGGAACCGTCCACGGGCAGGCGCGCCAGGCTGGCCTGGTGGTTCTCCACCTCCACCGCCAGCCGGTCGGCACCGGCCGCGGCGCCCAGGCGGCCCAGGGGCTGCGTGCCGGCGGAGATGCGCCGCGGCTCGCCCCCCTCCGCCGGGACCCACCAGAGCCCCTGGTCGCCGGCGCGGGCGGAGACGAAGAACAGCCCCCGTCCCGACCGGTCCCAGGCGGAATTGCGCTGGGGCATGCCGTCGCGCGTGACCTGGCGCTCCGTGCCGTCGCCCAGGTCCAGCAGGTGGATGTCGGAAACGCCCGAGCCCGACGCCCGGGTGAAGGCCAGCGTCCGGCCGTCGGGCGACAGCGCCGGGAAGATGTCGGAGACGCCCCGCGGCGGCCGGGTCAGGCGTTCGCTGACGCCGTCGGCGATGCGGGTGCGATAGATGGCAGCGGGCTCGGCCGGGGCGGCCTCGTCCCGCATGGTGTGGAAGAGGTGCCGGCCGTCCTGCGTCCAGGCCAGGGCCGTCCGACCGCCAAGCCCGCAGCCGCGGACGGCCCGGTCCCCGCCGCCGGCCCCGTCCCCGCCCGCGATGTCGCGGACGCGGATCTCGCACGGGCGGTTGGGTGCGGTGCGGACATAGGCGATGCGCCGCCCGTCCGGGGAGAAGGTGGGCGAGATGTCCCAGTCCGGATGGTCGGTGAGGACGGTCGGGGCCGACCCGTCCAGGCGGCGCAGGTGCAGGTCGGCGTTGCGGTCGGGCGGCGTCGGCGTGTTGTAGGCCAGCAGCTCCCCGTCCGGCGACAGGCTGGGGGCCAGCTGCATGTCGGGCTCGCGCACCGCCGGGATCACGCGCACCACCTCCCAGCGGGTCTCGGCACCGGCCGGGCCGGCCGTCTCCGGCGCCCGCAGCAGCAGCGCCGCCGCCAGGGCGGCACCCGCCGCGGCGAGGGAAGCCAGGGCTGCCGCCGGCAGCGCGCGGAAGCGGGGCCGCGGCGGCGCCGGCGGGAAGGGTTCCGGCGCCGGCATCTCCGGCGGGGCCTGCGCGGGCTCCGTTGCGGCGGGCAGGGAGGGCAGGGGGCTCGCCGTCGCCTCCGCCCAGTCGGCCAGCGTCAGTCGGTAGCCGACCTTGGGGATCGTCTCGATGGAGACCGCCTCGCCATGGTCGCGGAAGAAGCCGCGCAGCCGGGACACGCAGCGGTTCAGCGCGTCCTCGCCGACAAAGACCCGGCCCCAGCAGGCGCGCATCAGCTCGTCGCGCGACACCACGCGGCCCGGCGGCCGGGCCAGCAGCACCAGCACCTTCATGATGCGGGGCTCCAGCCGCTCCCACCGCCCCGTCACCAGGACCTGGTTCAGGGAGGGGCGGACCCGGTAGGGTCCCAGGCTGAAATCCTCGACCTCGGCAAGTGACAGCGAGCCGTCGGGCATCCGTCTAACCCATTCCTGTACCTTGGCTAAGTATAGCGCACCCCGGGCGGCCGTCTTCAGCGGTTACCGCCGGGCAACAACTTGTCATCCACCGGAGCCGCCGCACGCGGGACGCCGTGCCCGGCGCCGGCGGTCCCGATCAATCCTGCATGGATACCGGCCCCGGGGCCGTCCCCAGGCCCGCCACCTCGGCCCCGGCGATGCCGGGGAAGAACCGTCCGGGCTCCGGCGCGTCCGCCGCCCGCGCCCGCCGCCAGACCCGCGCCAGCATCTGCCGCGCCCTGGCCGTCAGCTGCACGCAGCGCACCCGCGCGTCGCCCGGCCAGGGCGCCACCTCCAGCAGCTCCAGCCCGGGCCGGCCGCCCAGCCCCTGCGACAGCCGCGCCACCACCCGCGACACCGTGCACTGGGACACCCGCATGACCCAGCGCAGCTCGCCCAGGCTAATCCCCTCGTTCTCCGCGACGTAGAGCAGGGCGGCGGCCTCCTTCAGGGACATGTCGGGGTCCAGGCGCCGCAGCTCCTCCATCAGGTCCAGCGGCAGGCTGCGCTGGCCGCGCCTCGGCGCCTGCGCGTCAGCTGTCATAGTGCTTCAGCCTCCCGGTGCGCGACAGGGGCGGGCGGGCTGCGGCGGCGTCGCCGGTGCCGCGGTTGCGGCACTCGTGGAAGCGGTAGCTGACCTCTCCGAAGCGCCGCTCCAGCGTCGCCCGCACCTCCTTCAGGAACTGCTCGTGCTGGCCCGCCTCGACGAAGTCGGCGACGTCGATGATTGCATCGAAGGTTGCACGCATTCGCATCTGGTTTCCCTTCTGAATGGATCGGCCCCGCGGCCGGCCACCCGGCCCCGCCGGACAGGCTGATCCTCGCCCGGGCGGACCCGCGGGACCATGGCCGAGACCTGACGGAAAGCTGACGGCCCGCCGATTTCCTGCATCCGGGACCTCCCGGGAGGCGGGAAAGGCGGCCGGGCGGCGCGGGAAGGGGAATATCCCCGGGGAGGGGGTCAGGCGGCGTCGGGGCGGCCGGGCAGGGTCAGCTCCAGCCCGCGGGGCGTCAGGTAGGGCACGAACAGCTCCAGCACCTGGCGGATGCCCTGGTCGATGTGCTCCCGCTTCACGTCGGCGATGCCGTGGCGCGAGCGCAGATAGTCGATCCAGTAGGTGGAGACGATCCAGGCGTTGACCAGCAGCCGCTCGGTCTGCTCCGCCGTCGCCTGCATCAGCCCGGCCTCGCGCATGCCGACCAGCGCCCGGCGGATCTGCGCCTCGCCCTCGTCCGACAGCGCCTTCAGCCGGGGCCGCAGGCCGGGCGCCAGGCGGGAGACCCGGCCGGCGTCGCGGTAGAAGAAGCGCCAGTCCCAGATCAGCCCGAACCAGCCGCCCAGATAGTCGCGGTAGCGCGGCGCGTCGCCGGCATAGGCCAGGTCGGCGGCGGCAACCACGCGCAGTGCCTGCTCGAACAGGTCGAACAGGGCCTCCAGCATCTGCTCCTTGCGCTGGAAATGGTAGTAGAGGTTGCCCTCGTTGATGCCGACGGCGGCGGCGATCTGGGCCGTGGTCACGTCGGTCGGCCCGCGCTCGTTGAACAGCAGGCGGCACGCCTCGAGGATGCGCCCCCGCGTGTTGCCCCTGCCTGCCGACGCGTCCTTCGCCATGCCCCACCGCCCCGGTCGGGCGACCCCGTCCGGGGTACGCCGCGGCGCCCCCTACCGGGGGCCGATTCCAAGGTAAAGGGCCGTTGACAGCCCTAAGGTAAACACCCTAGCTTTCGAGTATGCCAACTGCCGGCCGGTGCGTCCATCGGGGCGTGGGGCTACAGGCGGCGGCCTCGGCCGGTCCCTGTGAAGCTGGTATATGCATAAGCTTGCAAGAGCACGAGAAGCGCCCGCACGAACAAGGGCGCCGCGGGTAACGACGAAGAACAGGAGGAAACGCATGCGGAAGTTCAGGGCTGCGCTGACCGGTGGCGCGCTGGCGCTCGTCCTCGCCGTGCCGGCGATGGCGCAGTCTGCCGGCGATCTCGGCAAGACGCTGACGCCGATGGGGGCGGAGAAGGCGGGCAACAAGGACGGCACCATCCCGGAATGGACGGGCGGCATCACCAAGCCCCCGGCCGGCTACAAGGCCGGCGGCCATCCGGTCGACCCCTTCGCCGACGACAAGGTGCTGTTCACCATCGACGCGTCCAACGTCGACAAGTACGCCGACAAGCTGACCGAGGGCCACAAGGCGCTCATCAAGCAGTACGGCCAGTCCTACAAGATGCCGGTCTACAAGACGCAGCGCAGCGCGTCCTTCCCGCAGCACGTCTACGACGCCACCGCCGCCAACGCGTCCAGCGCCAAGCTGATCAACAACGGCAACGGCGTGGAGGGGGCCAAGGTCGGCGTGCCCTTCCCGGTGCCGAAGGAAGGCGTGCAGGTCGTCTGGAACCACCTGCTGCGCTGGCGCGGCGAGAGCCTGGACCGCCAGTACAGCCAGGCGAACCCGCTGCCGGACGGCAGCCACACGCTGATCTCCATCAGCGAGAAGGTGAAGTTCCTCTACAGCTCGCCCGAGGGGCCGCAGGGCAGCACCTCCATCTACTTCCTGCAGGAGGTCGTCGCCCCGGCCCGCCTGGCGGGCGAGGTGCTGCTGGTGCACGAGTCGCTCAACCCGCTGGCAGAGCCGCGCAACGCCTGGACCTACAACCCCGGCCAGCGCCGCGTGCGCCGCGCCCCCAACGTCGCCTACGACAACCCGGGCACGGCCTCGGACGGCCTGCGCACGTCGGACCAGCTCGACATCTTCAACGGCTCGCCCGACCGCTACGACTGGAAGATCCTCGGCAAGAAGGAGGTGTACGTCCCGTACAACGCCTACAAGCTGGTCAGCAACCAGGTGAAGTACGACCAGATCGTAAAGCCGAAGCACATCGCCCAGGACCTGACCCGGTACGAGCTGCACCGGGTATGGGTGGTGGAGGGCACGCTGAAGTCGGGCACCAGCCACATCTACTCCAAGCGCCGCTTCTATGTGGACGAGGACAGCTGGCTGATCCTGGCCGCCGACCATTATGACGGCCGCGGCCAGATGTGGCGCGTGTCGGAGTACCACCCGATCAACTACGTCGAGCTGCCGGCCCTCTCGGGCTCGGTCGAGGTTCACTACGACCTCCAGTCCGGCCGCTACTCCATCCTGGGCCTCGCCAACGAGGGCGCGCCCTGGAACTTCCTGGCCAGGACCTCCGCGGCCGACTTCTCGCCGGATTCGCTCCGGCGCGCCGGCGTGCGCTGATCCCCAGACAGGGGCCGGTCCCGGGCGGGGCCGGCCCCTTCCTCTTTCCGGAAACGGGGGCCGGGAGGCCCGCCATGGACCAGAACCCCAGGGACGCCGGCGCGCCGCCGGCGGAGCATCTCGACGTGCTGGTGGTGGGGGCCGGCCTGTCCGGCATCTCCGCCGGCTGGTACCTGCAGACGCGGTGCCCGGGCCGCACTTACGCGATCCTGGAGGGGCGCGACGCGATCGGCGGGACCTGGGACCTGTTCCGCTATCCCGGCATCCGGTCCGACAGCGACATGTACACGCTGGGCTACAGCTTCCGGCCCTGGCGCAGCGACAGGACCTTCGCCGACGGCCCCTCGATCCTGGCTTACGTCCGGGAGACGGCGGCCGAGTTCGGCATCGACCGGCGCATCCGCTTCGGCCACCGCGCGGTCGCCGCCTCCTGGAGCAGCGGGGAGGCGCGCTGGACCGTGGAGGTCGAGGCCGGGCCGGAGCGGCGCCCGGTGCGCCTGACCTGCAACTTCCTCTATCTCTGCAGCGGCTACTACGACTACGAGGAAGGCTACATGCCGGGCTGGCCGGACATGGAGCGCTTCGGCGGCCGCGTCGTCCATCCCCAGCACTGGCCGGACGGGCTGGACTACGCGGGAAAGCGCGTCGTCGTCATCGGCAGCGGCGCCACCGCGGTCACCCTGGTCCCCGCCATGGCGGAGACGGCCGGGCACGTCACCATGCTGCAGCGCTCGCCGACATACGTGGTGTCGCGGCCGGCGGTGGACGGCATCGCCGCCTGGCTGCAGCGGACCCTGCCGGCCGGGCTGGCGCACGGGGCCGCGCGCTGGAAGAACGTGCTGCTGGCCATGTATTTCTTCAACATCTCGCGCTGGAAGCCCGAGCTGGTGAAGCGGATGATCCTGAAGGGTGCCGCCACGCTGCTGGGCCCCGGCCATGACGTGGAGCGGCACTTCTCCCCCCGCTACCGGCCCTGGGACCAGCGCATGTGCCTGGTGCCCGACGCCGACCTGTTCCGGGCCATCCGGGAGGGCAGGGCGTCGGTCGTGACCGACACCATCGAGCGCTTCACCGAGACCGGCATCCGCCTCGCCACCGGCGCGCACCTCGACGCCGACATCGTGGTGACGGCGACGGGGCTCAGGATGAAGATGATGGGCGGCATGCGCCTCGCCGTCGACGGGCGGCCGGTGGAGGTGCCGAAGACGCTGACCTACAAGGGGATGATGTTCAGCGACGTGCCGAACCTGGCGGCGGCGATCGGCTACACCAACGCCTCCTGGACGCTGAAGTGCGAGCTGACCTCGGCCTATGTGTGCCGGCTGCTGAACCACATGGACGCGCGCGGGCTGGACTGGTGCGCGCCGCGCCGCAACGACCCCGAGCTGGGCGAGGTCCCGGCCCTCGACCTCACCTCCGGCTACGTGCAGCGCGCCGCCGGCATCCTGCCCAAGCAGGGCTCGCGCAAGCCCTGGCGGCTGAACCAGAACTACGCGCTGGACATGGCGGCGCTGCGCTTCGGCAGCGTGGAGGACGGGGCCATGGAGTTCGGCCGGGCATCCGGGGGACGGGGGAGCGCGGAACGGCAGGGGGCGGCATGAGCGGGACGATGAGGCTTTCGGGGCGCACCGCGGTCGTGACGGGAGCCGCCGGCGGCATCGGCCGCGCCATCGCCCTGTCGCTGGCCCGCCGCGGCTGCCACCTGGCGCTGGCCGACCTCAACGAGGCGGGCTTGGCGGAGACGGCGGCGCTGGCCGCCTCCCCGGGCCTTCGGGTCAGCACCCACCGGCTGGACGTCGCCGACCGGGCGGCGGTGGCGGCGTTCCCCGAACTGGTGCGGGCGGCGCATCCCGGCGTGGACCTGCTGGTCAACAATGCCGGCGTGGCGCTGGGCGGCACCTTCGAGCAGGTCTCCGAGGCCGACTTCGAGTGGCTGTTCGACATCAACTTCTGGGGCGTGGTGCGCATGACCCGCGCCTTCCTGCCGCTCCTGAAGGAGAGCGACGAGGCGCGGCTGGTCAACATCTCCAGCCTCTACGGCCTGATCGCCCCGCCGGGCCAGACCGCCTATGCCGCCGCCAAGTTCGCCGTCCGCGGCTTCTCCCAGGCGCTGCGGCACGAGCTGGCGGGCACCCGTGTCGGGGTGACGGTGGTGCATCCCGGCGGCGTGGCGACCTCGATCGCGAAGAACGCCCGCGTGCCCAAGGACGCCCCCGCCGAGGAGATCGCCCGCGGCCGCGCGCTGGCCGACCGCATGCTGCGCATGCCCCCCGCCCAGGCCGGCGAGATCATCGTCCGCGCCGTGGAGCGGCGTCAGGGCCGCGTCCTGGTCGGCTCTGACGCCAAGATCGTCTCCCTGCTGGAGCGGCTGGTGCCGGTGTCCTACTGGGGCGTCCTGGGGCGGCTGGTGCCGGTGAAGTAGCCCCCGGACCGCGGGCCCCCCGGTACCCTGCGTCCCGCGCATGGCTGCGGCCCCCGGCATGCCGAACGGCGCGCGTTGACAAAAGTACGACCGTTCGTTTTATTATAGCTCATCGACGACGGGGGCCGAGATGAGCAAGGGTGAACGCACGCGGGCCGCTATCCTGGAACAGGCGCTGGCCCTGACCAGCACCGACGGGTTGTCGGGCCTGACCATCGGCAGCTTGGCCGACCGGCTGGGCATGTCGAAGAGCGGACTGTTCGCCCATTTCGGCTCCAAGGAGCAGCTCCAGCAGGCCGTCATGGAAGAGGCCGCGGAGATGTTCACCGACACGGTGATCCGCCCGGCGCTGGCGCGGCCGCGCGGCCTGCCCCGGATCAAGGCCCTGTGCGAGGGCTGGGTCGCCTGGCTGCAGGAGAGCACCCTGCCGGGCGGCTGCCCGCTCCAGTCCGCCAGCCTGGAGCTGGACGACAAGCCCGGCCCCTTGCGCGACTTCGTCGCCGGCTCGCAGGAGAAGCTGCGCCGCTTCGTCGCCGAGTGCGCGCGCCGCGCCGTCGAGGAAGGCCACTTCCGGGCCGACCTGGACTGCGACCAGTTCGCCTTCGAGATGCTGGGCGTCGGTTTCGCCCATTCCCTGACCCGCCGGCTGCTGGGGCACCCCGAGGCCGACCGCTGGGCCTGCACCGCGGTGAGCGGCCTGATCCAGCGCTCGCTCGCCCCCGGCGCCAGCCCGTCCGACGGCACCGCCTGCCCGACCTGATCCTGTAGAGACCCACCCCTTTCACGCTGATCCCGGCTCCGGCCCCCGAGGGGGCCGCCCGAAACGGAGGACCGAGCCATGGCCTGCTTCACCACTTCAGACGCGCAGAATAGCACGAACGTTCGTCATTCCCGGCCGCACGGGCTGGTGGACCGGCTGCTGGAGGCCGTGCACGTGAAGTCCACGGCGGAATACGCCGCGCAGGACTTCCTGACGCCCGACCGCGTCGTGCCGCCCCCGATGCTGCCGGAGCCAGCGGGCGGTTCGGTGCCGCTGGCGGTGCCGGGCTGGCCGACCCACGTGAACGCCCGCAGCTGGGGCCGCCCCGGCGCGCCGTCGGTGATCCTGATGCATGGCTGGTCGGGCCAGCTGGGCGACCTGTACGGCTTCGTCGAGCCGCTGGTGGAGCTGGGCTTCCGCGTCGTCGCCTTCGACGCCCCGGCGCACGGCCGCTCCGCCGGCGAGACCTCCAGCGCGCCGGAGTTCGCCCAGGTCCTGCGCGCCGTCGCCGACGCCGCCGGCCCGGTCCACGCGGTGGTCGCCCACTCCATGGGCGTGCTGGCCACCATGATCGCGCTGAAGGCCGGCCTGAAGGCCGCCCGGGTGGCGCTGATCGGGGCGCCGGCCGACCCGGTGCGCTACGTCATGGCCGTCGCCCGGCAGCACCGGCTGGACGCCGACGAGACGGCGGATCTGCTGTCGATCCTGGACGCGCGGTTCGACCCGCCGGTCAGCGGGCTGAACCTGCCCGGCGTCGCCGCCCAGCTGTCGGTGCCGGCCCTGCTGCTGCACTCGGTGGACGACAAGGTGACGCCGGTGTCCGCCACGCTGCAGATCGCCGCCGCCTGGCGCGGTGCCCGCACCCACCTGGTGGAGGGGCTGGGGCACCGCCGCATCCTGGCGGACGCCGGGGTCATCGGCGAGGTGACCTCCTTCGTCGCCGGCAGCCCCGCCATGACGGCGCAGGGTGTCGACCGGCTGGCCCGGGTGGGCTAGGCTCCGCCCCGGATGCAAGGACCGGCCCGGTTCCCGGAAGACGGGAGCCGGGCCGGAACCATGCACGGAACCAGGAATTCCCAGGGGAGAACGGCCCGTGACGGCCATCGCGATCACGCCGGTCTATGCCGGCCTGCTGGGCCTGCTGCTGCTGGCCTTGGCCGCCCAGGTGGTGCGGGTGCGCATCCGCACCCGGGTGCCGCTGGGCGACGGCGGGAAGCCGGAGCTGCTGCAGGCCATGCGGGCGCAGGCCAACTTCATCGAGTACGTCCCCCTGATCCTCGTGCTGGTGGCGCTGGTCGAGGCGACCGGCCACCCGGCCTGGACGGTGCACGCGCTGGGCGGCGGGCTGTTCGCCGGCCGGCTGCTGCACGCCTGGGGCCTCAACCTGTCGCCCGGCCGCACGCCGGGCCGCGCCATCGGCATCCTGCTGACCTGGGCGGCGCTGCTGGCAGCCTCGCTCATCCTCATCATCGACCACCTGCGCTGAGACACAGGAGAGAAGACATGTCGACCGATCCGATCGTCATCGTGGGCTCGGCCCGCACCGCCATGGGCGGGATGATGGGCGAGCTTTCCGGGCTCGCCGCCGCCGAGCTGGGCGCCGCCGCCGTGCGCGCCGCCGTGTCGCGCGCCGGGGTGGCGCCGGAGGACATCGACGAGGTGGTGATGGGCTGCGTGCTGCAGGCCGGCCAGGGCCAGGCGCCCGGCCGCCAGGCGGCGCTGCACGGCGGCCTGCCCCAGTCGGTGCCCGCCACCACCATCAACAAGATGTGCGGCAGCGGCATGAAGGCCGCCATGATGGTGCACGACCTCATCAAGGCCGGCGCCATCGACATCGGCCTGGCCGGCGGCATGGAGAGCATGTCGAACGCCCCCTACCTGCTGGACAAGGCCCGCGGCGGCTACCGCCTGGGCCACGGCAAGATCACCGACCACATGTTCCTGGACGGGCTGGAGGACGCCTATGACCGCGGCCGCCTGATGGGCACCTTCGCCGAGGAGTGCGCGCAGTCCTACCAGTTCACCCGCCAGGCCCAGGACGAGTACGCGCTGGAGAGCCTGCGCCGCGCCAAGGACGCCATCGAGACCGGCAAGTTCGACGCCGAGGTGGTGCCGGTCACGGTGAAGGGCCGCAAGGGCGACGTGCAGGTGGGCAAGGACGAGCAGCCGCTGAAGGCGATGCCGGAGAAGATCCCGACCCTGAAGCCGGCCTTCGCCAAGGACGGCACGGTGACGGCGGCGAACTCCAGCTCCATCTCCGACGGCGCCGCGGCGCTGGTGCTGATGCGGCGCTCGGAAGCCGACCGGCGCGGCCTGAAGGTGCTGGCGGAGATCAAGGGCCACGCCAGCCACGCGCAGGCGCCGAACCTGTTCACCACGGCGCCGGTGGGCGCCATGAACAAGCTGCTGGACAAGGTCGGCTGGAAGGCCGGCGACGTCGACCTGTACGAGGTGAACGAGGCGTTCGCCGTGGTGACGATGGCCGCCATGCGCGACCTGGGCCTGGCCCACGAGAAGGTCAACGTGCACGGCGGCGCCTGCGCGCTGGGCCACCCGATCGGCGCGTCCGGCGCCCGCATCCTGGTGACCCTGCTGGCGGCGCTGGAGCGCTACGACCTGAAGCGCGGCGTCGCCAGCCTCTGCATCGGCGGCGGCGAGGCCACTGCCATGGCGGTCGAGCGCGTGAACTGACCGGTCCCGGCAGGCCGGATCGACGGGGCGGGGGCCTTCGCGGGCTCCCGCCCTTTTCCGTTCAGGGGCGCACCAGCATGGCGTGGTTCAGCCGGCCGGCGGCCAGCCGGTCGGCCACCGGCGCCCGCACGCCTACCGCGAACTCCCCGATCAGGGAGAAGTAGGCGAGGCGCGAGCGCGCCCTGACCGTGGCGGCGTCCAGCCCCATGCCGGCGAACAGCCCCTCCAGATAGGCGATGCGGGTCCGGTCGACCCGCTGCACCGCCTCCGCCGCGGCAGCATCGACGGCGGCCCAGGCGCGCATCGCCATGTCCACCCGCCCGTCCGCCGGCAGCGTCAGCTCCATCAGCCGCCAGAGCCGGGTCGGCGCGTCGCCGCCGCCTTCCTCCACCTTGCGGATGACGGCGCCGGTCGCCACCGCCTCCCAATGCTCCCGCAGGGCCGCCAGCAGGGCCGGGCGGTCCTGGAAGTGCCAGTAGAAGCTGCCCTTGGTGACCTTCAGGCGGCGGGCCAGCACCTCCACCCGCACCGCCTCCACCCCGCCCTCGGCCAGGGCCTCCAGCGCCGCCCCGACCCAGTCCTCACGCCCCAGCCTCGCCGCCGGTTCCGCCATGCCGCCCTCCGTTCCGGAATGACCATACGGTACCGTATTGACAGGGGCGGCGCCAGGGCGCATCCTCACCATACGCCAACGTATGGAGGCTCCGATGCCCGACGCCCTGTCCTTGTCGCTGTCGCTTTCCGCGGCCGCCCTGCTGACCTTCCTGGTCGGCGCCGCCCACAGCTGGCTGGGGGAGCGGCACCTGATCGGGCCGATGCTGGCGCCGGAGAACCGCGCCGGCCCGCTGGCCCGCAGCCACTTCATGCGGCAGGTGCTGCGCTTCGCCTGGCACATCACCTCGGTGGCCTGGTGGGGCAGCGCCGCCCTGTTCGCCTGGCTGGCGACGGTGCCGCTGGACGACAACGGGCGCGCCGCGCTGGTCGCGGCGGCGGCCACCTTCGGCGTGTCGGGGGTGATGACGCTGGTCCTCTCGCGCGGGCGGCATCTCGCCTGGATCGCGTTCCTCGCCATTGCGGCCCTGGCGCTCCTCCCCATCTTCTGAGGGTCGCGCGAACGCCAGGGGAAGGAAGCCCGCATGCCCACCGTCATCGTCACCGGCGCCAACCGCGGCATCGGGCTGGAGCTGGCCCGGCAGTACGCGGCGGACGGCTGGCGCGTCGTCGCCACCGCCCGCGACCCCGGCCGCGCCGAGGCGCTGCGGGCGGTCCCGGGGGTGGACGTGCGGCCGCTCGACGTGCGCGACCCCGCCGCCATCGCGGACTTCGCCGCCGGGCTGAAGGACCTGACGGTGGACGTGCTGGTCAACAATGCCGGCGTGCTGGGGCCGGAGCCGGATCGCCAGGACGCCCGCCACCTCGACCCGGAGGGCTGGGTGGAGACGATGCGGGTCAACGCGCTGGCCCCGGTCCTGCTGACCCTGGCGCTGCGGCCGGCCCTGGCCCGCGCGGCGCGGCCGCGGGTCGCCACGATCAGCAGCGTCATGGGCTCTGTCGCCGGCTCCACCGCCGGCGGGCGCTACGCCTACCGCATGTCGAAGGCCGCCGTGAACATGGGCAACCGCAGCCTGTCGCTGGACCTGCGCGGCGACGGCATCGCCTGCATCGTCATGCATCCGGGCTGGGTGCAGACCGACATGGGCGGGTCGGGCGCGCCGGTGGCACCCGCGGACAGCGCCGCCGGCATCCGCCGGGTGATCGACGGGCTGACCCTGGACGACACCGGCCGCTTCCTGGACTACCGGGGCGAGGCGCTGCCCTGGTAGCCGGGGCTCAGCCGGCCTTGGGCACGTAGCGGCCCCGGTCGGGGATGCCGATCACGTCGAACTCCGCCACCAGCCGCGCCAGCCCCTCCGTCAGCTCCGCACCGCGCATCGGGGTGCCGTGGCCGGTGGCGGCGATGGCGGGCTCCAGCGCCGCCAGCCGCTCCACCGATCGCCGGGCGGCGATCCAGTCGGTGGTGAAGTAGGCGGGGGGCGAGCGCACCTCCTCCTCCTGCGTGGCGACGGCGTAGAGCGACTCCTGCCGCGTGGTGATGAAGGCGTCGCCGGCGATCAGGCAGCGGTCGGCCTCGCGGAACAGCGAGACGTGGCCGGCCGTGTGGCCGGGCGTGTGGACCCAGCGCCAGCCGGGCATGCCGGGCACGCTGCCGTCGTCGG
>DASPKT010000375.1:0-3544 GCA_035627915.1 Azospirillaceae bacterium
CCGCCGCCGCCATGCGGGGGAACAGGAGGTCGTGCGGCGCCCCCTCGATCAGGTGGACCTCCGGCGGCAGGTCGGCGGCGCCGATGCCGGCCCAGCCGGAGGCCAGCACGGCGCGCACGCCGGCCCGCCGCACCGCCTCCACGACCAGGGCGCCGGTCTCCTCCGGGTCGCGCACGCCCATGCTGCCGAAGCCGATGTAGACCGGCGGCGGCCCCGCCTCCAGGAAGCGGGCGAGGTCGCCGGGCGGGGTCCAGCCGCCGGGCCCGTCGCCGGGATCATCCAGGAACCAGTAGCCGGTCGCCTCCACGAAGTCCGGCCAATCGGGGGCCGGCGGCACCACCTCCGGGCTGAAGGCCAGCAGCACCGGCCGCCGCTCCGCCCGCAGCCGCGCGAAGGGGCCGCGCAGGGGCCAGGGCTCCAGCCCCAGCATCTCGGTCCGGCCCATGTTGGTAGCGGGGCGCAGCGCCTGCCAGAACATCTGCGCGACGGCGTGGTGCATCGCCAGGTTGGCGGCGCCCGGCACCGGAAAGGGCGGCGGCGGCACCAGGGGCGAGGGGTAGCGGCGCGACGGCACCAGGGGCTGTGGATAGGCCTGCACGAAGGGCACGCCCAGCTTCTCCGCCACCGGTGCCCCGACGTAGAAGGAGGCGCCGGTCGCCACCACCAGCTCCGAGCCCTGCGCCGCCTCGATGATCTCCGCGCCCCAGCGGCGGGCGTAGACCTTCGAGCTCTCGATCATGTAGCGCATGATCCGCAGCGGGTTGCGGCCCTTTTCCATGAGGTCGCGGCCGATGCCGCTGGTCAGGTCCTGGCGGATGTCGCCGGTGATGGGGGCGAAGCGCACGCCGCGGCCGGCCGCCAGCCCCTCGAACTCCGTGTGGGTGACCAGCGTGGCCTCGTGCCCGCGGGCGGCGAGGGCGACGGCGAGGGCCGCGAAGGGCTGCACGTCGCCCCGCGATCCCATCGCCGTGACGGTGATGCGCATGTCTGCCTCCGAACGTTCGGCCGGGGAGATGAGGACAGGGGGAGCATCGGGTCAAGCCCCGCCTACCCGTTCCGGCTACCGCCCGGCGGCTGGCCCTTGGGGCGCCTGGGCTCCCCGTGGGGCGTCCTCCTATCCCCGTGGCGAGCAGCCGAAAGAGGACCGTGACCGGGGAGCAAGCACGGCCTCAAATCCGTTGTCGTCGGGGGGAGACGGTTCCCCCGCCTCGAGCCCGAGGAACACAGCCCATGACCGACAAGCCCCGTATCCTGATCGTCGAAGACGACGCCCTGACCGCGCTCTTCCTGCAGAACCTCGTGACCGACATGGGCTGCGAAGTCTGCGGACTGGCCTCCACCGGCCCGCGCGCCGTGGCGCTCGCCGACTATCACCGGCCCGACCTGGCCCTCGTCGACGTCCGCCTCGCCAAGGGGACCGACGGCCTCGCCGCCGCCCGGCAGATGCGCCAGGAGCTGAAGCTCAACGTGGTGATCGTCTCCGGCTGGCTGGGCGAGCTGGAGGGCGACGACGTCATCCGCGACCTCCCCAGCATCCGCAAGCCCTTCTCCGCCGAGCAGGTGCAGGCCGTCCTGCAGCGCGCCCTCGACCTGCCCGAGGAAGAGCCGGTGCGCCCCGTCGCGCGGCTGCGCGGCGGCGGGCGCCTGCGCGGCGTGCCCAGCCGCGGCCCCAGCATGCCGGCGCTGGTGGCGCCCTGACGACAGGTCCCTGACGACGGGCTCAAGGCCGGCCGTCCGCGCGCGATGCAGCGCCCGGCGGCCGGCCGACCCCGGCACCCTCCCGCTACCCCTCCCGCTGTCCTGCCCGCACATCGCCGCAATTCGGCGGCATCGTGGCGGTTGAAGGGGCAGCGACCGGACCCCCGCTCCGGAGGGAGACCATGACCAGACCCGCGACCGTCCTCGCCCTTCTCCTGGCGGCCTGCCTGCCGATGGCGGCGGCGGCGAAGGAGGAGGCTCCGGACATCCCGCCGATCGAGACGCTGGGCCGGGGCAACGACTGCACCTGGGCCCGCAGCATCGACGACTGGAAGCCGGTCGACCGCGACCACATCCTCATCCACGGCCCCGGGCGCCGCGACCGCTTCCTGGTGCGCGTCACCGGCACCTGCATGGCGAACCCGCGCTTCGAGACGGCCATCGGCATCCAGTCCAGCGACGAGCAGCTCTGCCCCTACGGCGGCGACGCCCTCATCATGGACGGGGAGCGCTGCACCATCCTGAACATGTGGCGTCTGCCGCAGGAGAAGTCCCCGGCGGATAAGACGGAAGCCCCGGCCAGGAACGCGCCGGGGCGCTGAGGCCTTAAGCGCCCCCGGCCGCGAGCCAGCCGGCCTGGTCGGCCAGCAGCACGTGCACGGGCCCGGCCGCGTCCTCCTCGACATGGTCCAGGCGGAAGCCGGCGCCGGCCAGGATGCGGAGCGAGGCGGCATTGGCGCCGTCCACCGTCGCCACCACCTCCTGCAGCCCGAACCGTTCGAAGGCGAGGCGCATCAGCGCCCGCGCCACCCGGGTGCCGAGCCCGCCGCCCCAGCGCGCCCGCTCCATCCCGTAGATGATCTCGGGCTGCGGGCGGCGGTCGGGGCCGGGCGGCACGAACCCGCCCCAGCCGAACGCCCGGTCGTCGGCGGGATCGGCCAGGGTGAAGGTGCCGTAGCCCAGGCGGGCGTAGTTGCCGACCTGGTTCTCGATCCAGAGGCTGACCTTGTCGGGGGTGAGGACGGAGCCGTCGGCGACGTAGCGGACCACCCGGGGATCGGTGGTCACGGCCAGCAGCCCGGCATGGTCGTCCCGGCGCATGCCGCGGATGCGCAGGCCCGGCTCCTCGTGCAGGATCTGACCGAGGGCGAGCGGGCCCGGGGGAAGCGTGACGGGCGGAGTTGTGACGGCGGTCATGGGCGGCCCCCCTGCTGCGCCTTACTGTCGACAGCGGCGCCCCTGCCGGGGCAAAAGACCATGGCGCAGGGTGTCTGGCAAGGCCCGCGGGGCAAGGAGTGGACGGCATGGCGACGTACGATTTCGACCTCTTCACCATCGGCGCCGGGTCGGGCGGCGTGCGCGCCTCGCGCATCGCCGGCCAGCACGGCGCCCGCGTCGCCATCGCGGAGGAGGGACCGTTCGGCGGCACCTGCGTGAACGTCGGGTGCGTGCCGAAGAAGCTGCTGGTCTACGCCTCCCACTACGCCCACGACTTCGAGGACGCCGCCGGGTTCGGCTGGGACGTGGGCCCACGCCGGCACGACTGGGCCCGGCTCATCGCCGCCAAGGACAAGGAGATCGCGCGGCTGAACGGCATCTACCGCCGCCTGCTGGAAGGGGCGGGGGTGACCGTGTTCGAGGGGCGCGCCACCCTGGTCGACGCCCACACGGTGGAGGTGGCGGGCAAGCGCGTGACGGCGGAGCGCATCCTGGTCGCCGTCGGCGGCCGGCCGGAGCTGCCCGACCAGCCCGGCGCCCGCGAGTACGGCATCACCTCCAACGAGGTGTTCCACCTGGAGCGCATGCCGCAGCGCATCGTGATCGCCGGCGGCGGCTACATCGCCGT
>DASPKT010000376.1:0-5203 GCA_035627915.1 Azospirillaceae bacterium
GGGCGCCAAGGTCACGCAGATCTACCGGGGCAAGCAGATCCTGCGCGGCTTCGACCGCGACGTCCGCGAGTTCCTGGCGGAGGAGCTGGTGAAGGCCGGCATCGACCTGCGCTTCAACACCATCATCGACCGGATCGAGAAGAGCGGCGACTGCCTGGTGGCGACGCTGTCGGACGGCAGCTTCGTGGAGTGCGACGCCGTGCTCTACGCCATCGGCCGCAAGCCCTCCACCCGCGGGCTGGGGCTGGAGGCGGCGGGCGTGGCGGTGGACGCCAACGGCGCCATCGTCGTGAACGAGCGGTACGAGACCTCGGTCCCGAACATCTACGCCATCGGCGATGTGACCAACCGGGTGAACCTGACCCCCGTCGCCATCGCCGAGGGCCACGCGCTGGCCGACACGCTGTTCGGCAAACGGCCGCGCGGCGTCAGCTACGACAACATCCCGACGGCCGTCTTCTCCACCCCGCCGGTCGCCAATTGCGGCCTGACGGAGGAGCAGGCGCGGGCGCGCTTCGGCAAGGTCGACGTCTACCGCTCGACCTTCCGCCCGATGAAGCACACCTTGTCGGGGCGCGAGGAGCGGACGCTGATGAAGCTCATCGTCGACCGCGCCAGCGACCGCGTGGTCGGCTGCCACATGGTCGGCGCCGACACGCCGGAGATGATCCAGGGCGTGGCCGTCGCCATGAACGCCGGCGCCACCAAGGCCGTTTTCGACGCCACCATCGGCCTTCACCCCACCGCCGCGGAGGAGTTCGTGACGCTCAGGACGAAGGCGCCGGACCCGCTGGAGGAGTGAGGAGGGTCAGGGTGCCAGCAGTGGCGCCAGCAGCGCCCGCGACGCGTCAGCGAAAGGGTTAACGACAGTGGTGCCCCGCCAGCTGAAGCCGTCCTGGTAATCCTCCGACAGCAGGACGGTGCAGCCGGCCTCGACGGCCGAGGCGAGGATGACGACGTCCCACAGCGGGAGCCCGTGTCCGGCCGCCAGGTCCATGGCGTGGATGATCGTCGACTCCGCCGTGCCCTGCACCGTCAGGGTCTGGCGCCAGGCATCGACCATCGACCGCGCGTCTCCGGGAGACCGGCCCAGCTTGCCGACGAGCACGCGGAACAGCTCGCCCAGCACCTGGGCCGGGACCACGGTATGTCCGGGGACACGTTCCAGGAGGTCCAGGGCCATCCGCTGGCGGCGGGCGTCATTGAGACCGTGGGCATAGACGAAGATGTTGGTGTCTACGGCGGCCCTCACGGGGTCCGGTCCTCGTACAGCTCGTCCCGGGAAATCCTGGGCAGGTCCAGCGCCGGTTCCGCGCGCAGCCGGTCCACGAGCGACTTGCGGGAGACGACCTTGGCGTCCAGCTCGGCCTCGACGGGGACGAGCTTGGCGACCGGCCTGCCGCGCGACGTCACGAGGATGGTCTCCCCGTCGCGGGCGGCGCGGAGCAGCTCGGAGAAGCGGCGGTTCGCCTCGGCGGCGGTGACGGAGCGCATGCCGGCCCCCTTGTAGTGTCCATCACTACAATGGGCCGGGGCGCGGCGCGGTTCAAGCGCCCCCGCCTACTCCGCCGCCTCCGCCCCGCGCGCGTTGCGCTGGCCGCGGATCAGCTCCGCCGCCTTCTCCGCGATCATGATGGTGGGGGCGTTGGTATTGCCGCCGATGAGGGTCGGCATGATGGAGGCGTCGACCACGCGCAGGCCGGAGAGGCCGTGGACGCGCAGTTCCGGGTCCACCACGGCCATCGGGTCGGTGCCCATGCGGCAGGTGCCGACGGGGTGGTAGATCGTCTCCGCCCGGGCGCGGATGGCGGCGTCCAGGTCGGCGTCGGAGGTCTTCCCCGGCGCGGGGGCGACCTCGCCCAGGCTGATGTCGGCCAACGGCGCTTGCGCCATGATCTCCCGCGCCATCCTGAGGCCGGCGCGCAGGACCGCGAGGTCCTCCGGCGCCTGGAGGTAGTCGGGATCGATCAGCGGGTCGCGCGTCGGGTCCGGGGACTTCAAGGCGATGCGCCCGCGCGAGGCCGGGCGCAGCTGGCAGACATGTATGGAGATGCCGTGGCCGAACACCAGCTTGCGCCCGTGGTCCTCCAGCAGCGAGGGCACGCAGTGCAACTGCAGGTCCGGCCGCTCCAGCGCCGGGTCGCTCTTCAGGAAGCCGCCGGCCTCCGCCACGTTGGTGGTCAGCATGCCGGACTTCGCCGTCACATACTCGTACAGCGCCTTCACCTGCGGCACGACCGTATGGCGGGAGAAGCCGAAGCTCTGGCGCGTGCTCTCCCGGTGGGTCAGCAGGATGTCGAGGTGGTCCTGGAGGTTCCGGCCCACGCCCGGCAGCTCGTGCACCACGGGCAGCCCCTGGGCGCGGATCTCGTCCGCCGGGCCGATGCCGGACAGCAGCAGCAGGTGGGGGGAGTTGATGGCGCCCGACGACAGGATCACCTCCCGGTCCGCGCGGGCGACCGCCTCCGCGGCACCGACCCGGTAGGCGACGCCGGTGGCGCGTCCGCCCTCCACCAGCACGCGGGTGGCGCGGGCGCCCGTCACGATGGTGAGGTTGGGGCGGGAGCGGTCGGCGAGGTAGCCGCGGGCGGCGCTGCAGCGTTGGCCGCCCTTCTGGGTCACCTGGTAGAAGCCGACGCCCTCCTGCTCCGGCCCGTTGAAGTCGGGGTTGGCCCTATGGCCGGCGGCGAGGCAGGCGTCCACGAACACCTGCGACAGCGGGTTGCGCCAGACATGGTCGGCGACGTTCAGCGGGCCGCCGGTGCCGTGGAGGGCGTCCGCCCCGCGCTCGTTGTTCTCCGCCCGCTTGAACAGGGGCAGCACGTCGCGCCAGCCCCAGCCGGGATTGCCCGCCGCCTCCCAGTCGTCGTAGTCGTGCGCGTGGCCGCGGATGTAGATCATCGCGTTGGACGCGCTGGAGCCGCCCAGCGTCTTGCCCCTGGGCCAGAACAGCCGGCGGCCCTGGAGATGGCGCTGCGGCTCGGTCGTGTAGTTCCAGTTCAGGGTCTTGGAGCGCATCATGCCCAGGATGCCGAAGGGCATGTGGATCATCGGGCTCTTGTCCGCCGGCCCCGCCTCCAGCAGGCAGACCCGCACGTCCGGGTCCTCCGTCAGGCGCGCCGCCATCACGCAGCCGGCCGAGCCGCCGCCGACGATCACGTAGTCGTACATGGTGCCCCCCCTTCATGCCGGGCTCTTCGGCGGCCCGGGCGGTCCCATGGTGCACCGGGCGGGGGGCAAAAGAAAACCCCGCCGGCACGGGGCAGGCGGGGTCTGGAAGGTACCGGTTGGATGCGTGTGCGTTAGGCGCACCCAGGTCCGGGCGGGTCAGGGAGGAAGAAACGCACTGGAAGGGACTGCAGAAGTCCGGCTCTCAACTGGGTTCAGACTAGCGCCGGCCCGGGGCCCCCGATGTGACGCGCGTCACTGGCCCGATGCATGGCGGCGGGCCCAGCGGTGCGGCGGGTGCATGGCGGGGAGGGCGGAGCACCCCTCACCCTCCCTCCGCCTTGCGGCGGCGGTTGGATACCCCTCACCCACCCACCGCTTCGCGGCGGGCCCCTCCCTCTCCCTCAAGGGGAGA
The DNA here is from genome assembly GCA_035627915.1 of Azospirillaceae bacterium. Classification (GTDB taxonomy): domain Bacteria; phylum Pseudomonadota; class Alphaproteobacteria; order Azospirillales; family Azospirillaceae; genus DASPKT01. Next base: position 3,584 of record DASPKT010000376.1, read on the forward strand.
GGGGAACTGTGGGGGAGAGGGGACCCGGTCAGGAGAGCAGGCTGACGCGCTCGCCGTGGCGGGTGCAGTCGGGGGCGACCAGATCGATGAAGGCGCCGGCGACGTCGTCGGGCTGGCGCAGCGTCTTCGGGTCCTCGCCGGGGAAGGCCTTGGCGCGCAGCTCGGTCGCGACCGGGCCCGGGTCGACCAGGTTGACGCGCAGGGGCGTCTTCACCGTCTCCTGCGCCCAAGTCAGGGCCATCATCTCCAGCGCCGCCTTGGCGGCGGCGTAGCCGCTCCAGTAGGCGGTGGGGATGCGGCCGACGCTGTCGGTCACGAACAGGGCGCGGCCGGCGTCCGACGCCCTCATCAGCGGGTCGACGGTGCGGATCAGGCGCATGTTGGCGGTCACGGTGACGCCCAGCACCCGGTCCCAGTCCTTCGGCACCGCGTGCGCCATCGGGCCGATGGTGCCGAGCTGGCCGGCATTGGCGACGAAGATGTCGAGCCGCCCGAACCGCTCATAGATCATCGGGCCCAGCATGTCGAGCTTGCCCTGGTCGGCCGTCAGGTCCTGCGGGACCAGCGTGGCGGAGCCTCCGGCGCGGCGGATGGCGTCGTCCACTTCCTCCAGCCCGCCGACGGTGCGGGCCAGCAGCACCACGTGCGCGCCGGCGCCGGCCAGCCGCTTGGCGACGGCGGCGCCGATGCCGCGCGAGGCGCCGGTGACGAGGGCGACCCGGCCGGCGAGGCGGGCGTCGGGGGAGGGGGTGGTCATGGCGACGTTCTTCGGTTGTGCGGTGATCGCCCCCGCCCTTCGACAGGCTCAGGGTGAGGGCGATACGGTCCGGGTGTGCATAGTGCAGGCGGGCGGATCGGTCCAGCCCCATCCTGGGCTCATCGGCGGACCGGGCCGCACAAGGCAGCCCATCCGGGCGTGCATGGTGCAGGAGGAACCGGCCCGGTCCAGCCTCACCCTGAGCCTGTCGAAGGACGGGGCAGGAAAAGGCGGGACGGATCGGTCCCGCCTCATCCCGGGCCCGTCAAAGGATGGGGCAGGATCAGGCGGCCCCTCCCGGTGCGCCCAATGCAAGCGGGACGCCCCGGTCCAGCCTCATCCTGAGCCTGTCGAAGGACGAGGCTGGAAAAGGCGCCCCCACCCGGCATGCCTGGGGCCAGCGCGACGGCCCGGTCCAGCCTCGTTCCGAGCCTGTCCGAGGGGCGGCTGGCTGGTCTTTCCGGCGAAAGCCGGGGTGGGGCGGGAGCGGACCGGCTCCCTCCCCATCCTTAGGCTGGCTCGGGATCGGGCTGTACCGGTCCGTCGCGCCCTTTCCATCCTCGTCCTTCGACAGGCTCAGGATGAGGCTGGACCGGGTCGTCGTGCTTGCGCGGACCACGCCGGGAGGCGGTACCTTTTCCATCCTCGTCCTTTGACAAGCTCAGGATGAGGCTGGACCGGGCCGTTGCGCTTGCCGGAGGCATGACTGGAGGCGGTGCCTTGTCCGGCCTCCCCCTCAGGCCAGCCGCCCGCTCAGGCCCGGCGCTCCGACAGGTAGGAGACCTCGGCGGTGGAGCTGTTGCTGTCGAAGTCGGTCAGGGCGATCGGGTAGTCGCCGGTGAAGCAGGCGTCGCAGAACTGCG
>DASPKT010000377.1:0-23620 GCA_035627915.1 Azospirillaceae bacterium
GGGAATCGACGGGCTGCGCAGCGTCCCCGCGACGACGTGGGCGCTTGCGACCCGTTCGCATGGCGTGGGAGAAAGGGCCATGGCCGACCCCGCATTGCCCGCCACCCCCGTCCACGCCCCGCGCTTCCGCCCGGCCCGCCGCCGCATCCTGCCGGAGGCCTGGACCGTCGCCACCATCCTCATCGCGGCGCTGGTGGCGCTGCCCGTCCTGATCGTGGCGAGCCGGCTGCTGGTGCCCACCCACGGCGTCTGGGACCATCTGGCGGGGACGGTGCTGCCGCGCTACCTCGCCAACACCGCGGGGCTGGTGCTGGGGGTGGGGCTGTCGGTGCTGGTGACCGGCGTCGGCACCGCCTGGCTGGTCACCATGTGCCGCTTCCCCGGCAGCCGGGTGCTGGAATGGGCGCTGCTGCTGCCTATGGCGATGCCGGCCTACGTGATGGCCTACACCTACACGGACCTGCTGCAGTTCGTGGGCCCGGTGCAGACCACCTTGCGCGAGCTGTTCGGGTGGAACCGGCAGGACTACTGGTTCCCCAATATCCGTTCACTGGGTGGGGCGGTCGCCATGATGGGGCTGGTGCTCTACCCCTACGTCTACCTGCTGGCCCGGGCGACGTTCCTGGAGCAGTCGGTGTGCGTGCTGGAGGTCGGGCGCACGCTGGGCGGCGGTGCCTGGCGCACCTTCTTCCGCGTCGCCCTGCCGCTGGCCCGCCCGGCCGTCATCGGCGGGCTGGCGCTGGCGCTGATGGAGACGCTGGCCGACTTCGGCACGGTGCAGTACTTCGCCGTCGACACCTTCACGACCGGCATCTACCGCACCTGGTTCGCCATGGGGGAACCGGTCGCGGCGGCCCAGCTGGCGGCGGTGCTGATGCTGTTCGTCACGGCGGTGCTGGCGCTGGAGCGGCTGACCCGCGGCGCCGCCGGCTACCACCACACCACGGGGCGCTACCGCTCGCTGCCCAGCTACCGGCTGCGGGGCCCGCGCGCCGCGGCGGCCTTCGCGGCCTGCGCCCTGCCGGTGCTGTGCGGCTTCGCGGTGCCGGTGCTGATCCTGCTGTCGCTCAGCCTGGAGGGCGGCGACCCCCTGTTCGGGCCGGTCTTCCTGGGCTTGGCCGGCAACAGCTTCACCCTGGCCGGCCTGACCGCCGTCCTGGCCGTGCTGCTGGCGACGGTGGTCGCCTACGGGCTGCGGCTGCGCCCGACCCGGCCGCTGAAGGCGGCGGCGCGGGTGGCGGCGATGGGCTACGCCATCCCGGGCTCCGTCGTCGCGGTCGGCATCCTGATCCCCTTCGCCGCCTTCGACAACGCGCTGGACGCCTTCCTGCGGGACCGCTTCGGCGTCTCCAGCGGGCTGCTGCTGTCCGGCACCGTCGCGGCGCTGGTCTTCGCCTACCTGGTGCGGTTCCTGGCGGTTTCCTTCAACACGGTGGAGGCCAGCCTCGCCCGCATCCGGCCCAGCCTGGACCAGGCGGCGCGCATCCTGGGGCAGACGCCGGGGCGCACGCTGGCGCGGGTGCACGCGCCGCTGATGAAGGGCAGCCTGATGACGGCCGGGCTGCTGGTCTTCGTCGACGTGATGAAGGAGTTGCCGGCGACCATGATCGTGCGGCCCTTCAACTTCGACACGCTGGCGATCCGGGTCTACACGCTGGCCTCCGACGAGCGGCTGGCCGAGGCCTCCACCGCGGCGCTCGCCATCGTCGCCGTCGGCATCGTGCCGGTCATCCTGCTGAGCCGCGCCATCGCCAGGGCCCGCCCGGGGGCCTGAGTGCCGCCCCTCAAAAGAAAAACCCCCGCGCCCGTCTCCGGACGCGGGGGCTGCTTCCTGCACTTGCTCAGAAGTTGATCCGGCCCTTGACGCCGTAGATGCGCTGGGCCTCGCGCGGGACCTGGTTGCGGATGAAGGTGCCGTTCCGGACCTTGGCCGTCGTGTAGTACTCGTCCGTGATGTTCTGGACCGAGGCGGTCACCACGTACCTGTCCTCCTTGTCGGCGAAGGTCACCGCCACGTCCCAGGTGCCGTAGGCGTCCTGCACCGTGTCGGGGCTGCGCGAGAACAGGTCGAACTGCTGGTCGGACTGCCAGGCGTAGGTGGTGTTGAAGATCAGGTCGACCGGCATGCCCTCGCCCGTGGGCACCAGGTAGTCGGCGTTGACGCTGAACTTCCAGTCCGGGGAATAGGGCAGCGCCGTGCCCTTGCGCGTCAGGCAGGCGGCGGGCGAGCCCGTCGGGCAGAACGGCTCCTTCACGTAGGCGTCGGTGTAGGAGACGCCGCCGGTGAGCGTCAGGTTCTTCACCGGCACCGCCATGAAGTCGGCCTCGATGCCCTTGGTCACGACGGAACCGGCGTTGCCCAGCGTGCTGACCAGCGCGCCGGCCACGGTCACGAAGGAGTTGGCCTGGAAGCCGTCGTACTTGGAATGGAAGGCGGCAAGGTTCAGCACCAGCCGGTCCTGCAGGATCTGCGTCTTCAGGCCCAGCTCGAAGGCGTCGGAGGTCTCAGGCGAGACGGGCAGGGTGTCGTTGACGCCCATGTTGAAGAAGATGTTGAAGGCCGGCCCCTTGTAGCCCTGGGCATAGGTGAAGTAGCCCATCATCTCTTCGTTGAACTGGTAGGACAGGCCGGCCTTGATCGCGAAGTCGCTCTTGTCGGTGGAGCCGTCGTCGGTGAAGCCCGGGTTGATGCCGGGCGCCGGGGTGGCGGAGGTGGAGGTGCGGGTGAAGTCGTACTCCACCTCGTCCGAGGTGTAGCGCCAGCCGAAGATGGCCTTCAGCGGCTCGGTGATGGCGAAGGTGGCCTGCCCGAACAGCGCGTAGTTGGTCACGTCCGTCTCGAAGTCGGCGCTGCCGCGGAACTCCTGGAAGGTGGAGCCCGAGTTGCAGGGGATCGCCCCGTTGGCGCCGGCCGGCAGGGTGGAGGCGGTGCAGCGCAGGACCTGCCGGTTGAAGTTGTTGACCTGCTCCGTCTTGTAGAGGAAGGCGCCCAGCGTGTACTCCAGCCGCTCGCCCGACGGCGAGGTCAGGCGCAGCTCCTGGGTGAACTGCTCGAAGTCGAGCGTCCCGTTGTCGTGGAACCGCTGGTCGCCGCCCGGGACCGAGGAGAAGACGAAGGACGGCGCGTCGGAGCGGAAGTCGCCGTCGCGGATCTCCTTGTTGTACCAGCCGCGGTGGGCGGTGATGGAGGTGACGGTCATGTCGCCGACGTCCCAGTCGACCTGGGCGGACAGGCCCCAGCTCTCGTCCACCGTGCGGGGGTCGAGGTCGTTGTCGATGTCGCGGTTCTTCGGCCCCGGCTGGACCGGCGCCAGCGACGGGCGCAGCACCTGGTCGTTGGCGGCACCCGGCGGCGTCAGGCCGATGATGTCGGCGCAGCAATCGTCGTCGGCGCGGATGTAGTCGGCGACGAAGGTCACCTTCACGTCGTCGCCGGCCTGCCAGCGCAGCTTGCCGCGGGCGCCGCCGCGCTCGGTGCCGTTGACGTCCTTGCCGTTGAAGACGTTCTTCGCCGACCCGTCGAAGTTCGTGTAGGCGGCGGTCAGGCGGGCCGACAGCGTGTCGGACAGCGGCCCGGTCACGGTGGACTTCAGCCGGACCTCGCCGATGTCGTAGAGGGCGGCCTCGGCGAAGGCCGACGGCGATTCGCTGGGGTCCTTCGACACGATGTTGAGCACGCCGGCGGACGCGTTCTTGCCGAACAGCGCGCCCTGGGGCCCGCGCAGCACCTCGATCCGCTGGATGTCGACCAGGTCGTTGAAGGCCATGCCCGAGCGCGCCAGCACCACGCCGTCCAGCACGGTGGAGACGCTGGGCTCGGCGCCGGCGGAGAAGGAGATCGTGCCGATGCCGCGGATGTTGATGGCCGAGTTGACGTTGGTGGTGCCCTTGCGGATGGTCAGCGTGGGCACCAGGCTGATCAGCGCCTCGGTGTTGACGACGCCGGACTTCTCCAGCAGGTCGCCGCTGACCACCGACAGCGTCACCGGCACCGAGTTGAGGTTCTCCTCGCGCTTCTGCGCGGTGACGACGATCTGCTGGATGAAGCTGATCTCCTCTAGCTCCTGCGCGGCGGCCGGCGGCGCCGCGGCGGCCAGCCCGATCACGGAAGCGGTCGACAGCGCCCAGCGGGCAACCTTCAGCGACATGAACCTTTCCCTCCCCTTGGTCCCAGGCCCGGACCTGTTGTCCCGGCGCGCCCCGCGCGCCCGGCTGTCGGTCCTTGCCATAAGGATTACCCGGATAGGGGTGTTTGGCAATATCGCTTCGTTATCGCTTGTGAATTCGGCCCTGATGTCACAGCCGGGGCCGTGTCGCCGATGCCGGCGGCACCGAAGATGCGCGGCGTCTTTAAGAATCCGTTAATCCGGATTCTTGCCGCCCGGGCAACTATGTGAAAGTTATTCTGTTAAGCGGGTGCATCGCCGCCCCGGCGCGGTCGCGAGGACTTGGCCTGGATGGCTCGCGGTGTCATTCCGGCATGTCGAGGTCGATGGCCCTCCGTCGGTCAAGGGACAGGCTCTCCAGGTCGTCGCCCCAGCGGGCGCGGGCGCGGCGCTCGATCTCCCCCGTCGCGGCGAAGGCCTCCATGGCCTGGCGCACCAGCGGCACCAGGGCCGACCGGGCGGGGGAGAAATAGAGGATCTGGTCGCTGCTGTAGCGCAGCAGCAGGTGCGGCTCGATGGTCAGTTCCGGGTGCTGCTGCGCCTCGCCCAGGATCTCGGTGACGCCGCGGGGGAAATAGTCGATGTCGCGGCTGCCATGGGCCAGCATGGCGTAGATGTTGCGCCAGTCGCCGCCGACCTCCATGAAGGGCAGCTGGTTGCGGCGCCACACCATCCCGTCGAACCAGCCCTGGCCGAACCCGGCCCGCATGCCGAGCGCGCGCAGGTCGGCCAGCGACTCCACCCCGGCGAACCGGGGCACGTCCTCGGTGCGGACCAGCAGCACCCTCAGCGAGATGAGGCCGGCGGTGAGCCCGACCGGGACCGGCAGGTAGGTGCCGTCGCGCTCCGGCGTGCGCAGGAAATAGTGCAGGTCGACCGACCCCTCGCGCAGCGCCGCCTCGATGCGCGGCTGCGGCAGGCCGGTGGTGACGTCGAACTCCACCGCGTGCCCGGCCGCCTCCAGCGCCGAGCGCAGCAGGTCCATGTAGTAGAGGTGCGCGTCGTTGGGCATGGCGGCGATCCGCAGCCGCACGCTTTCCCCGGCCTGAGCGGACGTGGCCCCGGCGACGAGGCACAGCACCAGCCCTATCAGCAGAGACAGCACATGCCGCACGATACGTCAGCCGCTCCCGCTTCCCCCTGTTGTCCGGACATGATGCATGGGGCCGGCACGCCGCGCGAGCGGATTCTTGGGCGGCCGCATGCGCGCGGAACATGGAATTCCCTCGCGCCTTACGTAAAGGGAAGTGCGGGGGCGGCGCCCCGGCGGGCCCCTATTTCAGCAGGCGCCCCAGGGCGGCCAGCGGCTTCAGCACCCGCTCGGCGTAGCGCTCCAGCCGGTCCACCAGGGGGCCGCCGGGGCGCAGCCGCACCAGCTCCTCCACCTTGGGCAGAAGCTGGCGCTGCAGCGCCAGGGTCCGCTCCGACAGCAGCTGCAGCTCCCCGTGCAGCCGACGGATGTCGCGCAGCAGGCCGGCCGCCGGCTCCGGCGGGTGCTCCGCCGCCAACCGGTCGATCGCGTCCAGGACGCGGATGTCGCCCTCCCCGCGCTCGGGCTCGCGGTGGGACTCGTCCGCCCCGGCCGGGGCCGCCTCGACGTAAGCGACCTGCCGCTTCTCCCCCGCCTCGCGCGCCAGCTCGGCCGTGTGGTCCTTCAGCCGGGCGCGCAGCTTGGCGGCGGCGGCGCGCATGTCCTCGGGCGTGGGCGGGCTGCCGTCGGCCCGCATCGGCACGAAGATGCGCAGGATCTTGCCGAAGCGGTCGGGGATGTCGCCGACCTGGTCGACCAGCGCGCGCAGGCCGCTGGCGGCGTCGGCGACGGCGCGCAGCTGCGCCTCCACCGCGACCAGGGCGACGTTGCGGACGTGCGGCTCGGCGTGGCCGGTCTCGCGGCAGACGTGGCGCAGGGCGCCTTCCACCTGGGTGGTGATGAAGTCGCCGCCGTGGTTGACGGGAATGTTGACGATGCTGGTAACGACGACGTGCCCGCGCGGGCTTTCCACCAGCGTGGCGGCGCGCACCTGGAGCCCGGCCGCCAGCGACCAGCGCTCGGAGATCTTCAGGGTGCGCTCCAGCTTCTGCACCATGTCGCCGTCGAAGGGACGGTCGCTGTCGAACGCCACCAGGGCGTACTGCACGGTGTGCTGGGGGTGGAGGTTCTGCATCGCGACCGGGCCGGAACTATTCCCGGCTGCGAAACTAGCATGGCCGGCCCCCCGCCGCGCCACCGGTTTCCTCGCCGGCTTTCCCGGACGCCCCCAATGCCCCGGTGCCGGCCCGGCGCCGCCGCGGTTTCGCCGCTTTCGCATGGCAAGTCTCGGTCCAGGATAGGATATCCGCCCTTCCGCCGCCCGGCGGGAGGGTCCATATCTGGACACCCGCCGCACCCGAACCGACGCACGACGCCCGTGAGCAAGCCCCAGCAGCCCCCCGCCCCGGCCCCGGCCCGCGACAAGCCGCCGCGCAAGCGCGCCGCCGCCCCGTCGCGCTGGCGCAAGGCCGGCCGCGTCCTCGCCGTCGCCGCCATCTGGGCCTTCATGGCCGGGCTTTTCGCGCTCGGCTACTTCGCCCACGACCTGCCCGACGTGCGGCAGGCGGTGCAGCTGGAGCGGCGGCCGACGGTGACGCTGGTGGCGGCCGACGGCTCCCGCTTCGCGCGGCTGGGCGACCTGCGCGGCGCCACCGTGGACGCGACCCAGCTGCCGCGCCACCTGGTGGAGGCGGTCATCGCGGTGGAGGACCGCCGCTTCTTCGACCATTGGGGCGTCGACCCCGTCGGCATCGCGCGCGCCGCCTGGACCAACTGGCGCGCGGGCCGGGTGGTGCAGGGCGGCTCCACCATCACCCAGCAGCTGGCGAAGAACCTGTTCCTCAGCCCCGAGCAGACCGCCAAGCGCAAGATCCAGGAGGCGCTGCTGGCCCTGTGGATGGAGCGGCGCTACAGCAAGAACCAGATCCTGACCGCCTACCTGAACCGGGTCTACCTGGGCTCCGGCACCTACGGGGTGGACGCCGCCGCGCGGACATATTTCGACAAGCCGGCCACCCAGGTGTCCCTGCGCGAGGCGGCGGTCCTGGCGGGGCTGCTGAAGGCGCCGTCGCGCTACGCGCCGACCGCCAACCCCGACCTCGCCGACCAGCGCATGGAGGTGGTGCTGACCACCATGCGCGAGGCCGGCTTCATCACCGAGGCGGAGATGCAGGCGGTGCTGCGCACCCCGCCGGCGCCCAAGCGCAAGCCGGGGCCGGAGGGCGACGCGCGCTACTTCGCCAACTGGGTGGCCGACCAGGTGGAGGCCTTCATCGGGGCGGAGCACGGCGACCTCGTCGTCTACACAACCTTCGACCCGGCCGCCCAGCTGGCCGCCACCCGCCGGGTGGAGGAGCTGATGAAGGGCCAGGCCGCCGCCGACGCCAGGGTGGGGCAGGCCGCCGTCGTCGTGATGACGCCGGACGGCGCCGTGCGTGCCATGGTGGGCGGGCGCGACTACGACGACAGCCAGTTCAACCGCGCCACCCAGGCGCTGCGCCAGCCCGGTTCCGCCTTCAAGCCCTTCGTCTACCTGGCGGCGCTGGAGGCCGGCTTCTCCCCCGGCGACACCATCCTGGACGCCCCCTACCGCAAGGCCAAGTGGGCGCCGGAGAACTACGACGGCAAGTACCGGGGCGAGATCGCGCTCGCGGAGGCGCTGGCCCATTCCGTCAACACCGCGACCGTCCGTCTGCTGGAGAAGACGGGGGTGGAGCGGGCGCAGGGCATGGCGAAGCGGCTCGGCATCACCTCGCCGATGCGGCGCGACCTGTCGCTGGCGCTCGGCACCAGCGAGACGACCCTGCTGGAGCTGACCGGCGCCTACGCCGCCATCGCCAACGGCGGGCAGGCCATCTGGCCCTTCGCCATCACCGAGATCCGCGACTCCGACGGGGCGCTGCTGTACCAGCGCCGCGGCTCCGGCGCCGGCTACGCCATCTCCGGGCCGGACGTGGGCGCGCTGACCCGCATGATGATGGGGGTGATCGCGTCGGGCACCGGCACCGCCGCGCGCCTCGACCGCATGGCCGCCGCCAAGACCGGCACGACCCAGGACTACAAGGACGCCTGGTTCATGGGCTTCACCGCGGACTACGTGACCGGCGTCTGGCTCGGCAACGACAACGGCGCGCCGATGAAGCGCATCACCGGCGGCACGCTGCCGGCCCGGCTGTGGCGCGACGTCATGGCGGACCTGCACCAGGGCCTGCCGCCGCGCCCGCTGCCGGGGCTGGAGGCGCCGGTCGACCGGCTGGACGACGCCCCCGAGGTGGCCGAGGTGCAGGCGACGCCGGAGGGCGCCGCCGCCCCCCGCGGCAACAGCGGCAACCCCATCGCCGACCTGCTGGACCGCCTGGTCGGCGCCGGCCGGTAAGGCCCCTGGGCCGTGGGCCAGGGGGCGCGCAAGGGCGGCGCGCCGTCCTTTTGCGCATCAAAAGGCGTGCGGGCGGACGTTAATCTCTGTGTTACCATCGCCGGCACGGACGCCGCCCGGCGTCCCGGCCGGCGGCGCGCCCGCCCGGCTCCCCGTCCGGCCCCTCCCGGGGCCGGAGCCCGCCAACCCGGACCCCGATGGTCTACGTCGAGATCGCCACCGTCGTTCTGCTGATCCTGCTGAACGGCTTCTTTTCCATGTCGGAGCTGGCCGTCGTCTCCTCGCGCCGCGTGCGGCTGCAGCAGATGGCGGAGGACGGGAGGCGCGGCGCCCGCACCGCGCTGGAGCTGCAGGAGGACCCCTCGCGCTTCCTGTCGGCGGTGCAGATCGGCATCACCCTCATCGGCATCGTCGCCGGCGCCTTCGGCAGCGCCACCCTGGCGGAACGGCTGGGCCCCGTGCTGGACGCGCTGCCGCTCCTGGTCGGCTACGGCCACGCGGTCGCGGTCGCGCTGGTCGTCATGGTCATCACCTACCTCTCGCTGATCGCGGGCGAGCTGGTGCCCAAGCGCGTCGCGCTCAACAACGCCGAGGGCATCGCCGTCGTCGCCGCCCCCATCATGAAGGGGCTGTCCACCGGCACGGCGCCCCTGGTCTGGCTGCTGGGCGCCTCCACCGAGGCGATGCTGAGGCTGCTGCGGGTGCCGGAGAAGCGCGACACGTCGGTCACCGAGGAGGAGGTCAAGAGCCTCATCGCCGAGGGCACCGCGTCCGGCGTGTTCGAGCCGGAGGAGAAGAAGATGATCGAGGGGGTGCTGCGGCTGTCCGACCGCACCGTCCGCTCGATCATGACCCCGCGGCTCGACGTCATGTGGCTGGACGCCGGCGACACGCTGGAGGTGGTGCGCCGGGAGATCGCGGAGAGCGGCCATTCCCGCTTCCCCGTCTGCCGCGGCGACCTGGAGGAGGTGGTGGGCATCGTCCATGCCAAGGACCTGCTGGACAGCGCGCTCGCCGGCCGCAAGGTCGACCTCGCCGCCGCCAGCCGGCCGGCCCTGATCGTCCATGACGGCACCCTGGTCATGAAGCTGCTGGACCTGTTCCGCAGCCAGGGCCAGCACATGGCCGTGGTGGTGGACGAGTACGGCAGCGTGGAGGGCATCGTCACCGTCACCGACATCCTGGAGGCCATCGCCGGCGACCTGCCGGAATTCGGCGACGACGCGGACGCGGACCTGGTGCAGCGTCCCGACGGCTCGCTGCTGATGGACGGGCGCATGCCCGTGGACGAGGCGGAGCAGGCGCTGGGCCTGAAGGGCCTGCGCGACCAGGGCGACTACCACACGCTGGCCGGCTTCATCCTGTTCCGCTTCGGCCACCTGCCCACCGCCGGCGAGGCGGTGGAGCACGACGGCTGGCGCTTCGAGGTGGTCGACATGGACGGCCGCCGCATCGACAAGATCCTCGCCACCCGGCAGGCGCCGCCGGAGCCTTGAGGGGGTCGGCCGGGGATCGCCGGGCTGCTCCCAGGAGGACGGCAGCGGGGGCGGTGTGCGGCCTTCGACAGGCTCAGGCTGAGGATCGTTGATATGCTCCCGGCCTACATGTGGCCCGGCATCCCCCCTCATGCCGGGCCTGTCGGGGCACGCGCCGCACCTGGCCCGCCCCCTACTCCGCCGGTTCCAGCGACGCGCCGCGGCGTTCCAGGAGGTTGTACTTGCGCAGGTAGCCGCGGAACTGGTGGTAGTTCAGCCCCAGCTCGGCCGCGGCGCGCTTCTGGTGGTACTGGTTGCGCTCCAGTGCCGCGCGCAGGAGGCCCGTCTCGAAGGCGGCGACCTGGTCCAGGAAGTTGCAGGGGCCGGCATCCGCCCGGGGGCCGGGGAAGGGGGTGACGGTGGCCGACGGCGGGGCGGCGGGCGTGGGCTCCGGGGCGGCGTTGGCGTCGCCCGGCATGGGGGCGGGGCGGAAGGGCGACTCGAAGGGGTCGAACACCACCTCGTCGATGGCCCGGTCGCTGCCGGCGGCGCGGTAGACCGCCCGCTCCACCACGTTCTTCAGCTCGCGCACGTTGCCGGGCCAGGGATAGGCCAGCAGCCGCTGCATCGCCCCGGGCGTGAAGCCGGGGAAGAAGGGCCGCCCCAGCTCGCGCGCCATCGACACGCCGAAATGGTCGACCAGCACGGGGATGTCCTCCGGCCGGGCGCGCAAGGGCGGGATGGTCACCACGTCGAAGGACAGCCGGTCCAGCAGGTCGGCGCGGAACTTGCCGGCGGACGCCATCCGGGGCAGGTCGGCGTTGGTGGCGCCGACCACGCGCACGTCGATCGACAGGGTCTGGGTCCCGCCCACCCGCTCGAACTCGCCGTACTCGATGACGCGCAGGATTTTCTCCTGCACGGAGGCCGAGCTGGTGGCGATCTCGTCCAGGAAGAGCGTGCCGCCGTCCGCCAGCTCGAACCGGCCGACATGGCGCTTGGCGGCCCCGGTGAAGGCGCCGGCCTCGTGGCCGAACAGCTCGGTCTCCAGCAGCGTCTCCGACAGGGCGGCGCAGTTCAGCTTCACGAAGGGCCGGTCCCAGCGCGGGGACAGGTAGTGCAGGCGGGCGGCGATCAGCTCCTTGCCGGTGCCGCGCTCCCCGATGACCAGGGTCGGCCGGTTCAGCGGCGCCGCCTGGGAGACGTGCTCCATCAGCGTCAGGAAGCTCGGCGCCTGGCCGATGAGGGAAGGCGGTGAGGCGCTCGCGGCCATGCTTTAGCCTTTTCTGCCATCGAGTGGCCGTATTGACCACATCGTCGCCAAAAACCTAACCCGCTGGCGCGGGAGGGTCAAGCCGGCTTCTGCTGTATCCAGGAAAATCAAGGGCTTGAGTGGCGCCGGCGGCTCTGGCACACCCCTTGCTCTAATAGGGGCAGACGACTGACAGAGGCTACAGAACGAGGGGGACCGAAGCCATGACCGACCACACCCTGCACGACACGTCCGACGCTTCCGGCTTCTTCGCCCAGACCGGGCGGGGTTTCTTCGGCACGCTGGTCGACGATTTCCGCGCCGTGCCGGGAGAGGCCTGGATCATCCTTGCGGTCGCGACCGTGATGAGCAACCTTTTCATCGCCCTTGCCTAAGGAGACTTCCAAGATGGGCATCTTTTCGCGTCTCAGCGACATCATCAATTCCAACCTGAACGCGATCCTGGACCGCGCCGAGGACCCCGAGAAGATCATCCGCCTCGTCATCCAGGAGATGGAGGACACCCTCGTCGAGGTCCGGTCCTCCGCCGTGAAGACGGTCGCGGAGAAGAAGGAGATCGAGCGGCGCCTGGGCGAGCTGAAGCGCGAGGCCGACGAGTGGCAGCGCAAGGCCGAACTGGCCCTGTCCAAGGACCGCGAGGACCTCGCCAAGGGCGCGCTGTCGGCCCGGGCCAAGGTGGCCGAAGCCGCCGAGAGCATGTCCTCGGAACTGGCCAAGCTGGACGAGATCCTGGCCAAGACCAACGACGACATCGGCCAGCTCCAGGCCAAGCTGCAGGACGCCAAGGCGCGCGAGAAGGCCATCGTCGCCCGCCAGAAGACGGCGGTGAACCGGCTGAAGGTGAAGACGCAGGTCCACGACGACCGCATCACCGACGCCTTCGCCCGGTTCGAGCAGATCGAGCGGAACCTCGACGTGCTGGAGGGCAAGGCCGAGGTCCTGGACATGGGCCGCAAGCGGAGCCTGGCCGACGAGATCGCCGAGCTGGAGCAGGACGACAAGGTCGAATCGGAGCTTCAGGCTCTCAAGGCCAAGCTGGCGGCCAAGGCCCAGCAGGGGTAAGCGATGGAGGAAGGACCGATTGTAGTCGCGATCATCTTCATGGCGCTGGTGGCGCCGATCTGGATCATCGCGCACTACGTGACCAAGTGGCGGATCGCCAAGACGCTGTCCGCCGACGATGAGCAGATGCTGTCGGACCTCTGGCACAGCGCCTCCAAGATGGAGGGCCGGATCCTGCAGCTGGAGAAGATCCTCGATGCGGAGGCTCCGGGATGGCGGGGGCGGCAATGAGCGACAATGAGGGCACCCGGGTGCCGCCCCCGTTCGGCGGGCGGCACCGTCCCCGGCGCCGGTTCCGCTACCGCGGGGCCGGCTCCCCGCCCGGCCTCTCCGGCAGCGGCGACTGGCAGGAGGACCTGCTGGGCAAGCAGCGGGACCAGAGCTGGGGCCAGTATTTCGGCCTGGAGACCGGTACCATGAACGGCACGTCCAAAGGCGAGATGTTCAGCTCTCCCAACCCGCACCGGTTCTACCGCAACACGGTGGACGGCAAGCTGGCCGGTGTCTGCGCGGGTGTCGCCGACTACTTCAACATCGACGCCTGGGTGGTGCGGCTGGCGGCGGTGCTGGGCTTCTTCTTCTTCCCGCCGGCGGTCCTGCTGGGATACCTCATCATGGCCGTCGTCGTGAAGAAGCGCCCGGCCGGCCTGTACGGCAGCAAGGAGGAGGAGGCCTTCTGGCGCTCCGTCACCACCAAGCCCGACCAGACGCTCGCCAGCCTGCGCGCCAAGTTCCGCGACCTGGACCGCCAGATCGCCTCGCTCGAAGGCTTCGTCTCCTCCCGCGAGTACGATTTGCACCGCCAGTTCCGGGACCTGGAGAAGTAGCCCTTTCCCGGAGGCGCCTACCCGGGGCGCCTTCCTTCCCGAAGGCCGACGCCCGTGAGCACCCTGATCCCCGTCCTGATCCTCTCCATCCCGATCCTCGCGATCGTGCTGAGGTCGTTGCGCCGCTGGCAGGTGCTGGACGTGGAGGCCGCCCGCCGCGAGGTGGAGCTGCGCCGCCGCTTCTCCCGCCTGGACGAGGTCGACCGCCGCGTCGCCGACATCGAGCGCTACGTCACCAGCCCGGAGTTCACCCTCAACCGCGAGATCGGCGCCCTCGCCGATCGCCGCTAACCAGGACCAGACGCCCGTGTCCGCACAGACCATCATCCCCGTCATGGTGTTCGCCATCCCGATCGTGGCGATCGTGATGAACCACATGACCAAGTGGCGCATGCTGAAGGCGCAGGGCCTGTCGGAGGGCGCCGCCGCCGCGCTGATGGACCGGGCCGACCGTCTGGACGAGCGGGTGCGCCAGCTGGAGACGATCCTGGACGCCGAGGCGCCCGGCTGGCGGGCGCGGGCCTGACGGTTCCTTCCTCTCCGTTCCCTTTGCTTGCCCCACCTGAGGGCCGCCCTGACCGGCGGCCCTTTTTCTTTGCTCAGGGGCGGGCGGGGGCCGTCGCGGGCGGGGCGGCGCGGCGCTTCAGCCTGGCCTCCAGCGCCATCATCAGGGGCGGGCCGGCCAGGCAGAACAGGATGGCGATCAGCCCCACCCGCTCCATGTGCAGCAGCCGCCCGTCCGGCGCCGTCTCCAGCAGCAGGGCACCCAGGACGGAGGCGACGGCGCCCGCCCCCTGCTGGACCGTCTGCACCAGCGCCATGAAGCCGGCGCGCTCCGCCGGTTCCGGCGTCTTCGACACGGCGGTGTTCTGCGCCACCATGCGGGCGGTGTTGAACAGCATGTACGCCGGCGCCAGCACCAGGACCGGCAGCGCCAGCAGGGCCCAGTCGTAGAACAGCGCGAAGACCAGCCCCGCCAGCGCCAGCGACGTCGCCGCGGTGACGGGGGAGGAGCCGAACCGGTCCACCAGCCGCCCGGTCCAGCGCATGCCGAAGAAGCTGACCACCCCGCCCGCGAAGTAGACGACGCTGAGGTGCTCCTGCGGGAAGCCCAGATTGAAGGTGGCGAAGGTGGCGAGGTTGGTCAGCGTCAGGAAGCCCGGCATGATGGAGACGCCGACCAGCGCCAGCGCCAGAGGCGCCCCCGGCCGCCCGGCGATGCGGGCGAGG
The DNA here is from genome assembly GCA_035627915.1 of Azospirillaceae bacterium. Lineage (GTDB taxonomy): Bacteria > Pseudomonadota > Alphaproteobacteria > Azospirillales > Azospirillaceae > DASPKT01. The sequence continues at coordinate 14,440 of DASPKT010000377.1, forward strand.
CGGGCCAAACCCTTGTCGGTGGCGGCCAGTGCTGCCGCCAGGTGCGCCCGCTGCGGCGCCAGCAGCCACAGGGCCCCCGCCACGATGGCCGCGCCCATGACCGCCACCGCCAGGAAGGCGGCGCGCCAGCCCGCCAGGTCCGACAGCTCCAGCCCGGCCGGCACGCCCAGCACGGAGGCCAGCGACAGCGAGCCCATGACCGTGCCCATGGCCTGCCCGCGCCGCTCCGGCGGGACGTTGTCGGCGACGATGGCGACGGCCAGCGCCATGGCGGGCCCGGCGAACAGGCCTGCCAGCGTGCGCGCCGCCACCATGGTGGCGAAGCCCAGCGCCGCGGCGGACGCCAGGTTGGACAGGATCAGCCCGCCCATCGCCGCCGCCAGGGCGGTACGCCGGTCGAACCGGTCGATGAAAAGCGCCGCCGCCAGCCCCGACAGCGACGCCGCCGCCGTGTAGCTGCCGGCGATCCAGCCGATATGGGCGGGGTCGATGCCGAGGCCGAGGGAGAAGGCGGGGCCGAGCGGCATCACCATCATGAAGGACATGATGGTGACGAACTGCACCGCCGCCATCAGGAAGACGACGCGGCGCTCATGCTGGGGCAGGGACAGGGCGGGACTCCGGGCGCGGGCGGTCTGGGGAATGCGCTCCCCAGGGGATCGTGCGCCCGAGTGTGCTACGCCGGACGGGTCGCGGGCAACCTCAGCGCTTCCTGATCTTCGCCCAGGCCGGGGCGATCCCCTTGTGCACGATGGGGATCAGGATGGCGCCCAGCACCAGCCCGACGACGCCCGACAGCGCCGCCGTCACGAACCACGCCACCGCCCCCGCGGCGGCCGGCAGGGCGTGCCCGGCGGCGGCGGCCCAGTCGTGGATCAGGTGGCCCAGCGCGTCCACCCCGTAGACCTCCAGCCCGTGCACGATGATGCCGCCGCCGACCCACAGCATGGCGGCGGTGCCGACCACGCTCAGGATCTTCAGGAAGATCGGCATGCCGTAGACGAGGCCGCGGCCGATGCCCTGGGTCGCCCAAGCCAGCGACCGGTCCGCACCGCCCGGCGGCACCCCGGGGTCGAGCCGGCGCAGCCCCAGCAGGCTGGTGGCCGGCAGCCGGTTGGCCGCCAGCGACACGCCGGCGTCGTCCGCCTTCACGATGAGGGCGACGGTGCCGTAGACGGCAACGGTGATGCCGACGCCGACGAGGGCCAGGATGAAGGCCTGCAGCCAGAAGGAGGAGACCTCCTCCGCCACCGTCGCCAGGGTGATCGCCATGATCTCCGCCGACAGGATCAGGTCGGTCTTGATGGCGCCGCCGACCTTCTCCTCCTCCAGGCGCTTGGGGTCCGGCGCCTCCTCCGGCATGATGCCGCCGGTGCCGTGGTGCTCCGCGTGCGGCCACAGCGCCTCGTACGCCTTCTCCGCCCCCTCGTAGCAGAGGAAGGCGCCGCCCAGCATCAGCAGCGGGTTGATGAGCCAGGGCGCCACCAGGCTCAGCACCAGGGCGGCGGGCAGCAGGTACAGCAGCTTGTTCTTCAGCGAGCCCCAGGCGATGCGCCCGACGATGGGCAGCTCGCGGTCGGCGGCGAAGCCCACCACGTAGCGCGGCGTCACCGCGGCGTCGTCCACCACCACGCCGGCCGCCTTGGCCCCCGCCTTCACCGACTGCGCGGCGGCGTCGTCCAGCGAGGCGGCGGCGACCTTCGCCAGCCCGGCCACGTCGTCGAGCAGGGCGATCAATCCAGTGCTCACGGGGGTGCTCCTGTCAGGCCGCGTCCGAAACCGGGCGGAAGCCGGCCCGGCAGCATACCCAACATTGTATGTCAGCCTTCGCTCCCCCGGCAAAGCCGAACCCGCCGAAAGGGTTAATCGCCACCCTCCCCGCGCGGGCGCGCCAGGATGCCCTGGCCCGCGACGGCCGCCAGCAGGGCCGCCAGCACGAACAGCGCCGTCGCCCCCAGCGCCCGGAAGCCCAGCACCCCCGCCACCCCGCCGGCGAAGAAGGCGGCCACGGTGGCGAGGTGCAGCCCCAGCTTCTCCCGCATCAGGGCGGTATCGGCGGTGCCGTCCCGGCGCAGCGCGGCATCGGCCAAATTGCCCAGCTCGATCCCGATGTCGGTGACCATGCCGGTCACATGGGTAGTGCGCACCCGCGCGTTGGAGATGCGGGTGACGACGGCGTTCTGCAGCCCCATCAGGAAGCTCAGCCCCAGCACCAGCGGCGGCCCGCGCAGCGCCGGCGGCAGCAGCAGCTCCACCGCCCCCAGCCCCGCCAGCAGCAGCGCCTCCGCCAGCACGCTGTAGGCGTAGACCCCGGTCAGCCGCCGCCGCTGGCCGACATTGATGAGCAGCGCCGACAGGAACGCCCCCGCCACGAAGGCCGCCACGACCGGCACGAACACGGCGGCCACCCACCACTCCCCCAGCGCCAGCCGGTCCGCCAAGTTCGACAGCGTGCCGGTCATGTGCGAGGTGTAGAGCCCCGTCGCATAGAACCCCGCCGCGTTCACCGCCCCCGCGATCCCCGCCAGCGACCAGGCGAGCCGCCGGTTCTGCCTGGGGTCGCGGGCATCTCCCTGGTGGATCAGCATGGGCGCGGGGTCCGGTGCGGCGGGACGGGGGCGTCAGTGTCGCGCACCCGCCAACAGCCGCGCGAGCGCGCCTGTGTCGCAGGGGGGGGCGGTCCCCTCTAAAGAAATCGTGATTGTATATATGACAAGCGCTTGTTGCGTCGCCGGTACGGAGCGCATCGCCAACGCTCCCACATGTATCGACAGCAAGCTCTTGACTGACCGGCGGACTGGCCAGCAGGGAACAAGCCTCTTGTAAGAAGTTGACCCGCTCCGAGTTTAGGAACTGGCTCAATCCCCTCATCTATATGCGTTGGGAGGGGGCAGAAGGCGGGCGATCGGCCTCGAGTCGCGCATCCTTTTCGTTTTCGGAGCCTCTTAGATTAACTCAGCCACGTTCATGTCTCGTTCGCAACCCGTTGGAATCTATGGGTTGTGGTGCAGATCGCATTTTTTACCAGACTCTGTGACTTGCCGTGGCTAGCCTGTCGAGTGGTTTCAGACCTTTTCAAGAAACACCGGCACCAGCCTCCCGACGGCCATACCCACCGGTTAATTTTGTGCCGCCTCGGTCCATCGGTTTGTCGCCTTCCATACTAAACTTTGGGTCACATGAACCCGCGATACGTACAGGCATTATATGAAGGCAAGCGACGCGCCCCCGTTAGAGTCGGGGACTTAGACTACGCCCTATGCCGGGAGATCGGCGCAACGCGGGCGGCAGTCTGGTTGTCTTATGAAACAATGTCGAAGCAGTTAGTCAGGCATCCGGAACTCGGCTCGGATCACTACTTGGTTGCGCCGCTCGCCCTTACATACGGAGCCGTGTTCCGGGACGTCGGTCAATCGCTGATGATCCTCTATGAGGACACGTGCGTTTTCGGCGTAACGTTCAAACTGGCACTCAAGGCGACAAAGGCAGGTGACGAGATTTTTCTGACAAGCCTGCATCAGATGCGTTGGCGCCACATTGCTGGACAGTGCCGCCGCAAGGAATTGCTACGCCGCCATTGGATGGGGTAATTGGCATGAGGCGGGGCCTCCCACAAACCCCGCATGGCGCTCCAGAGCGGACTGACAAGCGAATCAGCCAACCCCGTGCTACGGCCGGGAGAATAGCACCGTGTCGCTCATGCCTAATCACCATCAGACCATAAGCTCGAGTTTGCGGTCAAATGCGAATTCCAAGCCTTTGGAGGAATTGAAGCTTTGTGCGCATTCTTCCGCTGGGCCAGCTTCGCCGGCACGGAGAATCGTGTTTTCCGGTCACGGATATGACCGCCAAAACAAAACCCTCCCCCAGGGCGGGCCCGAGGGAGGGGAGTGGTAGATACCCCAGGTACTTGGATGCAAACGCGTCGGGGACCCGTGGGGTCCCCGGCCGCCGCCCCGGGGTTGGCCGGGGCGGCGGGGTGGGGGTGCCTCAGAACTGCTCGGCGTCCAGGTCCATCAGGGTCTTGCCGCCGGCCATCAGGGCCTTGAAGCGGGCGTCGACCTCGGGCAGGACGCGCTGCATGTAGAAGCGGGCGGTCTTGATCTTGGCGTCGTAGAAGGACGCCTTGCCGTTCGCGTCAGGCAGCTTGGCCTGGGCGGCCTTGACCATCTTCAGCCACATCCAGCCCACCGCGATCAGGCCGAACATGCGCAGATAGTCGGTGGAGGCCGCACCCGCCTCGTCCGGGTTCTTCATGCCCTTCTGGGCGACGACGCCGGTCGCCTGCTGCAGCTTGCCGAAGGCCTTCCACAGCGGGCCCGCGAACTCCACCAGGGCGGGGTCCTGCATGGACTGCTCCAGCTCCTCCGCCATCGGGTGGAAGAAGCGGCGCAGCAGCCGGCCCATGTCCTGCGGCATCTTGCGGCCGACCAGGTCGAGCGCCTGGATGCCGTTGGCGCCCTCGTAGATCATGGAGATGCGGGCGTCGCGGACGAACTGCTCCATGCCCCACTCGCGGATGTAGCCGTGGCCGCCGTACATCTGCTGGGAGTATGTGGCGACCTCGTAGCCCATGTCGGTGAAGTAGGCCTTCACCACCGGCGTCAGCAGGGCCACCAGGTCGTCGGCCTCCTGGCGCTTCCTGGGGTCGGGGTGCTTCTCCGCCACGTCGATCTGCATGCCGAGCCAGTAGCCCAGCACGCGGGCGCCCTCGGTGAAGGACTTGCCGATCAGCAGGTGCTTGCGCACGTCGGGGTGCACGATGATCGGGTCGGCGGCCTTGTCCGGCGCCTTGGCGCCGGAGAGCGAGCGGCCCTGGATGCGGTCCTTGGCGTAGACCACCGCGTTCTGGTAGGCGGCGACGCCGACGCCCAGGCCCTGCATGGCGACCCCCAGGCGGGCGGCGTTCATCATCACGAACATGGCGCGCATGCCCTTGTGGGGCTCGCCGACCAGCCAGCCCTTGGCGTCGTCGAAGTTCATGACGCAGGTGGCGTTCGCCATGATGCCCATCTTGTGCTCGATGGAGCCGCACATGACGCCGTTGCGCTGGCCGGGCTCGCCCTGCTCGTTCGGCAGGAACTTCGGCACCAGGAACAGCGAGATGCCCTTGATGCCCGCGGGCGCGTCGGGCAGGCGGGCCAGCACCAGGTGGATGATGTTCTTGGTGAGGTCGTGCTCGCCGGCGGAGATGAAGATCTTGGTGCCGGTGATGGAGAAGCTGCCGTCGCCGTTCGGCACCGCCTTGGTCTTCAGCATGCCGAGGTCAGTGCCGCAGTGCGGCTCGGTCAGGCACATGGTGCCCGACCACTCGCCCGTCGTCATCTTCGGCAGGTAGGTCTGCTTCAGCTCGTCGGTGGCGTGCTTCAGGATGGCGTTCATGGCGCCGTGGGTCAGGCCCGGATACATGGCGAAAGCCATGTTGGCCGAGGTCATCAGCTCCTCGACGACGAAGCCGACCGTGTGCGGCAGGCCCTGGCCGCCGTACTCCGGATCGAAGGCGAGGCCCTGCCAGCCGCCCTCGACGTAGCGGTCGTAGGCCTCCTTGAAGCCCTTCGGCGTGCGCACCACGCCGTTCTCGTAGTGGCAGCCCTCCTCGTGGCCGGAGCGGTTGAGGGGCTGCAGCTCGTTCTCCACGAGCTTGGCGGCCTCTTCCAGCACCGACTGGATGAGGTCGGGCGTGAAGTCCTCGTAGCCCGGCAGCTGGGTGAGCGACTGGACGGACAGGACCTCGTTCAGGACGAAATCGATATCCTCGAGCGGAGCCTTGTAGACAGGCATCGGACACTCCCTGGTGTTCTGGCGGCCCCGCCTCGGGGGCCGGAAATTGTGTCGTCTTCCGGAACCGGCCGGAGCCGCGCCCTTGTCCTTCCCTCCGCCGTCACCCCGGCGGAAGCCGGGGTCCAGGGGCCGTTTGCCGTGACGGCCGCCGCCCCTGGATTCCGGCTTTCGCCGGAATGACGGCAATGGGAGAGGACGAGGCGGGCTCCCTCCAACCCGAGGTCAGTTGCGCAGCGGCTTGCCGGTGGTCAGCATGTGCTCGATGCGGTCGATGGTGCCCGTCGTCTTGACGAGCCGCACGAACGCCTCGCGCTCCAGCTCCAGCAGGTCGTCCTCGGTCATGACCCGGGTGATGTCGGTGTCGCCACCGGACAGCACGTAGGCCACCTCCTTGGACACCACCACGTCGTGCGGCGTCGCCTTGCCCTGGAGCGCGAAGCCCTCCACGGCGCCGGCCAGCGCCACCCGCGCCGTCGGACCCGGCAGGCGCAGCTCCACGGGCTGCGGCGGCTGGTAGTCCTTGGCCAGCTCGAGAGCCTTCTTCTTGGCGTCGGCCAGCAGGCGGTCGCGGTTCATGGTGATGCCGTCGGTGGGGCGGAGGAACAGCAGCTCCTTCGCCTCGAAGGCCGACTTCGACACCTTGGCGGTGCTGATCGCCTCGAACGCGGCGGCGACGGGGGGCATCGGGCCGCCCGGCCGCTTCTTGTTGACGGTGTGGCGGACGACCATCTCCTTGCACCCGCCCCAGCCCGGCAGCAGGCCGACGCCCACCTCGACCAGGCCGATGTAGCTCTCGGCGTGCGCCTGCACCGCCGAGGCGTGCAGCAGGATCTCGCAGCCGCCGCCCAGCGCCATGCCGGCCGGGGCCGCCACGGTGGGGAAGGGGGCGTACTTGATCGCCTTGTAGGTCTCCTGGCCGTCCGACACCGACTGCTCGATCTGCGGCCAGAGCGCGATGTTGATCGCGAACATGGCGAGGCCGAGGTTGGCGCCGACGGAGAAGTTGGACGCCTCGTTGTGGACCACCAGCGCCTTGTACGGGCCCGACTTGCCGTCGCCGATGATCTCCATGGCCTTGCGGTACATGGCCATGATCTGGTCGTCGATGGCGTTCATCTTGGAGGTGAACTCGACGCAGAGCACGCCGTCGCCGATGTCCCAGAGGGCGGCGGAGCCGTTCTTGGCGACCGGCTTGGAAGCCCGCTTGATGTCGGACAGCAGCAGCACGCCGTCGGGGCGGGTGACGTCGGCGTACTCGCCCGCCGTCGTCAGGTACTGCAGCGTGCCGTTCTCCACCCGGTAGAAGGGCCGGCCGGCGGCCTTCTCCAGGATGGCGGGGACCTTGCGGCCCTCGGCCCGCAGCTTGTCGGCGAACCAGCCGGTGCCCAGCTGGTCGATCATCTCGAACGGGCCGGCCTTCCAGTTGTAGCCGAGCCGCATCGCCTCATCGATCTCCAGGATCGTGTCGGCGATCTGCGGCACCATGTCGGCGGCGTAGGCCAGCGCCTGGCTCAGCACCCGCCAGGCGTACTGGCCGCCCTTGTCGGGATGGTTCACCAGGTCCTTCAGCGACCGGGCGTTCGCGGACTCCAGCTGCGCCTTCGCCTGCGGCCGGTACTGGCCGGTCTTCAGGTCGATGGCCTCGCGCACCCGCTTGCCGCTGGCGTCCTTGGACTGCTTGTAGAAGCCGCCCTTGCCCTTCCGGCCGGTGTAGCCCTCGGCGATCATCTTCGCCTGCAGCGCGTTCTCCCGGTAGACGCGGCGGTAGTCGTCGTCGGCCGGCAGGGTCGCCAGCAGGGACTTCGCCACGTGCGGCCCGAGGTCGATGCCGACCAGGTCGAGCAGGCCGAAGGTGCCGGTCTTCGGCAGGCCCATCGGCTTGCCGGTGATGGCGTCGGTCTCCTCCACCGTCAGGCCGCCGTCGGACGCCTCGTTCACCGCGACCTGGAACCAGTAGGTACCGATGCGGTTCGCGATGAAGCCCGGGGTGTCCTTGCACTTCACCACGCCCTTGCCCAGGCGCTCGTCGCAGAACTTGGACACGACGGCGGCGCTGTCGGCGCCGGTCTTCGGGCCGGTCACCACTTCCAGCAGCCGCATGTAGCGCGGCGGGTTGAAGAAGTGGGTGATCATGAAGTCGCGGGCGAAGCGGTCGCTCTGCCCCTGGATCAGGATGTCCAGCGGGATGGTCGAGGTGTTGGACGACACCACCGAGCCTTCCTTCCGGATGGCGTCCAGGCGCTGGTAGAGGTCGTGCTTGATCTTCGGGTTCTCGACCACCGCCTCGACGATCCAGTCGACGTCCTTCAGCTTCTCGAGGTCGTCCTCGATGTTGCCGGGCGTGACCAGCTTCGCAGCACCCTTGTGCATGAAGGGGGCGGGGTCGGTCTTCAGCATCTTCTCGATCGCGGTGCGGGCGACGACGCTGCGGTCGCCCCCGTTGTCCTTGACCGCCTGCGGGACGATGTCCAGCAGGAACACGGGGATGCCGGCGTTGGCGATGTGGGCGGCGATGCCGCTGCCCATCACGCCGGCGCCGATCACGGCGGCGCTACGGATTTCCATGGCTCGTTCCTCCGTTCCTGGCTGCCGGATCAGACCGCTTCCAGGACGGTGGCGATGCCCTGGCCGCCGCCGATGCACTGGGTGGAGATGGCGAACTGCTTGCCCTCGCGCACCAGCAGGCTGGCCGCCTTGCCGGTGATGCGGGCGCCGGTGGCCCCCAGCGGGTGGCCGAGCGCGATGGCGCCGCCGTCCAGGTTCAGCTTGTCCGCGTCGATGCCCAGCTCGCGGGCGACCGTCATGGACTGCACGGCGAAGGCCTCGTTGCTCTCCCAGATGTCGATGTCCTTCACCGACAGGCCGGCGCGCTTCAGCGCCTTCTGGGTGGCCGGGACCGGGCCGTAGCCCATGATGGTGGGATCGCAGCCGGCGACCGCGACCGAGCGGATCTTGGCCAGGATCTTCAGGCCGTTGGCGCGGGCGTACTCCTCGCTGGTGACCAGCGTGGCGGACGCGCCGTCGGTCAGCGGGCTGGAGGTGCCGGCGGTGACCGTGCCCTCGGCGTCGAAGGCCGGCTTCAGGGTCGACAGCGTGTCGGCGGTGGTCTCCGGGCGGATGCAGCCGTCCTTGTCCACGACCTTGCCGGCGGTCTTGATCGCCACGATCTCGTCCGACAGCTTGCCGGCGGCCTGGGCCGCGGCGGCCTTGCGGTGGGAGTTCGCGGCGAACTCCTCCTGCTCGCGGCGGGTGAACTGGTACTTCTTGGCCAGGTTCTCCGCGGTGATGCCCATCGACATGTAGGCGCCCGGGTTGGCCTGGGCCAGCGCCGGGTTCGGCATCGGGTTGAAGCCCATCATCGGCACGCGGGTCATGCTCTCCACGCCGGCGCAGATGAAGG
>DASPKT010000378.1:0-4946 GCA_035627915.1 Azospirillaceae bacterium
CCCACTCCTCGCGGACCACCGCGGCGAGGCGGCCGGCGGTGGCGCGGGGCAGGGCCCCCAGCGAGTTGCCGTCCAGGTAGATGACGCCGTCGGGCAGGTCGAACTCCTGGCGGAAATGCCCCAGCGGGTCGTCCCGGTCGAGGGCTTCGCAGTGGCTCCGGTCGATGGTCATGGCGCTCGCGGGGCGTCGGGAAATCCTGGCCGCCAGCCTACCGGCGCGCACCCGGGGCCGCAACGGGTCTTTCAAGCTTAAAGCATTCCGCCCGATCCGCCCCTAGATGCGGCAGGCGGCGCAGGTGCGCGCGACGCGGTAGCCCTGGCCCTCCGGCACCACCCGGTACTCCCGCACGTCGGGGGCGGTGGCGGTGCGGCGGGTTCCGCAATGCATGCGCCAGCCGTCCGGTGTGGCGTCGATCCCCTCGCAGTAGAGCAGCAGCGGCCGGTCGCCCGGGATGGCGCGGAAGGCGCCGCCGCCGTCGCTGGCATGGCCGCAGGTCAGCAGCGGCGACCAGTTCCCCCGCCCACCCGAGATCCAGCCCGCCATGTCGGGCGAGAAGGTGGCGAGGTCGCGCGTCTCCCCCAGCACCCGGCCGCGCGGCATGAAGCCCAGGCAGGCGCCGCGGTCCAGCGACCCGCCGGCCTCCTCGACATAGGCGCGCAGGCCGGCGGCGGCGGCGCGGATGTAGGCGGGCCCGTCCAGCGGCGGCGGCGACAGCGCCACCGGCGGCGGCACCTCGGGCGCCGCGGCGCAGGCGGCCAGCGGCAGCGACAGCAGGATGAGGGCGAGGCGGCGCGTCATGGCGGGGGCCCGTGGCTTGGAAGATTGACTCGGGGAACAGCCTTCAACAGCCCGGCGCGGCGAGGGTCGCGCGGGACAGGGTGTCGCGCCCGGGTTGACCGGCCGGGGGCGGGGGCGGGAGAGTGCGCGCGACCTCGAGCGCTGCCGGACCCCGACATGCTGCACATCCTGCTGGTGGACGACGACCTGCTCTCCGCGCTGGCGCTGCGCGCCTTCCTGGAGCGGCGGGGCTATCGCGTCACGCCGGCCGGCGACGGGCCGGAGGCGCTGGCGCGGTTCGACGCCGACCCAGCCGACCTCGCCCTGGTGGACTGGCGGATGCCCGGCATGAACGGGGGCGAGGTGGTCCGGGAGCTTCGGGCGCGCCGTCCCCTGCTGCCGGTCGTCTTCGTCACCGGCTACTCGCCGGAGGTGGAGGGGTTCGCCGCCGCCCTGCCGGTGCCGGCGGCGGTGCTGGACAAGCCGGTCGATCCCGCCGAGGTGCTGGACGCGGTGCGGGCCGCACTCTCCGGCGGGATCGGCCCGGGATAGGCGGCAGCGGTACCGGCGGTGCCGGCGGCGGGATAGCTCCGCCCGCGCCAAGCGCTGGGCCGGCCGGAGAGCCGGCGGGCGAGTGCTGCCGCCTGGATCGCCAGCATCAGCGCCACCCCGGCGGGATGCAGCAGCGCGCCGGCGACGCTCTGCCGGAAGCGCAGCGCCAGGATCGCTCGCAGCAGCAGCCCGCAGGCCGCGGCCGTCGCCGCGACCCGCGCCGCCGCGGGGTCCCCGGCCGCCAGCGCCAGGGGCAGCAGCAGCCAGGGCAGCAGGTGCCCGCCGCCCAGCAGCACGGTCCAGACCGGCAGCCCGACGGGCGTCGCCATCCCCTCCGTCGCGTTCTTGCCGAAGCCGCGCCAGACCTCGCCCAGGCCGCGGTACATGCGGCACTCCGCCAGGGCGGTGGCGTCGAACAGGTCGGTGTGCAGGCCCTTGCGGCGGAAGGCGCGGGGCAGGGTGACGCCGTCATGCAGGGAGGCCGCGATGGCGGCGTGCCCGCCGGCCGTGCGGTAGGCGTCGCGGCGCGCCAGCATCAGCTGCCCGCAGCCGGCCCCGAAGGCGGCCCAGCGGCTGAACCGCATCCCCGCCATGGGAAGGTAGCCCAGCAGCAGCAGGTGGATCAGCGGCACGACCAGCGCCTCGCCCAGGGTGCCCGTCACCTGCCGGGGAAAGCCGCTGACCAAGCCGGACCGCCCGCCCAGCAGGAAGGAGGTCGCCCGCGCCGCCGCGTCGGGGGACAGGCGCACGTCGGCGTCCATGAACAGCAGCAGCCCGTGGCGGGCATGGCCGGCCAGCACGTGGCAGGCGTGCTGCTTGCCGGAGAAGCCCGGCGGCAGCGGCGGCGCCCGCTCCAGCCGCACGCGCGGGTCCTCCGCGGCGATGGCCTGCACGATGGCGGCGGTGGCGTCGGCGGAATGGTCGTCCAGCACGACCACCTCCACCTCCACCCCCCGGCTGGAAAGGGCGGAGCGCACCGCCGCCGCGATCCCCGCCGCCTCGTCCCGCGCGGGGATGAGGATGGAGACGCGGGTCCCCGGCGGGGGCGCGCCCCGGGGCCGGCGGTAGAAGGGCAGGTTCAGCAGCGCCAGCACCAGCGGCAGCAGCGCCAGGGCAAGCGCGACCTGCGCCGCCAGCATCATCGCGGCACCTCTCTGCGATCCCCGGGCCCATCCCCGTGCGCCGCCTCGAAGCTCCGCCCGCCGGCCCAGGCCCGGGCGCGCCGCCAGAGGTCGTAGACGCCGCCGACGCCGGCCGTTCCCTCCACCAGGGTCGTGAAGGCGCCGGCGTCGCGGGCCACGGCGTCGGCGGCCAGCGCGTCCATCGTCCGCGCCAGCCGCTCCTCCAGCAGCGCCTGCCAGGCGGCGGGGGAGAGGGGGCCGGTCGTCCCGGCGTCGATCAGGGGGCCGAATCGGCACAGCGCCTCCGGCCGGCTCTCCGTCCAGAACGGGTATTCCACCGCCAGCGGCACCAGCACCGCGTCCGGCAGGCGCGCCGCCAGGTGCGGCAGCCCGCCCCGGATGGCGACCGGCCGCACCCGCGGGTCGGTGAAGGCGCCCTGGGCGGTGATCCACAGCATGCGGCCGGGGGAGGAGAGCAGACGCTGCGCCGTCGCCAGGAACCCGACCCCGGCGCGGGCGTCACCCGGCTCCACCCCGAACAGGCCGATGCGGCGGAAGAAGGGATAGCGCTTCAGCTGCGACGCCTCGATGGGGCCGAAGCCCTGGCGCTCCGGCCAGCAGCGCGTGCCCAGCAGGATGAACAGCGCCGGGTCCCACCAGGAGGGATGGTTGGCGTAGACGATGGCGGGCCGCCCCGGCGGCAGCTCCGGCACGCCGGGCCGCGCCACCCGCACCGCCCGGAAGGCGCGCGCCATCGACCGGCCCATGACCCGCCCGAAGAAGCGGACCAGGGCGGGGGAGCGCAGCGCCGCCGGGTCGGGCGCGCCCGTCCTCACGCCGCCCCCGCCAGCCCGCCGCCGGCGTCCGCTTGGCCGGCAGCGGCTTGGCCGGAAACGTCGCGAGAGCCCGCCCCCATGTCGGCGTCCAGCGTGTCGGCGGCGATCCAGCCGGACATCAGCACCATCGGCATGCCGGGCCCGGGATGGGCCGCCCCGCCGCAGAGATAGAGCCCCTCCACGTCGCGCGACCGGTTGCCCGGCTTGAAGGCGCCGAAGAAGCGACCGTGGCTCGCCAGGCCGTAGATGGCGCCGTTCAGCACCCGGTAGCGGTCGTGGATGTCCTGGGGGGTCAGAACCCGCTCCACCCGGATGCGGTCCTCCAGGTCGCGCATCCCCGCCGTCCGCTTCAGCTTGTCGAACACCACCCGGCGGTAGGCGGGCAGCATCGCGGTCCAGTCGTGGTGCGGGCGCAGGTAGGGCGTGTGGACCAGCACGTACAGCGCCTCGCCGCCGGGCGGGGCGACGCCGGGCTCGGTCCGGGCGGGGCAGGCGAGGTAGCAGGTCGGGTCGGGCGCCGGCTCGCCCTTGCGGTAGATCCAGGCGAACTCCTCCTCGGGGTCGCGGGAGAAGACGAAGTCGTGGTGCGCCAGGTGGTCGTAGCCGCGGTCGAGCCCCAGATAGAACACCACGCCGGAGCAGGCGGGCTCGTAGGCGCGGCGCCGGCGGAACTTCCCGTCGGGCGCGCCGCCGACCAGCTCCGCCATGGTGCGCACCGAATCCATGTTGGAGACGACGGCGGAGACGGGGATCGTCTCGCCCCCGTCGGTCTCCACCGCCGTGACCCGGCGCCCCGACAGCACCAGCCGGCGCACCCCGGTGCCCAGCCGGACGTCCACGCCCAGCTCGCGCGCGATGCGCTCCAGCGCCGCCGGCACCGCGCGGGTGCCGCCGATCGGGTACCAGACGCCGCCGTCCGCCTGCATGTGCCCGATGGCGCAGAGCACGGCCGGGGACTGGTAGGGGTTGCTGCCGACATACTGGGTGAAGTGGTCCAGCATCTGCGCCACCCGCGCGTCCGGGACGTGGCCGCGGATGGTGCCGGCGACGGTGGAGCCCATGCGCAGGCTCATCACGTCGGAGAGCGTGGCGGCGTTCAGGCTGGCCTTCAGGTCCAGCGTGTCGCCGATGTCCTCCACCGACTTCCAGAAGAAGAAGCGGTCGGACACGTCGTGCAGGCGCCGCGACATCTCCTGGAACCGGCGGTAGCCCGCGCCGCTGCCGGGGGCGAAGCGGTCGATCTCGGCCGCGGCGGCGCCCACATCCTCGCGCAGGTCCAGCACGCCGCCATCCTCGAAGAAGCAGCGCCATTGCGGGTCCAGCCGGACCAGGTCGAGCTCCGCCTCCAGCTCCCGCCCGGCCTCCTTCAGGATGCGGCGCAGCACCGCGGGCACGGTCAGGATGGTCGGACCCATGTCGAAGCGGAAGCCGCCCTCCTCCAGCACCGCCGCCTTGCCGCCGGCCCAGCCGTTCCGCTCCAGCAGCAGGACGCGGCGGCCGCGGGCGGCGAGCGTGACGGCGGCGGCGAGGCCGCCCAGGCCGCCGCCCACGACGGCGATGGGATGATCGGGCATCAGTCGGCCTCCGCGATGACGGGTTGGGGATGGGGGCTGCCGAGGCTGCTGGCCGGCGACCAGCCGAGCGGCAGACCCAGCGCGT
>DASPKT010000379.1:0-8861 GCA_035627915.1 Azospirillaceae bacterium
TTCTGCCGGGCGGACCTGGAGCAGTGGGCGACGGTGGCGCCCTATGCCCGCGCCCTCGGTGTCACGGTCCTGCTGGCCTCTCCCCAATCCGGCCGCCGCTCGGCGGAGACGGCGCGGCGCCTGCCGCCGGAGCTGGAGGTCGCCTGCGACCCCGGCTGTACCGCGGCCGCGCGGCTGGGCCTCTCCTTCCTCCCGCCGCCCACGGTGCGCGTGGTGTTCGAGCAGCTCCGCCACCCGCTGACCAACTGGAACGCCCAGGGCGCCTGGTCGCTGCCGCTGCCGGCGACCCTGGTCGTGGGGGCCGACGGCACGGTCGTGGCGGCCCACGCCGTGCCGGACTGCCGCCGCCGGATGGAGCCGATGGACGCGCTGCAGGCCGCCGCCGGCCTGATGAGGGAGAGCGCCTGAGACGGTCTAGGCGGGGTAGGCCACGGCCGGCCGGGACGCCTCCGCGGCGACCAGCCGCTCGTCCGGGAACAGCAGGCTGACGCGGGTGCCGGCGCCCTCCTCGCTCTCGATCTCCAGCCGGCCGCCGTGCAGCTCGACCAGGGAGCGGGTGATGTGCAGGCCGAGGCCGAACCCGTCGCGCCCACGCCGCGCCACCAGCCCGCCGCCCTGGGGGTCCAGCTGGACGAAGGGGCGGCCCAGCTCCGACAGCCGGTTCGCCGGGATGCCGATGCCGGTGTCCTCCACCGCCACCCGCAACCCGCGGCCGCCCGGGCCGGGGCCGGCGGTCACGGTGACGCTGCCGCCGGCGGGGGTGAACTTCACCGCGTTGCCGACCAGGTTCAGCAGCATCTGGCGGAAGGCCCTGCGGTCGGCGGCGACGGCGGGCAGCCCCGCGGGGCAGGCGACCTCCACCGCGACGCAGCCGGCCTCGGCCGAGGGCTGGGCGAGGCGCGCCGCCATCGCCGCCTCCTCCGCGACGTCGATCGGCTCGGGCCGCAGCTCCACCTGGCCGGCGTCGATCTTGGCGGTGTCGAGCAGCCCGTCGACGAGGTCCAGCAGGTGCTCCCCGCTACGCCGGATGTCCTCGGCATAGCCGACGTAGCGGGCGTTGCCGACCGGGCCCATCATCTGGCGGGCCAGCACGTCGGAGAAGCCGATGATGGCGTTCAGCGGGGTGCGCAGCTCATGGCTCATGCTGGCGAGGAAGGCGGACTTGGCCCGGCTCGCCCCCTCCGCCGCCGCCTTGGCGCGGGCCAGCTCCGCCGCCAGCGCCGCCTGCTTCGCCACCTCCGCCTCAAGATCCCCGCGCAGGCGCAGGTTGCGCCGGTGGACCTGGACGACCCCGCCCACCGCCACCGTGCCCAGCCAGATGGCGAAGGCCTGGATGGCGAAGACGCGCACGTCCATCGCCGCGACGGGCAGGAAGACCAGGAGGACCGCGATGTTGCCGGCCGCCAGCGCGGCACCCAGCAGGGTCAGCCGGGGCCGGCCCGCCCGCGCCAGGGCCCAGGCGGTGAGGAGGGCGACGGCGACGGCGGCGATGCCCGCGGCGGCGCCGGCGCCGCCGATGGCGGCCCGGCCGGCGGCCGCGGCCAGGGCCGCGGCGAGGCCGCCGGGAAGGCCCGCGAAGGTGACGGCCAGCCCGACCGCCGCGGCCCGCAGGTCGAAGATGTAGCCGGAGAGGAGCACGATGGGCGACAGCATGCCGACGACGGCGATGCCGCCATAGGCCAGCCCCAGCAGCAGCGAGCGCGCCAGCACCGGCAGGCGCGCCGCGTCCAGCCAGGAATGCGCCGCGAGCGCCACCAGCAGCAGTGCCAGCCCCCGGCCGAAGTCCAGCCATGCATCGATCCAGGAGATAGCCATCGCCGCCCCGTAACGCGGGCCGGGCATGTGCAGAAAGGGATAACCCTACGCTTCCGGACAGTGCCCAGCACTTGTATAAAATCCTATTCTAGGTATGGCCCAGAAGGGGCCATGAAAGGGTACGCCGAAAGGGGCGGATATGGCGGCGGCGGTTTCCGGGCTTTCCGGAGGACTGCGGACGAACCTGGTCGCTTTGCAGCGGGCCGACGAGGATGTCGGCACCGTGCGGGAGAGGCTTGCCACCGGCCGCCGCATCGGCGGTGCCCTCGACGGCCCCAGCGCCTTCTTCGCCGCCCGCAACCTCAGCCAGCGCGCCGGCGACCTGGCCGCGCTGAAGGAGGCGATGGGGCAGGCCATCAGCACGCTGCGCGCCGGGGACCAGGGCGTGTCGGCCATTGGCAAGCTGATCGAGCAGGCGAGAGGCCTGACCACCACGGCCTATGCCAACCTCGGCCTCGACGCCGCCTCCGTGGCGACCCGCAAGTCCCTGGCCGCCCAGTTCGACGCGATCAAGGCGCAGATCGACCGCATCGCCGGCGACAGCGGCTATGCCGGCAAGAACCTGCTGGCCGGCAGCGGCCTGCGCTACGCCGCCGATCCGGAGGCGCTGGAGGGGGCGCGGGCCATCGCCGGCATCACCGACGCGCGCGTCACCAACGTGGCCGCCGCCGACACCTTCTCCCTGCGGGTGGAGGGCAGCGGCGCCGTTTCCGGCAACGCGGCCGACATCGCCGAGGCGGAGGACCGCCGCGGCCTGGTGGGGCTGCGGGTCTTCGGCGACCTCAGCGCCACCGACGGCAACCTCTCCGACATCACCATCGAGCTGCGCGGCCAGACCGGGGAGGAGCGCACGCTCGTCATCACCGAGGGGGGCGAGTCCCGCACCGTGAAGGTGTTCGGGCGCCCGCAGATCGAGACCCAGGTCATCACCTCGACGTCGACGACGACCGTCACCAACCAGACGACGACCACCACCACGATCCCCGTGGAAGGCACGGTGGCGGTCATCGGCGACCTGAAGAGCCGGAACATCAAGACCGGCGACACCTACAGCATCACCATCGACGGCTACACCTTCTCCTACACGGCGAAGAAGGCCGACGTGCAGGGCTTCTCCCCCGACGAGCGGCGGCAGAACGTGGCGGTCAAGCTGCGCGACATGGCCGACGCCACGCTGACCCCGCTCGGCTACACGATCGGCGCGGTGGAGGAGGCGGCCTTCTCCGTGACCGGCCTGCCGACGACCACGACCGTCACCGACACGGTCACCAACACGCAGACCATCACCACCACGTCCAAGCTGTTCATCCAGGGCAAGGCGACCACCGCCCCCACCGAGGACGTGTCGGTCACCTTCGGCTCCGGCACGGTGCTGACCTTCGCGGTGGACCGGGCGCTGCTGGAGGCGCTTGGCACCCGGTCCAACGGCGTCTCCCGGATCGAGAAGGCGGTCGACCTCGCGGTGTCGGCGACCAACCTGGCCGGCGTGACGCAGACCCGCTCGGCCCTGTCCGACCTCGGCGACGGCAAGCTGGTGGCGGGGGAGAACGCGCTGGCCTTCGACACCGGCACGGTCCGCTTCACGGTGGACCCCAAGCTGCTGCGCCGGGCCGCCGCCGAGTCGGCCGCGGCCAACCTGACGACGGCCCTGCGCTCCGTCGCCAGCCGCGCCAACGACCTGTCGGTCGGGCTGAACGGCACCGGCACCAACCGGATCGAGCTGGCCGCGGTGGACCTAACCAGCGGCGGGCAGGGGCTGCGGATGGACTTCGCCCAGAACGGCTTCATGGACCGGACCGACGTGGACCGGGCCGTGGCGTCCCTGGACCGGGCCAAGTCGGCCGTGCGCGCGGCCGGGCAGGCGCTCAACACCACGCTCCAGCTGCTGCAGACGCGGGAGGACTTCACCCGCGACTTCGCCAGCATCCTGGTGGAAGGGGCCGACCGGCTGGTCGCGGGGGACCAGGACGAGGACGGGGTGCGCCTCGCGTCCCTGCAGACCCGCCAGCAGCTGGCCTCGACCGGCCTGGCGCTGGCCGACCGCGCGAACAAGGCGCTGCTGCTGCTGTTCCGCTGAGCCGGCATGGCCGTCCGGCGATGACAAGGAGGGGACGGCGGCCGGTCCGGCCTGTTCCCCTTCACAACCTGTTCATGGGCTGCGTAGTATGACGGTACGGAGTAGGTCTTTCGTGCAGTCCCTAGACCTTTGGGGTGAAGAGTGGCGCCTGTGCCTGCGTTGGCGATCGTCGGCGGACGTCTGGAAAGCGACAACGCGGCCGTCTTTGCCGAGCTGAAGCGGCTATCCGGCGGCCGCATGGCCATCGCGGCCACCGCCTCGGGCGAGCCCGAGGAGGTCGGGCTGGAGACGGTGGAGATCTTCGCCACCCACGGCATCGAGTCGGCCCTTCTTCCCCTGCACGGCCCCGGCGCCGCGGAGGCCGCGCGTGACCCCGCCGTGGTGGCGCAGCTGGAATCCTGGGGCAGCATCTGGTTCACCGGCGGCGACCAGTCCCTGATCGCCGCCGCCCTCAGGCCGGGCGGGGTCGAATCGCCCGTCCTGGCGGCGCTGCGCCGCCTGCACGCCGCGGGCGGGCTGGTCGCGGGCTCCAGCGCCGGGGCGGCGTGTCTGTCGGAGCCGATGATCCTCGGCGGCTCCTCGGTCCAGGCGCTGGCCCACGGGGTGACGGAGAACCCGCTGGCGCCCGGCATGATGATGGGGCACGGGCTCGGCTTCTTCCCCCACGGCCTCATCGACCAGCACTTCATCCGCCGCGGCCGCCTGGGCCGGCTGCTGGTGGGCATGTGCCATTCGGGCAGCCGCTGGGGCTTCGGCATCGACGAGAACACCGCCATGATCGTGGAGGGCGACCGCCTCCGCGTGGTGGGGGAGTACGGCGCCCTGGTCGTCGACCTCGGCAGGGCCGGCGTCGCCCCGGACAAGCGGCGCTGGGACGGGGTGCGCGTCTCCTACCTGGACGACGGCGACGGCTTCGACCTGGCACGCATGAAGCCGGTGCCGGGACCGGCCAAGAAGCGGCTGCGGCCGACCGCCCGCTCCTGGACGGCGCCCGCCGCGGGCCGCCGCAACATCTTCGGCCCCTACACCTTCTATGAGCTGCTGGTCCGCCTCGCCGAGGGCGACCCGACGCACTACCTGGAGGAGCACGGGCAAGCCTTCGACCCGATCTCCGCCACCGCCGTGCGGGTGACCCTGCGCCGCGACCGCGGCCGCTCCCGGGCGATGTGCGCGCGCGGGCCGCTCGGCAGCCGGTACACGGCGCTGGACTTCCGCATGGACGTCTCCTGCGACCGGGTCAGCCGCGCCGACTGGCTGCGCTGGCGGGCGGAGGAGCAGCGCGGGCTGCTGGACAAGGGCGTGGTGCCCGCCGGCCGCCTGATCGTCACCGGCTCCTCGCCGCTGTCCGGGCGGCAGGAGCTGATGCAGGAGATCCTCGACCGCATCGACGGCCCCGTCGGCATCATCGCCGCCGCCTCCAGCGAGCCGCGGGAGGCCGCGGAGGACTATGCCCGCGTGCTGCGCCGCAAGGGCATCGACGCCGACGATCTCGGCATCACGCCCCACTCAATGCCGCACCTGATGGACGACCCGGCCCTGGTGGAGCGGATCGCCGCCAAGCGCACCATCCTGTTCACCGGCGGCGACCAGAAGCGGCTGGTCGACACGCTGCTGCACCGCGGGGCGGAGACGCCGGTCCTGTCGGCGGTGCTGCACGTCTACCAGACCGGCGGCACGCTGGTGGCGGTCAGCGGCGCCGCGTCGGCCCTGTCGGGCATCATGATCGCCGGCGGCGGCAGCTACCAGGCGCTGCGCTACGGCGTGGCGGCCGACGCCGGGCACGAGGGCATCCTGATCGAGGAGGGGTTCGGCCTCTTCGACCTCGGCGTGGTCGACCAGAACATCATCGACCGCAACCGTTTGGGCCGTCTCATTGTTGCCTGTGCGGAGGAGAATGCGCGATTCGGCTTCGGCCTGTGCGAGCACTCGGGCTTGGTCGTGCATGGCGGTGGCGCGGAGATCGAGGCGATCGGCCGCATCGGCGTGGTGCTGGCGGAGATCGCGCCGGACCAGCTGACGGTACAGGGGGACTGCTTCGCCGCCCGCGGCGTGCAGCTGGGCCTGCTCCGGCCGGGATTGCGGCACGACCCGACGCTGGGACCGCCGCTGCCGGCCGGGGACGACACGGCGCGCCGGCTCGAGGACATGGTCCGCGAGCTGGAGCGGGAGATCGCCGAGGCCCGCCGGGACGGCGGCGCGCGCCACGAGGATGCCCGCATCCATGTGGCGATGAGACGTGCGCCCTCCGGAAGGGTTGAGTTGGATATCGAAAGCGATAGGCTGGGGGCCGACTGACAACGGCCGAAGCCGGACAAGAACGGGAGAGGGAACACACCATGGAACTCGTGAAGACATCGGTCTACGTCGGACCGAACATCTACGCCACGGTGCCCCTGATCCGGTTCTCGCTCGAGATGGGCGACCTCGCCGGACGGACGGTGGACAAGGCCACCGCCGCCCACCTGCTCTCCGCCCTGCCCGGCATCGCCCGGCACGAGGACGGCGCCTTCGCCGGCCGGCTGGAGGGCGGCAAGGTGGGCCTGGCCGAGGCGCTGGCCCACATCGCGGTGGAGCTGCAGCGCGCCGCCGGCAGCACGGTGGAGCTGGCCCGGGCGCTGGACTGCGGCGGCGGGCGCATGGACGCGCTGTTCGCCTTCGAGATCCAGGCGACCGGCCTGAACGCCGGCGACTTCGCGCTCGACTACCTGCTGACCCGGCTGGAGCACCCGAAGGCGCCGCGCAAGTTCGACTTCGACGACGAGCTGGACGAGTTCCTGGACAGCGCCTCGCGCCGCAGCCTGGGCCCTTCCACCTATTCCCTCATCAAGGCGGCGGAGGAGCGCGACATCCCCTGGTTCCGGCTGAACGACAAGAGCCTGATCCAGCTGGGCCACGGCCGCTACCAGCACCGGATCGAGGCGACCACGACCAGCCGCACCTCGGTCATCGCGACCGAGATCGCCTCCGACAAGAACCTGACCAACCAGATCCTCTCCGACCTGGGCCTGCCGGTGCCCGAGCAGCGCATCGTCTACAAGCTGTCGGAAGCGCTGAAGGCGGCCGAGCGAATCGGCTACCCCGTCGTCATCAAGCCGGTGGACGGCAACCACGGCCGCGGCGTCTCGGTCAACCTGAACACGCCGGAAGAGGTCGCCACCGCCTACGAGACGGCGGCGGAGATCAGCGACGGGGTGGTGGTGGAGAGCCTCATCCTCGGCCTCGACCACCGGCTGCTGGTCGTGGACGGCCAGCTGGTCGCCGCGGCGCGGCGCATGCCGGGCCACGTGGTCGGCGACGGCAGGAACACCGTGGCGCAGCTGGTCGACATCGTGAACCAGGACCCGCGCCGCGGCGTCGGGCACGAGAACGTGCTGACCCGGCTGGAGCTGGACGACCAGGCGCTGCGCCTGCTGGCGGAGGCCAACTACACGCCGGAGACGGTGCCGGCCGAGGGCGAGGTCGTGTTCCTGCGCAAGACCGCCAACCTGTCCACCGGCGGCACCGCCATCGACGTGACCGACGTCATCCACCCCGACAACCGGGAGATGGCGGAGCGGGCGATCAAGGCCATCGGCCTGGACGTGGGCGGCGTGGACTTCCTCACCTCCGACATCACCAAGTCCTACCGCGAGACCGGCGGCGCCATCTGCGAGATCAACGCCGGCCCCGGCTTCCGCATGCACGTGGCGCCCAGCGAGGGCACGCCGCGCGACGTGGCCGGCAAGGTCATGGACATGCTGTTCCCGCCCGGCAGCCGCGCGCGCGTGCCGGTCGCCGCCATCACCGGCACCAACGGCAAGACCACGACCAGCCGCATGCTGGCCCACATCATGAAGCAGTCCGGCCACGTCGTCGGCCTGACCACGACGGACGCCGTCTACATCAACGGCAACCTGACGGTGAAGGGCGACATGACCGGCCCGACCGCCGCCGGCATGGTGCTGCGCGACCCCTCCATCGACATGGCGGTGCTGGAGACGGCGCGCGGCGGCATCCTGCGCGCGGGCCTGGGCTACGACCGCTGCGACGTGGGCGCGGTGCTGAACGTCGCGTCGGACCACCTGGGGCTGGGCGGCATCGACACGCTGGACCAGCTGGCCCGGGTCAAGCGGGTGGTGGCGGAGGTCGCGCGCGACACCGCCGTGCTGAACGCCGACAACGAGTATACGCTGCGCATGGCGGAGCACACGCCGGCCAAGCACATCTGCTGGGTCACCATGCACCCCAGCCACGCCCTGGTCGGCGCCCACATCCGCGCCGGCGGCCGCGCCTGCGTGCTGGAGTCCGGCGCCAACGGCGACATGATCGCGCTGTACGACAAGGGCGCCCAGATGCCGCTGATCTGGACCCACCTGATCCCGGCCACCATCGAGGGCAAGGCCCGCCACAACGTTCAGAACGCCATGTTCGCGGCCGCCATGGCCTATTCGCTGGGCAAGACGCTGGACCAGATCCGCCACGGGCTCAGGACCTTCGACACGACCTTCTACCAGACCCCCGGCCGCATGAACATTTTCACGGAGCACCCCTTCAAGGTGATCCTGGACTACGGCCACAACCCGCACGCCATGGCCGCCATGGTCGACCTGGTGCAGCGGATGGCGCCCAAGGGGCGGCGCATCGTCGTCATGACCGCCCCCGGCGACCGCCGGGACGAGGACATCCGCGAGGTGGCGCAGACGCTGGCGAACCAGTTCGACATCTACATCTGCAAGCGCGACGACTCTTTGCGCGGCCGCGGGCCAACCGAAGTGCCGGAGATCCTGCGCGACGCGCTGCTGAAGGCCGGGGTGAAGGACGAGCAGATCCAGATCGTCCCGGAGGAGGAGAAGGCCGTCGACGCCGCCCTGAACCTGGCGCGCCCCGACGACCTGGTGCTGGTCTTCGGCGCCGACATCACCCGCTGCTGGAAGCAGATCATCTACTTCCAGCGCACCCCGGGCCAGCAGGAGACGTCGGTCTTCGACCG
>DASPKT010000380.1:0-13540 GCA_035627915.1 Azospirillaceae bacterium
CTGGGCGGCGGTGCGGGCGGGGGTGGAGAAGCTGTTGTGGCGCACGTTGACGGCGTCGGGTCCGACGGAGTTGCGGACGTCGTAGCCGCGGGCGTTGCCGCCGCCGGGATCGCCGGAGAAGACGTCGTTGTGCTCGATGACGACGCCGGCGGTGGCACCCTTGACGCTGAAGCCGGCGCCGGCGTGGTTGCGCACGGAGAGGTGCTCGACCTCGACGTGGTTGCGGGCGGAGAGGACGACGCCGGCGGCGCGGCTGTTCTGGCCGTCGATGACGACGGGCCCGTTGTGGCCGGGGTCGGTGGCGGCCTTGATGGTGATGGGGGCGCCGGCGGCGCCGCTGGCGCCGACGGTGAGGGTCTCGCGGTAGGTCTGGCCGGAGCTGCCGCCGGAGATGTGCAGCGTGTCGCCCGGGCGCAGGCTCGACCAGGCGATGTCGGCGAAGCTCTTCCACGCCGAGCCCCAGGAGGTCCCGTCCCCGGACGACCCGACCGATCCGTCAACATGGAAGTCGGTGGCCCGGCCGGGCGGGCCGAAGAGAACCGGGACCAGGGCGGCGGCCAGCACCGCCGCGCGCAACCCCGCTTTGCCGGCGCGGCGGCGTTCCGGGCGTCGTACCGACGGGGTCTCCTCCATGCCGGCCCGGTCCTCCGTTCCGCGATGGGCGATGGTGCCGGAACGACGGGGGAGGCGGAACGGGTGTGATCGGGGAGGCCTGGAATTGCCGGCCTGCCTTGGCGCAGAGGGGCTTTCGCCGCCCTTACCCGAACTTTCCGCCAGCATGGACGGGACGGGGAGGCGCCGGGGTAGCCCGGCGCGGGCGTGAGCGCTCTCCTCTGGGCCGTTGGCGTCGCCCGCCCCATCCCTGATCCTGGTCCGCACCATCGGCGGTGCCCCAATGACCATCCCCGATCCCGACCGGTGGAAGCACCGCGTCCGCACCCTCCTCCTCGCCGCCGCCCTCGCCGGGGCCGCGGCGGCGCCCGCGCGTGCGGAAATGCCCGAGGTCACCGCCCTGGTGCGCCAGGCGGAGTCGCTGCAGGCGGCCGGCTTCGTCTTCCAGGCGGAGGCCAGGCTGGCCGAGGCGGTGCGGCTGGCGGAGGCCGGCCGGGACGGGCAGGCGGAGGCGCTCGCCTCCGGTGCGCTCGGCAACCTGCGCCTGGTGCAGGGCCGGCTGGAGGAGGCGCAGTCGCTGCTCGAGCGCTGCCGCTCGCTGGCGGAGACCGCCGGGGACGCCCGGACGGCCGCGACCGGGAGCACCAACCTGGACATCGTCAGGGCGTTGCGCGGCGATCCCGCCGCCCTCCCGCAAAGCCCGGCCGCGGCCGGCCCCGGCGGCGTCGCGGCGTCCGGCACCGACGGCGTCGCCGCTTCGGTCCCCGGCGGCGTCGCCGCTTCGGTCAACGCGGCGCGCATCGCCCTGTCGCGCGGCGACCCCGCCGCCGCCCGGGGCCATCTCGACCGGGCGGCGGCGGTGCTGGACCGGGCCGGGGCACCGACTCCCCAGCGGCTGGCCTACGCCGCGGCGTCCCTGCGCTGGATGGAGGCCGGCGGGGCCGACCCCGGGGGTGCCGAGGCGGCGCGGCTCTACCGCTACCTCTCGGACGTCGCCGGCGCCGCGGAGCCCCGCCCCGCCATGGAGGCCTACGGGCTGCTGGGCGCCCTCTACCGCCGCTCGGGCCGGACCGCGGAGGCGCTGCAGCTCAGCCGCGAGGCGCTGTCCCTGGCCCAGGGGATCGACGAGTCCGCCGGGGTGCTGCGCTGGGCCCTGCAGATCGGCCGCCTGCTGCGCGAGGGCGGCGACGCCGAGGGCGCCATCGCCGCCTACCGGCAGGCGGCCGAGGCGGCGGAGCGGCGGCGCCCCGACCTGGTGCGCGCCGGCGGCGGGCCCGGCGTCTCCTACCGCGAGGCTGTCGGGCCGGTGTTCACCGAGCTGGCCGACCTGCTGCTGCGCCGCGCCGCCCGCGATCCCGGCGGTGCCGCGGGGCAGGCCGACCTGCAGGCGGCGCGGCAGGCGGTGGAACAGCTGAAGGCGGTGGAGCTGGAGGATTATTTCCAGGACAGCTGCGTCGCCGCCCTCCAGTCCCGGACGGCCGGGGTGGACCGCCTCGCGCCCGGCACCGCGGCGCTCTACCCGATCCTGCTGGAGGACAGGACCGAGCTGGTCGTCTCCGTGGGCGACCGGCTGCACCAGGTCGTCGTGCCCGTGGGGGCCGCGGCGCTGACGGCGGAGGTGCGGCGCATGCGCCTGGGGCTGGAGCGGCTGACCACGCACCAGTACCTGACCCCCGCCCGCCGCCTCTACGACTGGCTGCTGCGCCCGGTGGAGCCGCTGCTGGCGGCCAACGGCGTGACGACGCTGGTCGTGGTGCCCGACGGGCCCCTGCGCACCGTTCCGCTGTCCGCCCTGCACGACGGGGAGCACTTCGTGGCCGAGCGCTACGCCGTCGCCGTCACCCCCGGCCTGACCCTGTTCGACCCCCGGCCGATCCGGCGCGACCGGGTGCGGGTGCTGGTCAGCGCGCTCACCGAGGCGGTGCAGGGCTATCCCGCCCTGCCGGCGGTCGGGGAGGAGGTGGCTGCGATCCAGTCCCTGTTCGAATCGGAGACGCTGAAAGACGGGGACTTCCTGCTGAGCGCCGTCAACGAGGAGCTGGAGGAGCGGCCCTACTCCATCGTCCACATGGCCTCGCACGGGGAGTTCGGCGGCACCGCCGCCTCCAGCTTCGTCCTGACCTTCGACGACCGCATGGACCTGAACCGGCTGGAGAGCTTCATGGGCCTGGGGCGCGACCGCACCAGCCCGGTGGAGCTGCTGACCCTGAGCGCCTGCCGCACCGCCGCCGGCGACGACCGCGCCGCCCTGGGCCTCGCCGGCATCGCGATCAAGGCCGGGGCCCGCAGCGCGCTCGCCAGCCTGTGGTTCATCAACGACCAGGCCTCGGCGGAGCTGGTGTCGGAGTTCTACCGGCACCTGGCCGACCCCGCGCTCAGCAAGGCGGAGGCGCTGCGCCGGGCGCAGGCGGCGCTGATCGCGCGGCCCGGCCGGCGGCATCCCGGCTACTGGGCGCCGCTGATCCTGATCGGGAACTGGCTGTGAGCGCGGCCGGCGTGAAACGGGGGGCGATCCGCTGGCGGCCGGTGGCGGCGGGCGTGCTGCTGGCCCATGCTGGGTTCGTCCTGGCGCTGGCGCTGTACGAATCGGGCTGGCTGGAGCCGGCGGAACTCGCCGTGCACGACCGCGGCGTCATCCTGCGCGCCGCCGAAAGCGCTCCCGATGGGCGCTTCCTGGTGGTCGGCGCCACCGAGGCCGACCTGGAGCGGTTCGGCTTCCCGCTCAGCGACGCGGTGCTGGCGCGCGCCGCCGCCAAGCTGCGCGCGGCGGGGGCGCTGGCCGTAGCGATCGACGTCATCCGCGACCGCCCGGTGGAGCCCGGCGCCGACGAGCTGGCGGCGCTGCTGGCGTCCGACCCGGCGATCCTCTGGGTCTACCTGTCGCGCGGTGCCGCGCACCGCGGGGTGGCGCCGCCGGCGGCGCTGCGCGGCACCGACCGGGTCGGGTTCGGCGACATGCCGGTGGACGCGCGCGGCGTGGTGCGGCGGATGCTGCTGTTCCAGGCGGAGGGCGACGGCGTCGGCACCGCCATGCCGCTGCGCATGGCCGCCCTCTACCTGGCCCCGCTCGGCATCGGGCCGGAGCCGGACCCGGCGGACCCCGGGACCATGCGCCTGGGCCGGGCGCGCCTGCCCCCGCTGCGCCCCGACACCGGCGCCTATGCCGGCGTGGACGCCGGTGGCTACCAGATCATGCTGGACTACCGGGACGGCCCCGACGCCGTGCCGCGCATGACCCTGTCGGACCTGATGGATGCCGAGCTGGCGCCGGGCGCGCTGGCCGGGCGCCTGGTGCATGTCGGCGTGTTCGCGGAGACGCTGCGCGACACCTTCTACACCCCGTTCAGCACCGCCGGCGTGCTGGAGACGGCCACCCACGGCGTCGTCATGCAGGCGCTGGCGACCAGGCAGCTGCTGCACCACGCGCTGGACGGAAGGCCCGCGACGGTGGGGGCGGGGCGGACGGGCCGCGTCGCCTGGATATGGGCGTGGAGCCTGCTGGGTGCGGCCGTCGGGGCGGCGGTGCGCACGCCGGTGGCGCTGGCGGCCGGCGTGCTGGTGGTGGCGGCGGGCCTGGGCGGGCTGTGGTACGCGGCCTTCCTGTCCCATGTCTGGCTGCCGGCCGCGGCCCCGGCGCTGGCGGCCCTGGCGTCGGCGGGGGCGCAGACCGCCTACCAGGTGCAGCGGGAGAAGACCGACCGCCGGACGCTGATGCGCCTGTTCAGCAGCCACGTCTCCCCCGCCGTGGCGCAGGAGCTCTGGGAGTGCCGCGAGGCGTTCCTGGCCGGCGGCAGGGCCCGTCCGCTGGCCCTGACCGCCACCGTGCTGTTCACCGACATCGACGGCTTCACTCCCATCTCCGAGCGGCTGACGCCGGAGCAGCTGCTGGGCTGGCTCAACACCTACATGGAGGCCATGGCGCGCCTGGTGATGGAGCATGGCGGCGTCGTCGACAAGTTCATCGGCGACGCGGTCATGGCGGTGTTCGGGGTGCCGGTGCCGCGCACGAGCGAGGCCGAGATCGACGCGGACGCGGAGCGCGCCGTGCGCTGCGTCCTGGCGATGGAGGCGGCGCTGGAGGTGCTGAACCGGCGCTGGGCGGCGGAGGGGCTGCCGCCCGTCGGCATCTCGGCCGGGCTGTTCACCGGGCCGCTCGTCGCCGGCAGCCTCGGCAGCAGCGAGCGGCTGGAATACACCGTCATCGGCGACACCGTGAACACCGCGGCGCGGCTGGAGGCGGCGGCGAAGAAGCTGCCGGCCCTGGCCGGGCGCGACAGCCCCGTGCGCGCCGCCGTCGGCGAGGAGACCTGGACGCGCCTGCGCGGCCGGTACGTCGGCGTCCCCGCCGGGCCGCTGCAGCTGAAGGGCAAGAGCCGGCCGGTGGCGGTGTACCGCCTCGTCGGCCCCGCCGACACCGCCACGGAGGACCGGCCCGGGGAGGAGACCGCCCCGCGCCGCACCGGAACAGGGGAGATATGAGCCATGACGCCGCGCCCACTCGTCGCCGCCCTGCTGCTGGCCTGCTCAACGGGACTTCCCGCAGGGGTGGAGGCCCAGGACAAGGCAGCCCAGAACCAGACGGCACCCCAGGGCCGGACGGCGCCCCAGAACCAGACGGCGCCCCAGAACCAGACGGCAACCGCCGCGGCCAAGGGCGGCTTCGCCTTCGTGCCGCCGCCCAGCATCGGCGCGCCGACGCAGCGCATCGGGGCGGCGTCGCGCGGCGCGCAGGGGGAGGGGGGCGCCGTCTCCGTCCTGGCGCCGGCGGAGGGCGGGCTGACCCTGGAGGCCGCACCGGTCCTCTATTTCCAGGTCCCGCGGGGGGCGGCGCGGCCGGTCACCCTGGTCCTCGTCGCCGACGGCATGCCGGACCCGGTGCTGGACGTCACCCTGCCAGGGGCGAGGCCCGGGATCAACCGGCTGGACCTGAAGCGGCACGGGGTGACGCTGGAGCCGGGCCGGCGCTACGAATGGTCGGTGGAGATCGTCGCCGACCCCGCCCAGCCCTCGCTGAACAGCTTCGCCACCGGGGCGGTCAAGCGCGTCGCCCCGCCCGCCGACCTGGCGGCCGGGCTGCGCAAGGCGGCGACGCCGCGGGAGAAGGCTCGGCTGCTGGCGGCGCACGGCATCTGGTACGACACGCTGGACCTGGTCTCCGGCGACGACGACCCGGGCTTGCGCGCCGCCCGCGCCGCCCTGCTGGAGCAGGCGGGCCTGGGCGGGATGGCCGACGTCGCCGACGCCTCCTGACGGGGCGTCAGAAGGCCGTCAGCCGCACCCGGAAATGGATGCCGCGGTCCTGCAGGCTGTCGCCCGGCCGGTCCGCGCGGCGCAGGGCGCGGCCGTAGAAGGCCTGGACCTCCAGCATCTCGGCGACCGCCCAGACCGCCCCCAGCCCGACGCTGGCGAGCACCCCGGTCCCGTCCCCGGACCCGCGGTTCCAGGAGCGGCCGTAGTCGGCGAAGGGGACCAGGACCAGCCGGCGCAGCGCCCCCTGCTCCTCGTCCAGGCCGAGGACGGACAGCGGCACCCGCAGCTCCGCCGAGGCCAGCAGGCCGTTGTCGCGTACGAACCGGTTCTGCCGGTAGCCGCGCACGCTGTCGATGCCGCCGATGCCGAACTGCTCCAGCGTCAGCAGCCGGTCGAAGGCGTACTGGGCGTCGGCCCGGGCCACCAGGGTGACCTCCCCGCCCAGGCTGCGAGCGTACTCGCCCTGGAGCAGCAGGGAGGTGAAGCGCCCGTCCGGCCCGCCGCCGCCCACCGTCGCCCCCAGCGCGTCCAGCCCGACGCTGACGGTGGCGCGGGCGGCCAGCGAACGGACCTGCCCCCGGTCGACATAGTCCTGCGCCAGGCGCAGCACCGTCACGTCGCTGCGCCCGTCCACGGCCCCGGGGGCGAAGGAGAAGGGGCGGTCGCGGAAGATGAAGGTCTCGTTGCGGCGCCGCGACAGGCTGAGGCCCACCCCCAGTTCCCGGTCCGCGCTGCGCAGCAGGGGATGGCGCACCCCGATGCTGGCCTGCCGGAAGGTGCTGCGCACGTCCAGCTCCTCCAGCGCCGTCTCCACGATGGCGCTGGAGGAGCGTTCGGCGGATAGGGTCAGGCGGGTGCCGGCGGGGCTGAGCGGCAGGCTGGCGCTGGCCCCGTAGTCCGGCCCGCCCTCGGTCCGCCCGGCGCTGACGGTCAGCAGCTCCGCCAGGCCCAGCAGGTTGCGGGCGGTGACGCCGCCGCTCAGCAGCAGCGCGCCCGTCGCGGGGGAGCGGCTGTTCTCGATCCCGGCGACGATGCCGACCGGGCCCTTCTCCTCAACGTGCAGGTCCAGGCGCGCGGTGCCGGGCTCCGGCCCCGGGGACAGGCGCCCGTCCAGCCGGGCGACCAGCGGATCCTGCAGCAGCAGCTGGAAGCCGGACTGCAGCGCGTTCACGTCGAACGGCGTGCCGGCGGCGCGGGCGACGCGGTCGCGGACATAGTCCTGGGGCAGGCGCCGCGTGCCGGTCACCGCGATCTCGTCCAGCCGTCCCTCCACGACGTGCAGCGCCACCACCCCGCCCGCCACCTCCTGGTCGGGCAGGACGGCGCCGGAATTGACGTAGCCGCGGGCGAGGTAGGCGCGGGTCACCGCTTGGCGCAGCGCCTCCAGCGTCTCGCTGCCGGCTGGGCGCCCCAGGAAGGGGGCGGCGACCGCCTCCAGCTCCGCCGTCGTCAGCGCGGTGTTGCCGGTGAAGCGCACGGCCGTCAGGGTGAACAGCGGCCGCGGATCGATCGGCGGCAGCGGCGTCCCGGCCTCTGGCGGCGGCAGGGCGAGGCGCGGCCCGCCGGGCGCCGGCTGCGGGGCCGGGGCGGCGGGCCGGTCCCGGCCGGGGAGCGGGGGCACCGGCGCCGGCTGCTGGGCGGCGGCCGGCGGGACCAGGAGCAGGACCAGAAACGGGACCAGGGCCTGGGCCCCGGCACGGGCGAAGGGCAGGGCGCCCGCCCTCACGGCCGGGCCCCGCGGCCGGCGCATCCGGCATCTTCCGCCAACGTTGCGGTCCCGGGGCCCGGCCCCGGCCGGGACGGCTCCGGCGCCAGGAACGGCACCGGCTGGAGCTGGTCCGGCACCTGGGCGACGCCGCCCCGCCCGATCTCCACCAGCCGCGCCAGCCCGCGGGCGGCGCAGCGCAGGTTCGGCTGGCCGGCGGCGGCGAAGCGGACGGCGGGCAGCTCCGCCAGGCTGCCGCTGACGTCGACGTCGGGTGCCGTGATCTCGATGGAGCCGGCGATGCCCAGCTGCGAGCTGGCGGTCAGCAGGCTGTCGGGGGAGCGCAGCAGCACGTCGCTGCGCACGCTCATGTTGCCGCCGTTGCCGGCCGCGGCGTTGGCCTGGATGCGGCTGTCCTGCATGACCAGGTGGCGGGCCCCCACCGCCACGTCGCCCCCGTTGCCGGTCCCCTCCGCCACCGAGGAGACGACGGAGGAGCCTTCCATGTCGATGAGCCCGCCCGCCGTCAGCGACATGCGGCCGCCGCTGCCGGCGGCGGCGGTGGTGGACATGGTGCCGCCGGACATGCGCAGCACGTCGCCGACGGCGACGGAGAGGTCGCCGGCGCTGCCCGCCCCCTCGCTCAGCGTGTCGATGCCGCCGGCGCCGGTGACGGACAGGCTGCCCGCGGTGACGCGGATGGTGCCGCCGTCCGCCATCGTGGCGCGGGAGGTGACGCGGCCGCCGTCCAGGTCCAGCGCCCCCTCCGCCGCCAGCACGATGTCGCCGCCGCGGCCCATGCCCAGGCTCTCCGCCGAGACGGCGCCGCCCTGCGCGACGGACAGGCTGCCGGCGCGCAGGGCGATGCTGCCCGCCGGGGCCCCGCCCAGGGTGCGGCTGTAGATGCCGCTGCCGGCGGGGTCGCCGGTGCCGGTGCCGGCGATGTCCAGCCGCCCGGCGGCAACGTCGATGCGCCCGCCGGGGCCGTTGCCGCGGGTGGAGGAGGTGACGTAGCCGCCGGAGCGCAGCACCACCTCCCCGCCGCGGATCAGGATGTCGCCGGCGGCGCCGCTCTGCGGCAGGACGGAGGAGGCGCTGACATTGGCGTCCTCCGACAGCGACAGGGTCCCGGGCACGGTCAGCACGATGCTGCCGCCGTCGCCGGGCCCCATCGCGGTGGCGGAGATGTCGGTGCGGGCGGCCAGCGACAGCGTGGGCGTCGTGACCTGGACCCGGCCGGGCTGGCCGGTCCCGCGCATGACCGTGTTGATGGAGCTGGGCGTCCTGGTGTCCGGCGCGTCGGTGCCGAACAGGGTGCCCTGCAGCGGCCCGTCGCGCAGCGTGACCGACTCCGCGGCGGTGACGACCACGTTGCCGGCGCTGCCCAGCCCCGGCACCGGCAGCCCCTCCGGGCTGGCGGCGAAGTTGGTGCCGCTGGAGATCTCCGCCCCCTCGAACCCGTTGTCGGTGAGGACCAGGCGCTGCGTCTCCACCAGGATGTCGCCGCCGCGGCCGTTGACGGTGCTGGAGAGAAGCTGGCCGCCTTCCAGCCGGACGTCGGGCGAGCGGATGCGCAGCGTCCCGGCCCGGCCGTTGTCCGACCCCACGGTGATCGTGCTGGGGCTGAAGAAGACGACGTCGCCGAGCTCGGGCAGGGTGAAGCGGAAGGCGCCGGACAGGCGCACGCTTTCCGAGGCGTCGATGGTGATCGAGCCGCCGTCGCCGCCGCCGCGGATGGTGTTGCCGTAGATGTTGGCGCCACCGGACAGGCTCAGCCGCCGCACCGTGATGGCGATGTTGCCGGCGTCGCCGGTCTCGAAGGCGGAACCGGCGGCGGTGATGTTGGACGCCTCCGTCAGCTCCAGCGCCGCGGCGCGGATGTCGAGGTTGCCGGCAGGGCCGGTGCCGAAGGCGGTGACGGCGAAGGCCGACGAGCCGAGGCTGGCGTCGCCGGTCAACCGGATCGTCTCCGCCGCCCGGAGGGTGATGTCGGAGCCGGGCAGGTCGCTGAAGTTCTGCGACAGGATGGAGCCGCCGGACTCGAACAGCATGGCGCGCGCGGTGATGGAGAGGGGGCCGGCCTGCCCCGTCAGGTCGCTGGTCTGCCCGAAGACGCCGGTGGAGATGCCGCCGGCGAGCGCCACCCGGACGTCGCCGGTGACCGCGATGTCGAGCGACGGCGGGGCGACGCGGCCCTGGTTCTCCGCGAACAGGAAGGAGAGCTCGGCGACGTCCAGGCTGCCGGCCCGGATGGCGAGGCTGCCGCCCGGATGCCCCGCGGTCGCCCGGACGCCGACGAAGGAGGCGGAGCCGAGGCCGACGTCGGCCAGCGCCATGCCGTCCGCCGGCCGGGCCCCGGCGGCGCCGATCTCCACCGCGCCGGGGCCGCCGGCGGCGACGATGTCGATGCGCCCCCCGGTCCCGTTGACGGTCGCGTTGCGGAAGCCGACGCTCCCGCCGGCGAAGGTGAGGGCGGCGCCGGGGGCCGCGTTCAGGCCGCGCGTCGCCACCGTCAGCGCCGCCGGCCGCGGCGCCAGGAAGCCGAAGGCGACGGGCGGGGCGATGCTGAGGCGGCTGCCCGCGGGGGAGGCGGCGCCGAACGCGGTGCCGTCGGCCAGCCGCACCTCGTCGGCGGTGGACAGGTGCAGCGCTCCCGGCACGTCCACCGCCGCCCCGGGGCCGAGCGCGATGCCGGCCGGGTTGACCAGCCACAGGCCGGCGCCCGGCACGGCGGAGCGCAGCGTGCCGTCGATGCGCGAGACCTCGCCGCCCGTCACCCGGCCTATGACATGGCCGACCGGCCGGCCCGGGTCGGCGAAGGTGGCGGCCGTGCCCGCAGGGATGGAGAAGCTGCGGAAGCTGTGGAACAGGTTGCCCCCCAGCAGCGTGCCGCCGCCGATGGCGACCCCGTCCGGTGCGGCGGCGACGCTGGTGCCCACCGTCCCGTCGGCGACGACCTGGGCGCTTGCCGGCGCGGCGGCGAGCAGCAGCACGGCCGGCAGCAGCACGGCCACCCCGGCCGCCCGCCGGCCCGTTCCGGACCGCCGGCCTGCATATCGGGCGTTGCGGGACGCCTGGTCCACCGGGGCCTCGCCGTTGCCGGAAGTGGAGGGGATGCACAGGCCGGTTGCAGTCTTGCGGCGTCCTCCAGTCCTACCAGAGCCCCGGCGTCCCCGCCCTGCGGATTTCCGCCACCGGCCGGCGATGAGGGGGGATGGTCTCCCCGAAATTTCGGGGACGGGCTTAAGGAACGGTCACGTATCCGCTTCGCCGTCGATGCAACCGGCCGGCAGCCTTAGCGTGAGGGCCAGGGCAACTGGTCTACTGAGTCCGACCGCTGGTGTCCCGAGCGGCAGCGCTGATGCGTTGCAGGGCTCGCCGTCACAGTGGCGCCGCCGTGCCGGCACCGCGGTCTGGAACCAGTCACCCCCGCCCCCGGGCTGCCGGAACTGACAAAGGGCCCGCCCGGCCGACGCCCGAGGCTCCTGCGGAAGCCGCGGGTCAAGGGTGAGAAGGACTTCGATCAGCTTCCACAGGGGGGCTGCTCCCTCGTCCGGGGCGGCGCGGCAGCTTCTCGGCCTGCCATGTCGGGCGATGCGGGCTCCGTGGGCAACCCCGGGGCCTGTCGTGCATTGCGGCGACGCTCTCCAGGTACACAATATATTTTCAGTCTATCTCCTGTCATGGTGAACGCTAAGGCAGTAGAGGCCCTCCCGCCTGTCAAGCCATCGCGTTCACTCTGGTGCAATCCGGCGGAAAGCCATTGCCCGCCGATGCCAGGAGGGCAATCCATCATTATTCCTCGGGGAATTTCCGGACGGCTGCGCGGCATGGTTTTTGGTGTCTGGCGCCAGATGGTCTTATCTCACCACCCCGGCAGCACAGGCCGGCATCAGCTCTGGAGGAGGCCCCGGAACTTACCGTCGAGGCGACGGAGGGCCCGGAGGCGGGGGGGCTGATGCGTGGGGTGTGGATCGCCAGCGCCTCCATTCCGCCAAGACAATCGCCTACGCGTAGATAATAGGTGGGGCGATTGACATGACCGGCGCCTTCCATCCTGCGCCGGTCATCCGAAGGGCATTCAGCGGCGTGGGCCGGTCGTGCGCGGGTGGGAGTCCGCCCAAGGCTTCCGGACCGGCGCCCCATGCCGGCGACATGGGGCAGGGCGCGGGACATCCGGATTCCCTCGCCGAACACCGGCCTGTCCAGTGCCAAAGACGCCGTCCCGTAGAAGCCGACCAGCCGGATGCTGCCGGCGCCATCACCGCCGACGGCCGCGCGCATGTCGTTCGGGGAGGCCGGGCGGAAGAAGGCGACCTGCCCGGCCAGGATGTCCGGTTCGAGTACCGGCAGGTCGAGGTTGACCGCGCCGGAGGTGGACGGGTCGTCCCGTCATGGCCGCCGCGGTACCGACGATCCCCCACATCGCAGCGGCCGGAAAATGCTCCGCCGCTCCACCAGGGTGAGGTGGGCATGGTACAGTCCCCGGGCGCCTATCCTCGAGCAATGCCCTGACAATCCGGGAAAGTCGCACTTCGGAATAGAACCCGCCCGCGAATTCATTAACAATTGATAACAAGTATTATGTTAAATGGCGCTCACTCTGCACCCGACTTGGGGCCGTCAGCAGTCACTTGGAAGTAAGTCATCGCGCCGCTGGCGACGCGGTGATCGTCGACGTCGATCGCAAAGCATCGCCATGTTTCGAAAGTCGTGCATGGATGGGAGATGCCGACCGGACCGGGTCGCCGACGCGCAGCGGCGTGTCCAGGGGCACGACGAGATAGCCATGCTGGTCGTTCGGACCCTTGATGCGGTACCCGGGACCGGGCGGCGTTACTTCCGGCGGTGTTCCGGGCTAGGGCCATTCGGTAGGCACCGGCAGGCCGATGTCCGTGCCGGCGTCCCGTTTGCCCGGGGTCACGATGGTGGGGCCGGGATCGGACATGGACTGGACGTAGGCCCTCGGCTCGATCGCAGGTCGGGCGTGATCCGGCTACGCTCCAATGGCCGGTCGAGGCTGTCGGCGCCCAGATCGGCGATCCGGGCGGTGCCGGTCAGGGCCAGGGCCACCTGCATCTCCGCACGCATCAGGTCCAGCATGTGGCTGACGCCGCCCTGCCCGGCGGCGGCCAGGGCAAAGGCCCAGGCGCGCCCCAGCAGGACGCCCCGGGCGCCCAGCGCCAGCAGCCGCACGACGTCGAGGCCGGAGCGGACGCCCCCGTCGGCGAGGACGCACAGCCGGTCCCCCACCGCGTCGACCACCGCGGGCAGGGCCTCCGCCGTCGACCGCACGCCGTCCAGCTGACGGCCGCCATGGTTGGAGACCAGCACGCCGTCGGCCCCCGCCTGCTGGGCCAGGCGGGCGTCCTCCGGGTCGAGGATGCCCTTGATCACCAGGGGGCCGCGCCAGTTCTCGCGCACCCAGTCGATGTCCCTCCAGGTGACCGAGGGATCGAAATTGTCCCGCGTCCAGGCCAGGAAATCCTCCATGCCCGTTCGCCTGCCCAGCAGGGGCGCCACGTTGCCGAGCGTGTGGGGACGGCCGCGCAGGCCGACGTCGCAGGCCCAGGAGGGGCGCGCCAGCGCCTGGGCCAGCCGGCGCAGGGAACCGGCCAGGCCCGACGCGCCGGACAGGCCGGACCGCCTGTCGCGGTGGCGGGTGCCGGGAACCGGCATGTCCACGGTGAACAGGAGGACCGGGCAGCCGGCGTCCGCGGCCTGGTGCAGCATGTCCCGCACGAAGCCCCGGTCGCGCACCATGTAAAGCTGGAACCAGAAGGGCTTGGCGACCGAGGCGCGGACCTCCGCCAGGGAGCAGGCGGAAACCGTGGACAGGCAGAAGGGCACGCCGGCCATCTCCGCCGCCCGCGCGGCCTGGACCTCGCCCCGCCGGGCGTTGAGGCCGGCGAGCCCGATGGGCCCCAGCCCCACCGGCAGCTCCCAGCGCTGACCCAGCACGTCCGTGGAGAG
>DASPKT010000381.1:0-4571 GCA_035627915.1 Azospirillaceae bacterium
CGAGAAGCTGATCCGCGAGGAGCTCCACAAGGCACGGCCAACCTACGGGTTCCTCATGGAGGAAGGCGGAGCCGTTGCCGGCACCGACCCGCACCATCGCTGGATCATCGATCCGCTCGACGGCACCACCAACTTCCTGCACGGCCTGCCGCACTGGGCCATCTCCATCGCGCTGGAGCGCGACGGCGAGATCGTCGCCGGCGTCGTCTACGAGCCGGTCCACGACGAGCTGTTCTGGGCGGAGAAGGGCGCCGGCGCCTTCCTGAACCACACCCGCCTGCGCGTCTCCGCGCGGCGCAACATGTCGGAGGCGCTGATCGCCACCGGCATCCCCTTCAAGGGCCACGGCGACATCCAGGCCTACCTGGTGCAGCTCGAGGCCGTCATGGGCGAGGTCGCCGGCATCCGCCGCTTCGGCTCCGCCTCGCTCGACCTCGCCTATGTCGCGGCGGGCCGCTTCGACGGCTTCTTCGAGACGGGGCTGAAGCCCTGGGACGTCGCCGCCGGCGTGCTGATGGTGACAGAGGCCGGCGGCTTCGCCAGCGAGATCGCCGGCGGCCGCAACCCGTCCTCCGGCGCCTCGGTCCTGGCCGCCAATGCCCACCTGCACCTGCCGCTGGGCACCCTGCTGCGCAACGCCGGCACCAAGAAGAAGGCCGCCGGCTGACCCGTCCCGGTCCGCTCCCCCTGCCGCCGGCGGGGGGAGCGGGCCCGCGGCGCCCCGGCCTGCGCGCGGGGTTGTCCCCCGCCGCCGGGCTGGGCTAAGGTTCCGGCCCCGCCGACATCTCCCGGCCACAATCCCCTGGTCCGATGCCGTCCGTGCGCGCGAACCCCACCCTGCCGTCCCGCGCCGGGACGCTGATCCTCACGCTGCTGCTGGCGGCGTCCCCGGTGCTCGCCCCGGCCGCGCTCGGCCAGGAGGCGCCCCCGAAGCCCGCACTGGAGACGCCGCCCGTGGCCAAGCCCGGCGCGCCGTCGCGGGTGGCGCCGCTGGCCGTGCCCAAGGGCGCGGCGCCGGCACCCGCACCCGTTCCCGCCCGCCCGCCCGACCCGCCCGGGGCGGCGCCCGCCCCCGTCACCGAGGCGCCCCCGCCGCCCCGCACCGCGGCGGCCCCGGCGCCGCTGCCGCCCGGCACCGCCGCGTCCGACCGCGTCACCCTGGGCTTCGCGCCCGGGGCGAGCGCGCCGGAGGAGGAGGCCGGGCGGCTGCTGCCCGCGCTCGCCGCGCGGCTGGCGGCGGAGCCCAAGCGCCGGCTGGAGATCCGCGCCTACGCTGCCCAGGGGCCGGAGGGGGAGGGCGGGGCCAAGCGCCTGTCGCTGTCCCGCGCGCTGGCGGTGCGCGACCGGCTGATCGCGCTGGGCGTGCCGCGCCAGCGCATGGTCGTCTTCGCCCACGGCGCTGCCGTGCCGGAAGGCCCGGCCGACCGGGTGGACCTCGCCTTCGGCGGGTGACCCCGCGAATATCCAGACCGCAGCAGAGGAGGCGCGCCGCCCCATGTCCCGCCCGCAAGCCTACCTGACCCGCATGGCCCTGTTCCTGGCCGCGGTGCTGGCGGTGGCCCTGGTGCTGCTGCCGGCGGTCTCCACGGCCTTCCTCGCCAATCCCGGGCTGAACGGCCTGATCCTGGGCGTGCTGCTGCTGGGCATCGTCTTCATCGTCCGCCAGGTGCTGATGCTGCGGCCGGAGGTGCGCTGGCTGGAGGCGTTCCGCGGCGGCAAGGCGCCGGAGGAGGCGCCGCCGCGCCTGCTGGCGCCCATGGCCCGCATGCTGGGCGACCGCAGCGGCCGCCTGACCCTGTCCGCCACCGCTACGCGGTCGCTGCTGGACGGCGTCAGCGCCCGGCTGGACGAGAGCCGGGAGACCAGCCGCTACCTCATCGGCCTGCTGATCTTCCTGGGGCTGCTGGGCACCTTCTGGGGCCTGCTGGAGACCGTCTCCTCCATCGGCGGCGTCATCGGCGGGCTGAACGTGGAGGGCGGCGACGCCGGCACCATGTTCGGGGAGCTCCAGCGCGGGCTGCAGGCGCCCTTGTCCGGCATGGGCACGGCGTTCAGCTCCTCCCTCTTCGGCCTCGCCGGGTCGCTGATCCTGGGCTTCCTGGAGCTGCAGGCGGGGCAGGCGCAGAACCGCTTCTTCATGGACCTGGAGGACTGGCTGGCCGGCGCCACCCGGCTCTCCAGCGGCGCCATCGCCGACGGGGGCGAGCAGTCGGTCCCGGCCTATCTCCAGGCCCTGCTGGAGACGACGGCGGAGAACATCGAGCGCCTCCAGTTCACCATGGCCGGGGCGGAGGAGGGCCGGCGCGCCGCCAACGCCAACCTGATGCAGCTGACCGAGCGGCTCGCCATGCTGACCGACCAGATGCGGGCGGAGCAGCAGCTGATGGTCCGCTTGGCCGAGAGCCAGATGGAGATGCGGCCCGTCGTCCAGCGGCTGGCCGACGCCCTGT
Source organism: Azospirillaceae bacterium (assembly GCA_035627915.1). Classification (GTDB taxonomy): domain Bacteria; phylum Pseudomonadota; class Alphaproteobacteria; order Azospirillales; family Azospirillaceae; genus DASPKT01. The sequence goes on from DASPKT010000381.1 coordinate 2,451, forward strand.
CGGGCGGCGGCAACCTCGGCATCGACGAGGCGACGCGGGCGCACATCCGCAACCTCGACCTCTACCTCGCCCGGCTGCTGGAGGAGGTGTCCGCCGGCCGCCAGCAGTCCACCCAGGAGATCCGCAGCGAGATCAAGGTGCTGGCCCGCACCATCGCGGCGCTGGGCGAGGAGCGCTAGGCCATGGCGGGCCGCCGCGGCGTCCGCGCCGGCGTCGACATCTGGCCGGGCTGGGTGGACGCGCTGTCCTCCCTGGTCATGGTCATCGTCTTCCTGCTGATGGTCTTCGTGCTGTCACAGTTCTACCTGTCGAACGCGCTCCAGGGCCGCGACCGGCAACTGGCGCAGCTGAACGCCCGCATCTCCGAGCTGGCCGACCTGCTGGCGATGGAGCGCGGCGGCGCCGAGGCCCTGCGCGCCGACGTGGCCCGGCTGACCGAGCAGTTGCGCGCCTCCCTGGCGGCGCGGGAGGACCTCCAGGCCCGCCTGGACGCTGTGGGGCAGGAGCGCGACGCGCTGTCCGCCCGCATCGCCGCGCTGGGCGACGAGGCGGGGCGGCGCCAGGCCGAACTCCAGGCCCAGCTGACCGAGGAGCAGCGCCTGAGCGCCGAGGCACGGCGCGAGGTGGAGCTGCTGAACCAGCAACTGGCGGCGCTGCGCGAGCAGCTGGCGCAGCTGGCCGCCACGCTCGACGCCTCGGAGCAGAAGGCGCGCGAGCAGGAGGCGCAGATCGCCGATCTGGGCCGCCGGCTGAACGCGGCGCTGGCCGGCAAGGTGGCGGAGCTGATCCGCTACCGATCCGAGTTCTTCGGCCGGCTGCGCGAGGTGCTGGGCGACCGCCCCGACATCCGCATCGTCGGCGACCGCTTCGTCTTCCAGTCCGAGGTGCTGTTCGAGAGCGGCAGCGCCGACCTGGGCGACGCCGGCAAGTCCCAGCTCGCCAGCCTGGCCACCACGCTGAAGGAGGTGTCCGCCCGCTTCCCCGCCGACCTCAACTGGATCCTGCGGGTGGACGGGCACACCGACGTGGTGCCGATGAAGTCGGCGCGCTTCCCCAGCAACTGGGAGCTTTCCACCGCCCGCGCGACCTCGGTCGTGCAGTTCCTCATCAGCCAGGGCATCGCGCCGGAGCGCCTCGCCGCCACCGGCTTCGGCGAGTTCCAGCCGCTGGAGCAGGGCAGCGCCGCCGACGTGCTGGCGCGCAACCGGCGGATCGAGATCAAGCTGGACCAGCGCTGAGGCCGGGTGCACGCTCCGGGCGAACAGTTCCGGGAGAAATGCCATGGTCCGCGCCGCCCTCCTCCTCGCCGCCCTGCTGGCCGCCCCGTCCGCATCGGCGGCCGGCCTGGAGGCGCTGTCCTGGCTCGCCGGCTCCTGGGTGGCGGAGAAGGACGGGCTGCGCAGCGAGGAGCACTACATGGCACCCGCCGGCGGGGTGATGCCGGGCATGCACCGGACGTCCAGGCCGGGGAAGACGCCGTCGGTGGAGTTCATCCGCATCGTCGAGGAGGGCGGGACGCTCGTGTACATGGCCGCCCCCGTCGGCCAGTCCCCGGCCGCCTTCCCCCTGACGGAGGCCGCCCCCGGTCTGGCGGTGTTCGAGAACCCCGCCCACGACTTCCCCACCCGCATCGAATACCGCCGCGACGGCGACCGCCTGACCGCGACCGTCTCGGGTCCCGGCAAGGACGGAAAGACGGTGTCGCAGAGCTGGACCTGGCAGCGCGCGGCGGGCGTGGTGCCCTGAGGGTATAGGGGGCGGCCTTCTGACCGGGCTCAGAAACCGTGTTGGCATGAGGACCGGGATGCCAAGACGAACTGCACACATCGGGAGCGGCACCCATTCCCGGGAGCATCTCCCCGCTCCTCAGCCTGAGCCTGTCGAAGCCTCATCCTGAGCTTGTCGAAGCCTCATCCTGAGCTTGTCGAAGGACGCACCACGCCCCCGCTGCCGTCCCGCGGCGCCCCGGTGCGGCTGAGGCGTGCTGCGTGCTTCGACAGGCTAAGCATGAGGAAGGGTGGATGCCAGGCCAGGCGTAGCGGGCAGCAGCAACCTACATAGGGAGCATCTCAACGTCCCTCAGGCTGAGCCTGTCGAAGCCCGCACCACGCCCCCGCTGCC
>DASPKT010000382.1:0-2801 GCA_035627915.1 Azospirillaceae bacterium
GCGCTGGGCGTGCCGGTCTGGCGCATCGCCATGCCCACCGACTGGTCCATGCTGGGGACCGGGGTGCGGCCCTGGTTCGCCAGCATGCGCGTGCTGCGGCCGCCGCCGGGGGGCACGCTGGCCGACGCCCTGGCCGGCGCCGCGGCGCGGCTGGCCGCCCTGGCGCGCCCGTGACGGCCCAGGCTTCGGGGGAACCGGCGGCATGTGCGGCATAGCGGGCCTGTGGGAGTTCGGCGGCGCCCGGGCGGAGGCGCTGGAGCGGACCGGCTGGTCGATGCTCGACCGGCTGGCGCACCGGGGCCCCGACGACCGGGGCCTGTGGACCGACGTTGCCGCGGGCGTGGCGCTGGGCAACCGGCGGCTCGCCATCGTCGACCTCTCCCCGGGCGGGCACCAGCCCATGGCCTCGGCCGACGGGCGGGTGGTCGTCGCCTTCAACGGGGAGATCTATAACCACGCCGAGGTCCGTCGCGCGCTGGAGGCGGAGGGCCGGACGTTCCGCTCGCGCTCCGACACCGAGGTGCTGGTGGAGGCGGTCGCCGCCTGGGGGCTGGACCGGGCGCTGGCGGCGCTGAACGGCATGTTCGCGCTGGCCCTCTGGTTCACGGCGGAGCGGCGCCTGGTGCTGGTGCGCGATCCCCTGGGGGAGAAGCCGCTGTACTGGAGCCTCGCCGCCGGCCGGCTGCTGTTCGGCTCTGAGCTGAAGGCCCTGCGCGTGCACCCCGGCTTCCCCGCGGAGATCGACCGCGGGGCGCTGGCCGAGTATCTGCGCCGCTCCTTCATCCCGGCGCCGCTGACCGCCTATGCCGGGGTGCGGCAGCTGGAACCGGGAACCCTGCTGGAGATCGACGCGGGCGGTGCTTGCCGGCAGCGCCGCTACTGGTCGGTGGAGGCGGTCGCCCGCGCCGGGCTGGCCGACCCGCTGGACCTCGGCGAGGAGGAGGCGGTGGAGGCGGCGGAGGCGCTGCTGGCGGACGCGGTGGCGTCCCGCATGGTGGCAGACGTGCCGCTGGGCGTCTTCCTCTCCGGCGGGATCGACAGCGCCGTGGTGGCGGCGCTGATGCGGCGGGCCTCGGCCGGGCCGGTGCGCAGCTTCAGCATCGGCTTCGAGGAGGCCAGCCACGACGAGTCGGCCGCCGCCGCGACCGCGGCGCGGGCGCTGGGGACCGACCACACCGCCTTCACCCTGACCGCGGCCGACGCGGCGCGGCTGGTCCCCGAGCTGCCCGGCATCTACGACGAGCCCTTCGCCGACAGCTCGCAGGTGCCGACGCTGATGCTGTGCCGGCTGGCCCGGCGCTCCGTCACCGTGGCGCTGTCCGGCGACGGCGGGGACGAGGTGTTCGCGGGCTATTCCCGCCACCTCTGGGCCGGCCGGCTGGACCGGCTGCGGCGCCTGCCCGGGCCGCTGCGCGGCGCGCTGGGGCTTGCCGCCGGGGCGGTGCCGGCGGGCGCCTGGGAGCTGGCGGAGCGGCTGCCGGGGGCGCCGCGCACGCTGGGCGACAAGGCCGCCAAGGCGGCGCTGGCCCTGGGGGCGGCGGACGACGGCGACCTCTACCGGCGCATGGCGGCGCGCTGGCCGCGTCCCGCCGGCCTGCTGCGCGGGGCGCCCGGCGGCGGCGCATGGGCGGACCCGGAGCCGCCGGAAGGGCTGGACGCGGCGGCGCGGGTGCAGTTCCGCGACTTCGCGGGCTACCTGCCCAGCGGCGTGTTGGTCAAGCTGGACCGCGCCAGCATGGCCGCCAGCCTGGAGGCGCGCGTGCCGCTGCTCGACCCGCGCGTGGTGGCGTTCGGCTGGCGCCTGCCGGCGCGGCTCAGGCTGCGGGACGGGCGGGGCAAGTGGCTGCTGCGCCGGGTGCTGGCCCGCCACCTGCCGCCAGCGCATGCGGAACGGCCCAAGTCGGGCTTCGGCGTGCCGCTGGCCGCTTGGCTCGCCGGGCCCCTGCGCGGCTGGGCGGAGGACCTGCTGGACCCCGCCGCCATCGCCGCCGGCGGCCTGCTGGACCCGGCGCCGGTCCGCGCCGCCTGGAGCCGGCTGCTGGCCGGCCGCGGCGCCTGGGCGGAGCCGCTGTGGACGGTGCTGATGCTGGAGGCCTGGCGCCGCCAAGCCCCGTGACGGGTCCCCGTGACAAGTTCGGGAGCGGGCGCCGCCCGGCGGGGCGGCCGGCGGCATCGGCATTGCGCGCATTCCCCGGGCGGGCTTAAACATTAAGGGGTAGGGGCGGAATGTCCCGCTACGGGCAGGCAGGCAGGATCGAGATGAAGCAGTTGCGCAAGCGTGTCCTGGTGACGGGCGGGGCGGGGTTCCTGGGGTCGCATTTGTGCGAGCGGCTGCTGAAGGAGGGGAACGACGTTCTGTGCGTCGACAACTTCTTCACCGGCACCAAGGACAACATCGCGCACCTGATGGGCAGCCCGTATTTCGAGCTGATGCGCCACGACGTGACCTTCCCCCTCTACGTCGAGGTGGACGAGATCTACAACCTGGCCTGCCCGGCCTCGCCGATCCACTACCAGCACGATCCGGTGCAGACCACCAAGACCTCGGTCCACGGCGCCATCAACATGCTGGGATTGGCCAAGCGGGTCGGCGCCAAGATCTTCCAGGCCTCGACCTCGGAAGTGTACGGCGACCCCGCGGTCCATCCGCAGCCGGAGAGCTACCGGGGCAACGTGAACCCGATCGGTCCGCGCGCCTGCTACGACGAGGGCAAGCGCTGCGCGGAGACGCTGTTCTTCGACTACCACCGGCAGCACAAGCTGAACATCCGGGTGGCGCGCATCTTCAACACCTACGGCCC
>DASPKT010000383.1:0-33043 GCA_035627915.1 Azospirillaceae bacterium
GGGCAGGCGCACCGCCTCCACCGTCACCGGCCCCTCCGGCAGGGGCAGCCGCCGGCGCGCCGCCAGATAGGTGCCCTCGCCGCCGGGCCCGGCCGCCGCCGGCCACCCGGCCATCGTCCCGAGCACGTCGACGAAGCCGAGGACGCGGTCGCGCGCCCCCGCACCTTCCCGGTCGCCAACACCCTGCCGAAGCCCCATGGAATCCATCTCGTTCCTCCACGCCATGTCGTGGGGCCGAGCCTAGGGGCGGGGGTCCGGCGGATGGCCCTCATTTGGGCGCCGCGGCAGGCGCATCCGTCGGTATTGCGGGCGGCGGGCGGCAGAGTCTGCGGCGGGACCCTAGCGGTCGGCCTGCTTGTTCAGCACCGCCGTGACCGGCGCCAGCACGATGCCGCGGTCCTTCAGCGAGGCGGCCCAGCGGGCGATGCGCTCGATGGTGACGGGGTAGGGCTGGGCGAAGCCGACGGCGGCGCCGTTGGCCTTGGCGAGCCGCTCCAGCTCCGCCAACTGGGCGTCGATGCCGTTCGGCGACTCCTCCCTGTCCACCTGCACGTCGGCGACCGCGCGCGGCAGCCCCAGCGTGGTGGAGAGGCGCGTCGCCTGGCTCTCCGGCACCAGCCAGGCGTCGACCCAGGAGAGGCCGCGGCGCTGCACCTGGAACAGCACCGCCTGCAGGCTGGGCCGGCTGGCGGTGAACTTGGTGCCGGTCGTGCTGGTGAGGCCGACATAGCCGGTGGCGGACGCCATCGCCGCCTCCAGCCGCTCCACGTTGCGCTCGTCCGACAGGGCGGTCAGCAGCGTGCCGGGCCCGGGGTCGTTGCGGGGATAGCCCACCGGCTCCATCGGCACCGACAGCAGCACCTCGTGCCCGTTGGCGCGGGCGGCGTCCACCTGGGCCTGCAGCTCGGGCAGGCCGGCCTGGAAGGCGAAGGTCACGGCACCCGGCAGGCGGGCGATGGCGCCCTCCAGCACGGGCGTGGAGGCGCCCAGCTCGGTGATGACCAGCGCGATGCGCGGGCGGGGGTCCTCGTGCGGGAAGGGCCGCGCGTAGGCCTGCCAGGGCGCCTGGCCCTCCGGCCCGATGCGGGGCAGGGGACCCGCCCGTCCCTTCTCCACCAGCCCGTCCAGGCGGCTGGCGGACAGGGTCACCGGGATGTCGACGGGGTCGGCCTCGACCTCCGCCTCGACCGTGGGCGGGGCCGCCTCGACGAAGCGGGGGGAGCCGTCGGAGTTCAGCACCGGCAGGCTCAGGCGCGACACCTCCGCCTGGCGCCGCCGCACCGTGTCCTGCGCCGCCAGGCTCAGCCAGAGGACGGTGCCGGCGAAGGCCAGGGCGGTGGCCAGCAGGGCCGCCGGGAAGGCCATCGCCTTGGCGCCGCGGCGCTTCGGCGGGCCGTCCGGGTCGGCATCGCCGCCGCCGGGCAGGTCGTCGTTGGCCGGATCGTCCGCGGGCGCCCGGGCGCCCCGGCCGAGGCCGAGCCGCCGCGCCAGGATGCCGGCGCTGCCGGCCCCCGCCGCGGGGGCCGGCCCGTCCAGCTCGTCCATCGCCGGTTCTTCCGCCGGCTTCTTCTTGAAGGAGAAACGCGCCACTTGGCCGATGCGATCAGTTGATGGTCTTGCTCTGCGCGAACAGCGAGACGCCGCGCAGGAGGTCGAGCGCGCGGGCCAGCTGGTAGTCGAAGGGCTCCTGCTGGCCGTTCTGCGCGGTGGTCGGCTGCGGCGACGCCGGGGCGGACACCTCGCCGCCGACCGGCGCCCCGTTCTGCGGGGTGGCCGGCGGGGCCGCGGGCGTGGTGGGCGTGCCGGTGGGCGCCGGGCGGGCGTTCGGCTGGGCGGCGTTCGGCTGGGCCGGCGCCTGGCCCTGGCGGGCGTTCTGGTCGGGGTTGCGCAGCGCGTGCGGCAGGTCCGCCTCGCGCCGGCGCTGGCCCTGGGTCAGCTCCTCGATCCGGGCCGGCTGCACCTCGATGTCGGGGGTGATGCCCAGCTGCTGGATCGACTTGCCGGACGGCGTGAAGTAGCGCGCCGTGGTCAGCCGCATGGCGCCCTGGCCCTGCAGCGGGATGATGGTCTGGACCGAGCCCTTGCCGAAGCTCTGGGTGCCCAGAACGATGCCGCGCTTGTGGTCCTGCAGGGCACCGGCGACGATCTCCGACGCCGAGGCCGAACCGCCGTTGACCAGCACCACCACGGGCAGCCCGTGCGCGGCGTCGCCGGCCTTGGCGTTGTAGCGCTCGCCGTTCTCGCTGTGGCGGCCGCGGGTGGAGACGATCTCGCCCCGCTCCAGGAAGGTGTCGCTGACCGAGATGGCCTGGTCCAGCAGACCGCCCGGGTTGTTGCGCAGGTCCAGCACGAAGCCGATCAGCTTGTCGCCCACCTGCTTCTGGATCGCGGCCATGGCCTTGTCCAGGCCGGCCTGGGTCTGCTCGTTGAAGCTGGAGATGCGGATGTAGCCGACCTCGCCCTCCACCCGGTAGCGCACCGACTGCACCTTGACCACGGCGCGGGTCAGGTTGACGTGGACCGGCTCGGCCGCCTCGCCGCGGCGGATGGTGACCTTGATGTCGCTGCCGACGGGGCCGCGCATCTTCTCCACCGCCTCGTTCAGGGACAGGCCGACGATCGGCTCGTCGTTCAGGTGGGTGATGTAGTCGCCGGGCAGCACGCCGGCGCGGTAGGCCGGGGTGTCGTCGATGGGGGAGACCACCTTGACGACGCCGTTCTCCTGCGTGACCTCGATGCCGAGCCCGCCGAACTCGCCGCGGGTCTGCACCTGCATGTCCTGGAAGTTCTTCTTGTTGAGGAAGCTCGAGTGCGGGTCGAGCGAGGTCAGCATCCCGTCGATGGCCGCCTCGATCAGCTGCTCGTCGGTGACGTCCTCGACATACTCGGCGCGGACCCGCTCGAACACGTCGGCGAACAGGTCGAGCTGGCGGTATGTCTCGGACTTCAGGGGCTGCTTGCCCTGGGCCGTCGCGCAGGCCGGGGCCAGGACCAGCAGCGCCGCCGCGGCGGCCGATGTCATGAGCTTCTTCATATCAACCTTGTCCCTTGCCGTCGGTGGCGGTGAGGCCGCGCAGCGGGTTGATCGGCTGACCGCCCCGTCGCAGCTCGAAGTAGAGTGAAGGTTCGCCGTCGGAAGCCATGGCGCCCACGGGTTCGCCGGTCAGCACCTGCTGCCCGACCTCGGTGTCGATCCGTCCCAGTCCCGCGATCAGGCTATGATATCCGTTGGCGTGTTCCACGATCAAGATCAGCCCGTACCCCTTGAAGGGGCCGGCGAACATGACCGACCCGTCGAAGGGCGCCACCACGGGCGCCCCCTTGCGGACGGCGAAGGTGACCCCGCGGCTGGTGGCGCCCAGCTTGTCCGGCTCGCCGTAGCGCACCGCCACCTGCCCGCGGACCGGCATCACCATGCCGCCCAGGTCCTTCTTTCCCGGCGCCTTGCCCAGCGCCGCGACCTTCTCGCGCGCCTGGGCCTGGCGGTCGGCCTCGGCCTTGGCGCGGCGCGCCGCCTCGGCGGCCTTCTCGCGTTCCGCGGCGGCCTTCTTCTCCGCCTCCAGCCGGTCGAGCAGCCCCTTCAGGTCCTCCGCCCGGGCGGCCAGCTGGCCCAGGTTGGCGGCGACCTTCTGGCGCTCGGCCTCCGTCGCCCGGGACAGCGCCTCGCGCCGCTCCGCCAGCGTCTTCAGCTCCGCCTGCCGCCGCTCCAGCTCGGCGCGGGCGGCCAGCGCCTCCTGCCGCCGCGCGGCGAGCCCGCTGCGCACCTCCGCCAGCCCGGCCAGCTGCGCCGACAGCGCGTCGGCGCGGGCCTTCAGCTCCGGGATGGCGGCGCGCAGCAGCAGCGCGCTCTTCAGCGTCTCAGATGGCGGTTCCGGCTTGGCGATCAAGGCCTCCGGCGGCAGCCGGGAGAGCCGTTGCAGGGCCCCCAGCAGCTCTGTCAGAGCCGCCCGGTCGGCGTCGATGCGGGCGAGCCGCTCGCCCTCGTCGCGCATCAGAGCGGCCTCGGCCTCCTCGACCCTCGCCAGCGCCTCGTCCTGGGCGCGGGCCTCGTCGGCGGCGGCGACCAGGCGGCCGCGGATGTCGGCCAGCTCGCGCTCCAGCTCCTCCGCCCGCGCATCCAGCTCCCCCTTGCGCCCCTGGCCCTTCTCCAGCTCCCGCTGCAGCTCCTGGAGCTGCTTCTGCGGGTCGCCCGACTGGGTCGGCGCGGCCCCGGCTGAAGGGGCGAGGAGGAGGGCGGCCAGGAGGAGGGGGCCCGCCGCGCGGCGCCGGCGCGCGTCCCGGCATCCACCCCTCACCCCCCCGCCGCTTTCGCGACGGGTCCCTCCCTCTCCCGCAAGGGGAGAGGGCGCGATGGCAGAGGCGGGGCGGGGGGCGGGCATCCTCACTCCGCGGCGCGCCTCGCCGCGTCGCGGACCAGGAGCGAGCGGCCGGTCATCTCGGCGGGCTGCTCGACGCCCATCAGTTCCAGCAGGGTGGGGGCGACGTCGGCCAGGCGGCCGTCGCCCAGCTTCACCACGTCCGAGGGCGCGCCGACCAGAAAGGCCGGGACCAGGTTCAGGGTGTGCGCGGTGTGCGGGCCGCCGGTCTCGGGGTCGCGCATCATCTCGCAGTTGCCGTGGTCGGCGGTGACGAAGGCGGTGCCGCCCTGGCGCTCCACCGCCTCGATCACCCGGCCGAGGCAGCGGTCGACCGCCTCCACCGCCTTGATCGCCGCCGGCAGGCTGCCGGTGTGGCCGACCATGTCCGGGTTGGCGTAGTTCACCACCACCAGGTCGAAGGTGCCGCCGTCGATGGCGGCGACCAGCTTGTCCGTGACCTCCTCGGCCGACATCTCCGGCTGCAGGTCGTAGGTCGCGACCTTGGGCGAGGGGACCAGGATGCGCTCCTCGCCCGGATAGACCTTCTCCTCGCCGCCGTTGAAGAAGAAGGTGACGTGCGGGTACTTCTCCGTCTCGGCGATGCGCAGCTGGCGCAGGCCGCGGTCGGCGACCACCTGGCCCAGCGTGTTGGTCAGCTCCTTCGGCGGGAAGATCGCCGGCATGAAGCGGTTGAGGTCGCTGGAATACTCCACCATGCCCAGCGCCGCCGCGACCTTGACCGGGGTGCCGCGGTCGAAGCCGGCGAAGGCCGGGTCCAGCAGCGCCGTCAGGATCTCCCGCGCGCGGTCGGCGCGGAAGTTCGCCATCAGCACCCCGTCGCCGTCCTTCATGCCGGCATAGCCGGGCATGATGGCGGGCAGGATGAACTCGTCGTGCACGTCGGCGGCGTAGGAGGCCTCGATGGCGGCGACCGGCGTCTCGGCCCGCGCCCCCTCCGCCGCGACGATGGCGCGGTAGGCCTTCTCCACCCGCTCCCACCGCTTGTCGCGGTCCATGGCGTAGTAGCGGCCGGTGACCGAGCCGACGGTCGCCAGGGTGACGCCGTCGAGGTCGCCCAGGAACCTCGCCACCTGCTCGGCCGCACTCTGCGGCGGCACGTCGCGGCCGTCGGTGAAGCAGTGGATGGCGACCGGCACGCCCGCGGCCGCCAGCGATTTCGCCAGCGCCGCCATGTGGTCCTGGTGGCTGTGCACGCCGCCGGGGGAGGCGAGGCCCATCAGGTGGGCGGTGCCGCCGCTCTTCCTCAGGGCCGCCTTGAAGGCGTTCAGCTGCGGGTTGGTTTCCAGCTCGCCCGCGGCGATGGCGCGGTCGATCATGGGCAGGTCCTGGAACACGACGCGGCCGGCGCCCAGGTTCATGTGCCCGACCTCGGAGTTGCCGATCTGGCCCTTGGGCAGGCCGACCTCCTCCTCGCAGGCGTTCAGGAAGCCGCGCGGGCAGCCCGCCCACAGCCGGTCGAAGTTCGGCGTGTGCCCCTGCGCGACGGCGTTGTCCTCGCGCTCCTCGCGGTATCCCCAGCCGTCCAGGATGCAGAGGACGACAGGGCGCGGTGCGGGGCTGGGGGGCTTGCTGGCGGTCGGGCCGGTCATCGTGGTCGGTTCCCTCAGGTCCTGGTCACAAGGGTTAGGGTCGGGCCGACGCGGCGCCCTTGCAAGCACCACTCCGGCCGGCCGCCGGGCTCTTTCCGGCCCGACACCCGCGTTATAGGACGCGGGGGCCCGGCCGTCGACATCCGGCGGGCCTCCCTCGCCATCAGGACGGTACCGACTCTCCGGCCGGCATGGTTAACGAAACCTTGCGGAGGCCAGCGCGGCGCCCGGCGCATGCGGGGGAGGGCTGCCCCGAAGGCGCACCCCGGCGGGGCGCCCGCCGAACGGGGGCGCCTGACAAAAGCGGTCGCGGCGCCCGTCCGCCCCTTGCCGGTTCTGTCGCGGGCCGGTCCCTCTTCGACCACTTCGGCTGTGTCGGCCATGCCATCCTCGCAATATCGGGAATTATGGAGACGACGATGGACGGGATCATGGACAAGGCTGGGCTGACCGGCAGCGCGACGATCGCGTTCGAGGACCGGTTCTGCGCGCGCAACTACAAGCCGCTGCCCGTCGTCGTGACCCACGCCAAGGGCGCCTGGATCTGGGCCGAGGACGGCCGCCGCTACCTCGACATGATGAGCGCCTATTCCGCGGTGAACGTGGGCCACGGCCACCCCCGCATCCTGAAGGCGCTGACCGAGCAGGCGGAGAAGGTCGCCGTCGTCAGCCGCGCCTTCCACACCGACAAGCTGGGCCCCTTCCTCGCCAAGGTGTGCGAGCTGACGGGGCTGGACGGCGCCTGCCCCATGAACAGCGGCGCCGAGGCGGTGGAGACCGCCATCAAGGCCGCCCGCCGCTGGGGCTACACGGTGAAGGGCATCCCGGCCGGCCAAGCCGAGATCGTCGTGGCCGAGGGCAACTTCCACGGCCGCACCACCACCATCGTCAGCTTCTCCTCCGAGGCGGACTACCGGGACGGCTTCGGCCCCTTCACGCCGGGCTTCCGCATCGTCCCCTACGGCGACGCGGCGGCGCTGGAGGCTGCGATCGGCCCCAACACGGCCGCCGTGCTGCTGGAGCCGATCCAGGGCGAGGCCGGCATCGTGGTGCCGCCCGAGGGCTACCTGAAGGAAGTGCGCGCGCTCTGCGACCGCCACAACGTGCTGATGGTCCTGGACGAGATCCAGTCCGGCCTGGGCCGCACCGGCAAGTGGTTCGCCCACCAGCACGAGGGCATCCGCCCCGACGCCATGTGCCTTGGCAAGGCGCTGGGCGGCGGCGTGATGCCGGTGTCCGCCTTCGTGGCGCGCCGCGACGTGATCGACGTGTTCAAGCCGGGCAACCACGGCTCCACCTTCGGCGGCAACCCGCTGGCGGCCGCGGTCGGGCTGGAGTCGCTGCGCGTCATCGAGGAGGAGCGGCTGGTCGAGCGCTCCGCCGAGCTGGGCGAGCACATGGCCGCCCGCATCCGCGCCATCCGCTCGCCGCTGGTGAAGGGCGTGCGCGGCAAGGGCCTGTGGCTGGGCGTGGAGATCGACCCGGCCTACGCCACCGCCCGCGCCGTGGTGGAGGAGCTGATGACCCACGGCGTCCTCAGCAAGGAGACGCACGAGACGGTCATCCGCTTCGCGCCGCCGCTGGTGATCGAGCGGGCGGACCTGGACTGGGCCATCGACCGGTTCGAGGAGACGCTGCGCGCGCTCGAGCCGTCGGCCGGCCGCCGCGGCGTGGCCTGACCGGCGCGGCCGGACGGAAGCCCTGGAAGAAGCCCGAGAAGAAGAAAGTGAAGGGGGCAGTCATATGACCCGGTTCGGACGCGCGGCGCCCTGGTTCGGCATCGTCGGGGCGCCGTCGGAGGTGGGCAATGTCGGCTGCGGCGCGGCCGGCGGGCCCGCCGCCCTGCGCGAAGGCGGTCTTGCCGCCCGGCTGGAGGCGGCCGGGGCCGTGGTGCGCGACCGCGGCGACGCGGTCGGCCCGGCCTATGACGGGCGGGTGGAGGACGGCGTCTGCCGGAGCGTCGCGGCGACCGCCAGCTGGTCGCTGGCGGTGCGCGACGCCTGCGCCGACGTGCTGGCCGACGGCGGCGTGCCGCTGATGGTCGGCGGCGACCATTCGCTGGCGCTGGGTTCGGTCGCGGCGGCCTCGCGCCATGCGCGCCAGCGCGGCGTGCCGCTCTACGTCCTCTGGTTCGACGCGCACCCGGACTTCAACACGCCGGAGACCTCGCCGTCGGGCAACACGCACGGGCTGCCGGCGGCGGCGGCCTGCGGCATCGGCCACCCGGCCATGCTGGACCTGGGCGGCGGCGCCCGGCTGCTGGACCCGTCGCGGCTGTTCCAGTTCGGCATCCGCTCCATCGACGAGGGCGAGGCGGAGAACCTGCGCCGCCACCGCGTCACCTTCCACACCATGGAGGCGGTGCGGCGCGAGGGCTTGGCGGCGCTGGTCGGCCGGGCGCTGGAGGAGGCGGCCCGCCACGGCGGCCACGTCCATGTCAGCTTCGACGTGGACGGTCTCGACCCGGCGGTGGCGCCCGGCGTCGGCACGCCGGTGCCGGACGGGCTCGGCCTGGAGGAGACGCTGGAGGCGATGGACCTGCTGGGCCGCTCCGGCCTGGTCGGCTCCTTCGACCTGGTGGAGTTCGCGCCCCGCCACGACCGCGGCGGCGCCACGCTGGAGGCGGCGCTGGCGCTGCTGGGCCGCTTCGCCGCGGCGTCCAGCCGGGCCGCCGGGCTGCGGGCGGCCGAGGTGGCTTAGCCGTGCCATGGGGCCTGGGCGGCGCTACACCCATCCTTTATAAGGGGGCGTCGCCGGGCCCGGAGCCCGTCCGGGGCGGCCGGCGCGGGGAGGCGTCAGCACGCGCATGAAGCTGAAGAAGCTCGACCAGATCGACATCAGGATCCTGAACGAACTCCAGCGCGAGGGGCGGATCACCAACCAGGCCCTGTCGGAGCGCGTCGGCCTGTCCGCCCGCCCCTGCCTGGAGCGGGTCCGCCGGCTGGAGCGCGAGGGCGTGGTGGTGCGCTACCAGGCCGTCATCGACGTGCGCCGGCTGCAGTCCTGCGTCTTCGTGCTCGCCCAGATCGCCCTGGAGAAGCACGGCCGGCAGGCCCAGGCCGTGTTCGAGAAGCGGCTGAAGGAGACGCCCGAGGTCATCGAGTGCTTCGAGGTCTCCGGCCAGTTCGACTACTGCGCCAAGCTGGTCTGCCGCGACATCGACGCCTACCAGGACCTGACCGCCTCCTGGATCGACGACCCCGATCTCGGCGTCTCCCGCGTCGTCAGCAACGTCGTCATGCGCCCCATCCGCGACTTCGGGACCTACCCGATCTTCGGGCCCGACCAGCGGGAGGAGTAGGGGCGCGGGGGGGGGCGGCTCCGCGCGGCTTTCCGGCCGGGTCCAGGACCGAGGAATGCCGGGGTGTTGTTCCCCGGCAACCCGCGACTTGGCACCAAGGCTCCCCGGGCTGGAGTGCTTCGCACAGTTCCCTAGACCAGATTGAGGGCCGTCATTCCGGCGAAAGCCGGAATCCAGGGGCAACTTGCCGTCGCGCTTGGGCCCCCTGGCCCCCGGCTTTCGCCGGGGTGACGGTATCGGGAGCTCATGATGCCGACTGTGCAAGGCTCTCCATGCTGGGTCCGGTCGGGAGCATGCCCCCTGGGGCATCAGCGGACTCCGCTACCCGACGACCTCCGCCAGCAGCCCGTCCAGCCGGTCGTAAGAGGCGGCCACGCCCTCGCCCATGGGGCCGGCGAAGACGGCGTCGCGGGCCTCGCGGGTGGGGTACAGGATGGTGGTGGTCAGCAGCGTCTCCCCGCCGGCCTCCTCCAGTTCCGCCGCCGCCAGCGTCTCCCCGCCGGTCCAGTCGACGTCGAACAGCTCGGTCTGGACGATGCGGCGGCCGGGCACGACTTCGCGGATGGTGCCGCCCCAGCCCATCGCCGCCCCGTCGGGGCCGCGCATCCCGTAGCGGTAGCGGCCGCCCGCGCGCAGGTCGATGTCGCAGGACTCCAGCGTCCAGCCGGCCGGGCCCATCCAGCGCTTCAGCAGTTCCGGGCGCACCAGCGCCTCGAAGACCGCCTGCCGCGGTGCCGCGAAGCGGCGGGCCATCACGATCTCCCGCTCGCCGCGCGCCGTCATGTCCAGGGTGCCGATGCTCTTCATGTCCTGTCCCTCCCTCGGGTCCGCCGGCCCCTGCGGCCGGTTCAGCCCCGAGGACGGGCGGGGAGGGCGCCTCCCGACAGCGGGGTGGCGGAAATCGTCAGGCGACGCGGGCCGGCGTCCAGTCGGGCGCCACCGAGGCTATGACCCGCCCTGCCCAGCCACAGCCGCAGGGCCCAGGCGCTGAGGTCGAAGGCGGCCATGCAGCCGGCGGCAGTGGCGAGGCTGCCTTCAGGCATCCCGCAGGGGCCATGCCCCGCGGACGCAACGCGGCACCCCGCCACCCTCCGCCGGTCGGGCGGAGGGTGGTAAGGAGGTGTCCGGTGCCGCCGGCCGTGCCTTGCCGGGACGGCCGGGGAGCGCTCAGTTCAGCGGGCGCTCGACAGGCGGTGGTGCAGTGCGGACTTGTCGTCCGCCAGCAGCTTCGCCTGTTCCATGTCCGCGCTGGCCTGGGCCGCCTGGCCCAGCCGCTTGTAGGCCTGGCCGCGGTTGTAGTGCGCCAACTCCGGCACGGTGATGCCGAGGCCCAGCGCCTTGCTGTAGGCCGCGACCGCCTGGTCGTAGCGGCCGGCGGCGAAGTCGATGTTGCCCTGGTTGAAGTGGGCGTCGCCGTAGTGCGGCGTCAGCTCGATCGACTTGCCGATGTCGGCCTGCGCCGCCTTCATCCGGCCCTCGCGCAGGTGCAGGACGCCGCGGTGCAGGTACGCCACCGCCCGCTCGTCGATCGTGCTCTCGGCCCGCATGATGGCGCGGTTGCACCAGTACATGGCGTCGCCGACGTCGCTGCTCTCCGTCCGGTCGACGCACATGGCGGTGTCGGACTTGCCGAGGACCTGTATCGGTCCCGACGTGTCGATGGTCTTCGGTGACGCCTGGGCGGCCCCCGCCATCCCGACCAGGAGTGCCGCGGCAAGAATTGGGGTCTTCCTCATCACGCACCTCCTTTACCCGGCACAGTGCCGGTAAAGGAGAGCCTAACACGGAAGGTTCAGAATGTTTATAGTCTTCGCACCGCAATAATGTTGTCGGGATTGCAACTAACTTCCCAAGGACTTGCAGGGACGGAAGTTTTCGCGGGCCGCCTCCTCGGGGGAGGGGCCGGTGGGTACCTCAGGCGCGGTGGTAGGGGTGCCCCGCCAGGATCTGCTGGGCGCGGTAGATCTGCTCCGCCAGCATGCCGCGGACCAGCATGTGCGGCCAGGTCATGGTGCCGAAGGCCAGCAGGAGGGCGGCGCGGCGGCGCACCTCCTCGGCCAGCCCGTCGGCGCCGCCGATGACGAAGGCGAGGTCGGCGACGCCGCCGTCCCGCCACGCCCCCACCTTGGCGGCGAAGTCGCCGCTGGAGAGCGCGCGGCCGCGTTCGTCCAGCGCCACGAGGGTGGCGCCGGGCGGCACGGCCTCGAGCAGGAGCTGCGCCTCCAGGCGCTTCAGCTCCTCCCCCTCGACCTTCTTCTTCGGTTCGATCTCGCGCAGGGTCAGCGGCCAGGAGAGCCGCGACCGGTACTCCTCGAACAGGTCGCGCGCGGGCCCGGGCCGTGCCCGCCCGATGGCGGCGAGCCACAGCCGCATTCCGGTCCCCTTTCCGTTCCCGGCCGTTCAGGCGGGCCCGGCCGTCAGGCCGAGGCCCAGCCCAGCCCGTCGATGGCGGGCGGCGACGGCGGCGCCTCCAGGCCCCACATCTTCTCGATGTTGTAGAAGCTGCGGACCTCGGGACGGAACAGGTGGACGATCACGTCGCCGGCGTCGATCAGCACCCAGTCGGCCTGGGGCAGACCTTCCGCCTCGATCCCGACGACGCCCAGCGTCTTCAGCCTCTCCACGAGATGCTGCGCCATGGCGCCGACCTGGCGGGCCGAGCGGCCGGAGGTCACCACCATGAAGTCGGCGAGGCTGGTCTTGCCCTGGAGATCGATGACGACGGTGTTTTCCGCCTTGTCGTCCTCCAGCGACTGGAGGATCAGGTCCCGGACGCGGGCCGGGAAATCGGCGCCCGGAGGGGCCACGTCGGCGCGGCCTGCGTGGGCGGTGGCGTTAGAGAGCGTAGATATGGTCCTCACCTCGGTTTCGGGGTTGCCGGGACCCAGGCACGACGGTCCCCGCCGCGCCGGATCTCGGTCGCCGAGGCAGGATGGACGGGCCCCTCCAGGAAGGTCCAGGCCGGCGGCGGCATCTCGGCCAGCCCGCGAGCCCGACCCGGCGCCACCCGGCTGCCGGCGAATCGCGCCGCGGCCTTGCCGACGAGCGCCCTTAGAGAATAGGGGGCGCGGGGCATCACTGCAACCGGCACCATCCCAAAGATGCGGACCCATCCGCGCCAGCGTGGTATCTGCGCCAGATTGTCGGCTCCCATCAGCCAGACGAAGTGCGTCCGGGGGTAGCGCCGGCGCAGCTCCGCCAGCGTCTCCACCGTGTAGCGGGTGCCGAGATCGCCCTCCAGCGCCGTCACCCGGATGCGGGGGTGGCGGGCGCGGGCGCGGGCGGTGGCGAGGCGGGTCGCGAGGTCGGCCATGCCGGCCGCCGGCTTCAGCGGGTTCTGCGGGCTGACCAGCCACCACACCTCGTTCAGCCCCAGCCGGCGGATGGCCTCCAGGCTGGCGTGGCGGTGCCCCTCGTGCGCCGGGTTGAAGGACCCGCCCAGCAGCCCCACCCGCCGCCCGGCCCAGGCGGCGCCGGTGCGCAGGCCTGGGACGATGGGCGGGGAAGGGGGCGGGGCCGGCGTGCTCAAGGGCGGACCTGCCCGTCGCCGCGGACCACGTACTTGTAGCTGGTCAGCTGCTCGGCCCCGACCGGGCCGCGGGCGTGCAGCTTGCCGGTGGAGATGCCGATCTCCGCCCCCATGCCGAACTCGCCCCCGTCGGCGAACTGGGTGGAGGCGTTCCACAGCACGATGCCGCTGTCCACCAGCGCGAGGAAGCGCTCGGCCGCCTCGGCGTCCTCGGTCACGATGCTGTCGGTGTGGTGGCTGCCGTGGCGGGCGATGTGGGCGACCGCCGCCTCCAGCCCGTCCACCGCCCGCACCGACAGGACGGCGTCCAGGTACTCGGTGTCCCAGTCCTCTTCGGTTGCCGGCGCCACGCGCGGGTCCAGCGCCCGCACCGCCGCGTCGCCCCGCACCTCGCAGCCCGCGTCGATCAGGTCGTCCAGGATGGGGCGCAGGTGGCTCTCCAGCGCGGGGCGGTCCACCAGCAGCGTCTCCATGGCGCCGCAGATGCCGGTGCGGCGCATCTTGGCGTTCAGCGCGATGGCGCGCGCCTTGGCCGGGTCGGCAGCGCGGTGGACGAAGACGTGGCAGATGCCGTCCAGGTGCTTGATGACCGGGACCCGGCTCTCCGCCGCCACGCGCGAGGTCAGCGACTTGCCGCCGCGCGGGATGATGACGTCGACATGCTCCGTCATGGTCAGCAGCTGCCCGACCGCGGCGCGGTCGGTGGTGGGGACCAGCTGCACCGCGTCCGGCGGCAGCCCGGCCGCCTCCAGCCCCCGGTGCAGCGCCGCGACGATCGCGCGGGAGGAATGGAAGCTCTCCGACCCGCCGCGCAGGATGGCAGCGTTGCCGGACTTCAGGCACAGGCCGCCGGCGTCGGCGGTCACGTTGGGCCGGCTCTCGTAGATGATGCCGATGACGCCCAGCGGCACCCGCACCCGCTGGATGCGCAGGCCGTTGGGCCGGGTCCAGTCGGCCAGCACGGTGCCGACCGGGTCGGGCAGGGCCGCCACCTCCTCCAGCCCGCGGGCCATCGCCTCCACCCGCTTGCCGTCCAGCAGCAGCCGGTCCAGCATGGCGGGCGACAGGCCCTTGGCGCGGGCGGCCTCCATGTCGCGGGCGTTGGCGGCCAGGATGGCGTCCGCATCGGCGCGGATCGCCGCCGCGGCCGCCTCCAGCGCCTGGACCTTCGCCCCCGGCGCGGCGTTGGCGAGCAGGGCGGCCGCCGCCCGGGCGCGGCGGCCCAGCTCCAGCATCGCGGCCTCGATCCCGGCGGTGTCGTGGGCGTCCATCGGGTCCCGTCCCGAAAATGTCGTCAGGACCAGACCTTAGCCCAAACACCGGCCGGGATCATCCCGCCGCGAGTGGGATGGCAGCCCTGCGCAAGCCTGGGCCCGGCCTCAGCTGGTGGGCTGCGGCTTGCGGTTCGGCATCAGCGCGGCGCCGCCCGTCCGCTTGGTCGAGATCTCGCTGCGGGCCGAGCCGATGGCCAGGAACCGCTCCGGCGCCGTCGGGTGGGAGTTGCGGGAGTAGATGGACTCCGGATGCTCCGCCGCCATCTTGCGCCAGACGTCCTCGACCCCGTCCATCGGGTAGCCGCTGCGCGACAGGAAGTACATGCCGACATAGTCGGCCTCCTGCTCGAACTCCACGCCGTAGGCCTGGGAGGCGGCGCGGGCGCCGGCGTCGCTGAAAGCACCCTGGGTGTTCACGCCGGCGGCGGCCGCCAGCACGTCCAGCAGCAGGCCGCCCGCGGCACCTGCCATGGCGTTGGTCCGCTTGGCGTCGATGTGCCCCTCGGAGTTGTGCGCCAGCTCGTGCGCGACGACCAGGGCCAGCTCCTTGTCCTCGGGCAGGAAGCGCATCATGCCGCGGGTGATGAAGATGTTCTCCCCGTCGGCGTAGGCGTTCAGCTCCTGCGTGTCGACATAGACGGGGTGGGGCGCGCAGACCTTGGCCGGGGTCAGGGCCGCGGTGACGGGCTGGCCGTCGCGGACCAGGCCCAGCGTCACCGTCCGGCCGCCCTCCAGCGCCTTCTCCAGCGCCTCGTGGAGCTTTTCCGAGGCGCGCTTGCCCGCGGGCGCGGCGCCGCCGTCGATGCTGACGATCTTGTCCTTCACCCGAAGGCCCGCCGCCTCGGCGGGCGAGCCGGGGGTGACGATGGTGACGGTGACCCGGTCGTCCAGCGCGAACTTCTCCACCGCCACGCCGGCCCACTCCCCCTCGAAGTCGCGGATCGTGGCGGCGGCGATGCCCGAGCGCCAGGCCACCTTCTCGCCGCAGAGGTCGGCGTTGGCGGCGGCGATCTTCCAGGTCACCGCGTGCAGCCGGGCCTGGTCGGCCATGATCCGGTCCGCCACCAGCCGGCGCTGGTTCAGCGCCTCCTGCGAGACGGCGGCGCCGTCCGCGGTGGGGGCGAGCGTGCTGGGCGCGGCGCAGCCGGCCAGCGCCGCCGCGAGCCCCGCCGCGGCCATGATTCGTACGTGTCTTGCCCGAGACATCTTCCAACTCCCTGAATGCGTTTCTTGCTTTGCGCGCTTATCGCGTGCAACAGCATTCAGGAACGGCAATCGGGAGTCAATGGCGCCCGGTCAGAGGGCGGGGACCGGGGCCGCCTCCTGCGGCTGGCGCCCGTCCTCCTTGCGGAAGACGCGGGCGTGGCGGAAGTCCACGGCACACTCCGACCCGGGCGCCAGGCCCAGGTCGGCCAGGCGCTCCCGCGGCATCTCCGCCTCCAGCGAGCGGCCGGCGAACTCCAGTTCCAGCCGGGCCAGCGGGCCCGCCGTGTGCAGAGAGCGCAGCCGCGCCCTCCAGCGCCCGGGGCCGGGGGCGGGGTTCACCTCCACCTGGTGCGGGCGGACATAGACGACGGCCGGGCCGTTGCCGCCGACCTCGCCGTCGGTCTGCACCGGCGTGCCGGCGACGCTGACGACGCCGCCCTCGATGGTGCCCTCCAGCCGGTTCACCCCGCCCAGGAAGTCGAAGACGAAGCTGTCGGCGGGGTGGTCGTACACCTCCGTCGGCGAGCCCGCCTGGACGATGCGCCCCTGGCTCATCACCACGACGCGGTCGGCCAGCTCCAGCGCCTCCTCCTGGTCGTGGGTGACGAAGATGGAGGTGATGTTCATGTCGTCGTGCAGGTGCCGCAGCCAGCGCCGCAGGTCCTTGCGCACCTTGGCGTCCAGCGCGCCGAACGGCTCGTCCAGCAGCAGCACCCGCGGCTCGATGGCGAGCGCCCGGGCCAGCGCCACGCGCTGCCGCTGCCCGCCGGAGAGCTGGCTCGGGTAGCGGTCGCCGAGCGGCGCCAGCTGCACCATCTCCAGCAGCCCGCCGACGCGCCGCCGGATGTCCGCCTCCGCCGGCCGCTCCGCCCGCGGCTTCACCCGCAGGCCGAAGGCGACGTTCTCGAACACGGTCATGTGCCGGAACAGCGCGTAGTGCTGGAAGACGAAGCCCACCTTGCGGTCCTTGGCCGCCCGGTCCACCGCGTCCTCGCCGTCGAAGCGGATGGCGCCGGTGTCGGCGAAGTCCAGCCCGGCGATGATGCGCAGCAGCGTGGTCTTGCCGGACCCCGACGGGCCCAGCAGCGCCAGCAGCTCGCCCGACCGGATGTCCAGGTCGACCCCGTCGAGTGCCGTGAACGCGCCGAACCTCTTCACGACGTTGCGGACTTCGATCGCCATTCGTCCCCGTCTCCTTGCGCGCCGCCGGTCACCGCCTGGAGGCGGCGATCTGGTCGGCGAAGCGCCACTCCAGCGCCGTCTTGGCGGCCAGCGTCACCAGCGCCAGCAGCGCCAGCAGCGAGGCCACCGCGAAGGCGGCCACGAAATTGTACTCGTTGTAGAGGATTTCCACGTGCAGCGGCATGGTGTTGGTCTTGCCGCGGATGTGGCCCGACACCACCGACACCGCCCCGAACTCGCCCATCGCGCGGGCGTTGCACAGCAGCACGCCGTACAGCAGACCCCAGCGGATGTTGGGCAGGGTCACCCGCCAGAAGGTCTGCCAGCCGCTGGCGCCCAGCACCAGCGCCGCCTCCTCGTCCTCCTGGCCCTGCTCCTGCATCAGCGGGATCAGCTCGCGCGCGACGAAGGGGAAGGTGACGAAGACAGTGGCCAGCACGATGCCGGGCACAGCGAAGATGATCTGGATGTCGTGCTCGCGCAGCCAGGGGCCCATCACCCCGTGCAGGCCGAACAGCAGCACGTAGACCATGCCCGAGATGACCGGCGACACCGAGAAGGGCAGGTCGATGAGCGTGATCAGCAGGCTGCGCCCGGGGAACTGGAACTTGGCGATGCACCAGGAGGCGGCGACGCCGAACACCAAGTTCAGCGGCACGGCGATGGCGGCCACGGTCAGCGTCAGCCCGACCGCCGACAGCGCGTCCGGCTCGGCCAGCGCCTCCATGTAGGGGCCGATGCCCTCCGACAGGGCCTGGACGAACACCGCCAGCAGCGGCAGCGCCAGGAAGCAGGCCAGGAAGAGCAGCGCCAGGCCGATCAGCAGCGCCCGGGACAGGCCGGATTCGCGCAGGGCGGGGCGGCGGGAGGAGCCGGGGTCAGCCATGGCGGGCGCGCGTCCAGCGTTGCAGCAGGTTGATGCCCAGCAGCATCAGGAAGGAGACCACCAGCATGACGGTCGCGATGACGGTGGCGCCGGCATAGTCGAACTGCTCCAGCCGGATGACGATCAGCAGCGGCACGATCTCCGACACGCCGGGCAGGTTGCCGGCGATGAAGATGACCGAGCCGTACTCGCCCACGCCGCGGGCGAAGGACAGGGCGAAGCCGGTCATGAGCGCCGGCAGGAAGGCCGGCACCAGCACCCGGGTGAAGGTCTGCAGGCGGGTGGCGCCCAGCGACGCCGCCGCCTCCTCCACCTCCGCCTCCAGGTCCTGCAGGACGGGCTCGACCGTGCGCACGACGAAGGGCAGGCCGATGAAGACCAGCGCCACCACGATGCCCAGCGGGGTGAAGGCGACCTTGATGCCGAGCGGGGCCAGGAACTGCCCGATCCAGCCGTTGGGGGCGTAGAGCGCGGCCAGCGCGATGCCGGCGACCGCGGTCGGCAGGGCGAAGGGCAGGTCGACCATGGCGTCCACCAGCTTGCGCCCGGGGAAGTCGTAGCGGACCAGCACCCAGGCCACGATCAGCCCGAACACCCCGTTGATCGCGGCGGCGACCAGGGCGCAGCCGAAGGAGACGCGGAAGGCGTGCAGCACGCGCGGCTGCGTCGCGATGTCCCAGAACTGGGCGGGGCCGACGCCGGCCGCCTTCAGCGCCATGACGCCCAGCGGCAGCAGCACGACCAGGCCCAGATAGACCAGGGTGAATCCCAGCGTGGCGCCGAAGCCCGGCAGGATGGTGGGCTTCGCCAGGCTGCGGCGCGCGGGCGCCAGGGAGGCGGCGGTCGCCGTCATCCGGCGGCTTCCGCGCCGCGCCGGCGGCTGCTGTCTGGTCGTCCGGTGAGGACGGTCGGCATGGTCCCGCTTCCCCGTTGCGGTTGAGAGAAGATTAATGCACGGCGGCAGGGCCCCGTACAACTGCCTGCCGCCGGCCCGCGCCCAATTGCACATGGAATGAATGTACAAAAGGCATCGGTGTCTGGGAATTTGTGTACAAACTACGCGAAAGAACAGCAAGGCGGCATAATCGCATGGCTGATGTCCGCGATGACGCCCCGGGGCGGCGCCGGAAGGGCGGCGGCTGGCAGGGCGGCTGGCAGGGCGCCGGCGGGCATGCTACGCTGCCGCCCATGGAAATCCGGCCGACAGACCCGCTCCAGGCGGCGCTCCAGGGCGCCATCGACAGCACCGCCCGCCTGACGGAGAGCGTGCAGGCGCTGGCGGAGGGCAACCTCGACCCCGCCGTGGTGCTGGACATCCGCTCCGCGGAGGTGGCGCTGGCCGCCAATGCCAAGGTCGCCAAGGCGGCGGACGAGGGGTTCCGGCGCCTGCTGGACGTGCTGGCCTAGTTCGCCGTGGCGCCCGGCGGGCCGATGCGGGCCGCCAGCGCCTCCGCCACGCGCCGCCCCAGCACCGCGTAGCCCGCGTCCGAGAGGTGCAGCATGTCGCCGCGGTAGAAGCGGCAGCCCCCGGCCGGCCGGCAGCGCAGTTCATCGCCCACATCCAGGTACAGCACGTCGCGGCCGTCGGCGAGGCGGCGGCTCCCCGCGTTGACGGCGTCGATCACCTCGGCGTGCCAGGCGAGGTCCTCGCCGCGGGGCGGGATGGCGACCAGCAGCACGGGCGTGCCGGGCAGCCGCTCCCGCAGCGCCGCGACGATGGCGGCGATGCCCTGGTGGATGGCGCAGGCGCCGTCGCCGTCGGCGACGTTGTTGGTGCCGACCAGCACGACCGCGGCGGCCGGCGACTGGCCGGCCAGCGCGGCGGGGTCGAGCCGGTGCAGCAGGTGCTGGGTGCGGTCGCCGTCGATGCCCAGGTTCAGCGGCCGGTAGCCGCCCAGGTCGCGCGCCAGCATCGCGTCCGGCCAGCGGTTGACCAGGCTGTCGCCGTAGAGCAGCAGCCCGGCCCGCCCGCCGGCCAGCTGCTCCAGATGCTCGCGGTGGCGGGCCTCGGAGGAGGGGCTGCGGTGCTTCGGCGTGGTGGTGCGGGCACCCGGTTCGGCCACGGCCGGGCAGGCGGCGGCCGGCGCCTCCCGGCAGCCCGGCAGCAGGGCCGCCGGCGCCAGGGCCAGCGCCAGGGCGAAGGCGAGGACGGGGCGGCGCATCCGCGTCACTCGGCCTGCGCCCGCCTCGGCACCAGGACCGCCGGGGTGGCGCGGCGCAGCCAGCGGCGGCCGGGGATCTCCACCAAATGGTAGGTCGCCACCGCCAGCAGCAGGATGCCGGCCAGCGCCGCCACCTGCACCAGGGGCGAGGCGGGGTCGATGCCGACCTTGGGCCCGCCGCGCTTCACGGCGCTCCAGACGAACCAGTGCACCATGTAGACGCTGTAGGAGACCTCGCCCAGATAGACCATCAGGGGCCGCGACAGCGCCCGGGCGCCCCAGTCGGCCGGCGTGCGCAGCGCCACGATCAGCAGGCCGAACAGCCCGACATGCAGCGCCGGCACCACGTCGCCGATGACGTAGAGGCTCGCCACCAGGGCGCCCGCGATGAGGAGGGAGCCCGCCGGGCCCAGCGGCGACTCCGACGCGCGGTCGCGGGACAGCTCGAACAGGGTGATGCCGAGGATGAAGGCGGTGATGAAGCGCATCAGCACGTGCGCGTCGCCCAGCGCCTGCGCCAGGACGAGCGACAGCACCAGCATCGCCGCCTGCAGCGTCCGGTCCGACCGGGCGACCGCCATCGCCAGCACCGGGAACAGCAGGTAGCCGAACCACTCCGCCGAGATCGACCAGGCCGGCGTGTTGGGCGAGCCCACCCCGGGGAACCAGGCGTGGGTCATGGCGAGGTTGTGCAGCAGGGAGACGGGCGTGTAGGCGTAGGCGTTGTTGGGCACGACCTTGAACAGGGTCAGCCCGGCCAGGTACAGCGCCAGCATCATCCCCAGCGTCACCAGGTGCACGGGATAGAGCCGCGCCACCCGCAGCCACAGGAAGTTGGCCCAGTCGCCGCCGCGAAGGCTGTCGCTGAACGTCTCCCGGTAGACGTGCATCAGGATGAAGCCGGACAGGACGAAGAACAGCTCCACCCCCAGGAAGCCGAACCGCACCAGCGTGTCGAAGGGGCCGAGGTCGAGGAAGCGGTCGTCGCCGACCTCCCTGAGGTGATAGAGGACCACCCACAGCGCCGCCACGGCCCGCAGGCCGGTCAGCCCGTCGATCCTCTCCTTGTCCGCCGATGCCATTCCGTGCCCGCCGAGTGCCGCCAGCAATCCCGGCAGTATGGAAGGGCGGCGGCGGCGGGGGACACCGGGCGAAGGTCGGTCCCCCCACTGTCCCGCCGCCGACCCGGCGGGGGATCGCCCATGCGGGGGCGGTCCGGAGCCCTTCCGGAATTTCGGGGAGGCAGACCTATCTGGCCGGCTGCCTCCCGGCCGGAAGGGCGGGGGAGCGCGCCGGCCGGGGTGCGGCCCCGGGATAGGCCGCCGCCGCCCGGGGTGCCGCCGGCGCGGCGCCCGTCCCCGGCCGGGGCGCGCTTCCGCCGGACGGCATCGCCGGTGCTCCGGGAATTCGGGGTGGCCGGCGGGGATGCCCGCCGGACGGGCGCGCCCGCGTCGCCTGCGCGGTAGGGTTGCCTGCCCCGGCCTCGCTAGCCATTCATGGGCGTGCGCTAACATCTAAGGAAATTTGCCTGGACGACCGCCCGCCCGCAGGCTGAAGCCGTGGCAATGCGGGAGTTCGGGGGCGGTGATGACGTACAGGCCAGACGTCGACGGTCTGCGGGCGGTCGCAGTCCTCTCGGTACTCCTCTTCCATGCTGGCATCGCCGGCTTCGGCGGCGGCTTCGTCGGCGTCGACGTCTTCTTCGTGATATCGGGATACCTGATCACGGGGATCATCGCCGGGGAGATCCGGCAGGGCACCTTCTCCATCGCCGGCTTCTACGAGCGCCGGATCCGCCGCATCTTCCCGGCCCTGTTCGCGGTGGTGGCCTTCGTCGCGGTGGCGGCGGCGTTCCTCTTCATGTCGACCGAGTTTAGGGATGTCGGCCAGAGCGTGGTCGCCGCCACCCTGTTCGTCTCCAACCTGCTGTTCTGGTGGGAGACGGATTATTTCGACGGCTCGGCCGAGCTGAAGCCGCTGCTGCACACCTGGTCGCTCTCGGTCGAGGAGCAGTTCTACATCGTCTTCCCGCTGTTCCTGGCCGCGGTGCACCGCTGGGCCGGCGGGCGCTTCACGGCGGCAGTGCTGCCCGTGGCGCTCGGCTCCTTCGCGCTGGCGCTGTGGGGCATGGGGGTGGATGCCTCGGCCACCTTCTACCAGGCGCCGACCCGGGCGTGGGAGCTGCTGATCGGCTCGCTGCTGGCGCTGGGGGCGGTGCCGGCCCTGCGCGGCCGCGGCGCCCGGGAGGCGGCGGGGGTGCTGGGCTTGGCGCTGGTCGCCTGGCCGGTGCTGGGCTATTCGGCGGAGACGCCCTTCCCGGGGCTGGCGGCGCTGCCGCCCTGCCTGGGGGCCGCCCTGCTGATCCATGCCGGGCAGGGGGACGCGGCGACCCGGCCGCTGGCGACGCGGCTGCTGTCGGCGCGGCCGATGGTGGCGGTCGGCCTGATCTCCTTCTCCCTCTATCTCTGGCACTGGCCGCTGCTGGTCTTCGCCCGCTACCTCGCCATGCGGGAGCTGACGGCCTTGGAGACGGCCGGCATCGTGGCGCTGACCTTCGCCGCCGCCTGGGCCTCCTGGCGCTGGGTGGAGCAGCCCTTCCGCCACCGCACCCCCATTCTCACCCGCCCGCGCCTGTTCGCCGGCGCCACCGCTGTGATGGCGTCCGCGACGGCCGCCGGCGTCGCCATCGCCATGACCGGCAACTGGGTGGGGCTGCACTGGCGCCAGGAGGGGGGAGAGGCGGCGCGGCTGGTGGCCTACGGCAACTATCCCGAGATCGACGGCTTCTCCGACCCCTGCTTCCTGGCGCTGAAGCGGCGCACCGGCGAGTTCTCCCGGGAGACCTGCCTGGCGCAGGACCCGGCGCGGCGCGACTACCTGCTGATCGGCGACAGCCACGCCGCGCACTGGTGGCCGGGGCTGGAGCGCACCTACCGCGGCGTCAACTTCCCCCGCGCCACCGCCGCCGGCTGCCGGCCGCTGCTGGACCGCACGACCTCGCCCTCGCCGAACTGCGCCTGGATGAACGCCCACCTGTTCCGGGAGTACATCCCCGGCACCAGGCCGGACGGCGTCATCCTGGCCGGGCGCTGGGAGGCCGCCGACCTGGAGGCGCTGCCCGAAACCATCCGCTTCCTGAAGGAGCACGCGGGGGAGGTGGTGCTGGTCGGCCCCGTCGCCGAGTACTTCTCGCACCTGCCCTACTTCCTGGCCCGCGACCCCGGCGTGACCCGGGCCGGGCCGGACGCCGCCTACATGCGAAAGGACCGCGCGCCGCTGGACGGGGCGCTGCGCCGGCTGGCCGCGGCGGAGGGGGTGCGCTACGTCTCCTTCATGGAGGTCGCCTGCCCGGGCGGGGCGTGCGAGCTCTACGCCGCGCCGGGCGTGCCCATGCAGTGGGACTACGGCCACCTGACGCTGGAGGGCGCGGCGCTGCTGGCCGGCCGCTGGAAGGACCGCGGCCTGCTGCCCCTGCCGGAGGAGCCGGCGACGCTGCAGGTCACGCAGAGCGGCGACGGGCTGCCCGGCGGACCCTGGGGCTGGCTGGCGCCGATGGTGTACCGCCCGCTGCCCTGAGGGCCGGGCCAAGAAAAAGGGGCCGCCCCGTCGCCGGAGCGGCCCCTCGTCCCTTACGCCCGGAGGCGGAGGATCACTTCTTCGGCTGCGCCTTGGCGATCGCCGACTTGATCTCCTCGATGCTCTCCTTGACGCGGTTGCTGATCACGTCGGCCGCCTCGCTGTTGGACTTGGCGACCATCTCGGCCAGCTCCTTCATGTTGGCCAGGGCCTTCTCGAAGGCGGTCTTGGCCAGCTCGGCCTGCTTGGAGACCTTGTCCTCCGGCGTGCCGGCGGCGATCAGGTCGGACATCATGGAGGAGGTCTCCTCCATGGTCTGGCGCAGGATCTCGGCCTGGCGGCGCAGCACGGCCTGCACGCCCTCGAGGGCCAGCTGGTTGGCGGCGGTCACCGCCTCGATGTTCTTGCGCTGCGCGGCCATGATGCCCTCGACGTCGAGGCCCGGCACCTTGTACTCGGCGGCGATCTTGGTGAAGTCCATCTTCGTGAAGTCGGCGAACTTGCTGGGGTCCATGAACTTGGTCACGTCGAAGTCCATGAACGGGTACTTGGGATTGGTGTTGGCCATGGTCTGATTCCCCCGGGGTTCCAGCGCTTGTGCAGCGCAGCAAAGATGGCCGCATAATGCAAAGAGGGTTACCCTCCGTCAACCATTTTTGTGCACCGCACAAAAACGTGATCCGATCAGTCCTCAACCGCCGGGGAGGGGCTGTCGTCACGGTTGCCGCCGCCGGCGTCCGGATCAACGTCGGCGCGGGGTCGCCGGAAGCGGCCGAACCCGCGGATGGAGTTCACCGCCTCCTCCGCCCGCCGCAGCCGAGCGTCGAGCGCCGCCATGGTCCTCGCCAAGTCCGGGCTGTCGTCGTCGAACCAGACCCGCATGACGGAGAGATGGACCAGCAGCAGCCCCTTGGCCTGGACAAACACCAGCGGGCCCGGGGCGGCGACCCCGGCGGCCTCCAGCATCCATTCCATGGAGCGGCGGAGCTGGCGGGCCGTGCCCAGCGCCGCCAGCGGGTCGGCGCCGAGGTCGCGGGCGACCGCGCGCAGGCCGTCGCGGTAGGGCGTCAGCGCGTCGAACCGGCGCATCATCACGTCGAACAGCCGGTCGCGCGGGCGCTCGTCGGCGTCGGCCGGCCCGCCCTCCAGCACGGCGCGGTCGACCAGCCGGGCGAGCCCGTCCAGCAGCGACTGGCGGTCGGGGAAGGCCTGGCGCAGCTCCGCCAGCGTCAGGCCCGCGCGCTGCGCCACGTCCGCCAGGGCGACGCCGCGCCAGCCCCGTTCCGCCGCGAGGTCGAGGGCGGCCTTGACCGCCCTTGTCTCCGCGTCCGCCGCCTTCTTCCTGGGTGCCGCCATGCCGATCCTCCGCCCATCCGTCCCGGGGGTAATGTGGCGCGCCGGGCCCCCACCGGCCAGTGCCTCAGGCCAAGGTGCGTCAGGCCAAGGTGCGTCAGACCACCTCGTCCACGGTGCCGCCGGTCAGCTCCAGCAGCAGGCGCGGGGCGATGGGGAAGACCGAGTTCGGCGTGCCCGCCGCGGCCCACACCACCTCGAAGCCCAGCAGGTCGCGGTCGAACAGGGTGACCGGCGCCACCGCGTGGCCGATGGGCGGCACGCCGCCGATGGCGAACCCGGTGGAGGCGCGCACGAAGTCCGGCTCCGCCCGCACCAGCCGGTCGCCGTCGATCCGGTCGGCCAGGCGGCGGGCGATGCGCGTCTCGCTCACCCGGTTGGCGCCGGAGGCGACCACGAGGACCGGCAGGCTCTTCTCCTTCGTGCGGAAGATCATGGACTTGGCGATCTGGGCCACGTCGCAGCCGACGACGGCCGCGGCCTCCGCGCAGGTGCGGGTGGAGACCGCGTGCTCCAGCACGTGGATCGGGTGGCCCAAATCGTTCAGCAGGTTCTGGATCTTCTGGGCGCTGGGGCTGAGCGGACCCGGCATGGGATCAGCCCGCCAGCTCGCGGGAACGCCTGGCGGCGGCGGCGACCGCGCGCTCGTAGACGGGGCCGATCCCGTCGGGCGCCATCAGCACCTCCAGCGCCGCCTGGGTGGTGCCGTTCGGGCTGGTGACGTTGCGGCGCAGCTGCTCCGCCGTCTCCGGCGAGCGGTGCAGCAGCTCGCCCGCCCCGGCCACCGTGGCGCGGGCCAGCTGCATGGCGACCTCGGCCGGCAGGCCCGCCGCCTCGCCGGCGCGGGCCAGCGCCTCCACGGTCAGGAACACGTAGGCCGGGCCGCTGCCCGACACGGCGGTGACCGCGTCCATCAGCGACTCCTCGCCGATCCAGGCGACCTCGCCCACCGCCTGGAGCAGCCGGTCGCACAGCCGGCGCATCGGCTCCGCCACGTGGCCGTTGCCGACCGCGACGGTGATGCCGCGGCCGACCGCGGCGGGCGTGTTGGGCATGGCGCACACGACCGCCGCCGCGGCGCCCAGGTGGCGCTCGAAGAAGGCGATCGGCTTGCCGGCGGCGATGGAGAGGAAGACGGCACGCCCGACATGGGCGCGGTAGGCGGGCAGCACCGCCTCCATGACCTGGGGCTTCACCGCCAGCACGACGGCGGCGGGGTCGAGGTCGGCGGGGACGGCGGCCGCGTCGGCCACGACCTCCACGCCCGGGGGCAGGCCGGGCGGGGTGCCCGACGGCTCCACCACCACGACGCGGCCGGCGACGCCGGCGGCCGCCCATCCGGCCAGCATGGCGCCGCCCATCTTGCCGCAGCCGACCAGCAGCAGGTTTGCACCCATCCCCGAAGCTCCCCCCAACGGTGTCGTCAGGGGGATTTGGGTATCAGGCTTCTCCCATGGTGTCGAGGATGGCGGCGGTCACCGCCTCGGACGCGCTCTTGCCGCCCCAGATGACGAACTGGAAGGCCGGGTAGTAGCGCTCGCACTCGCACAGCGCGATCTCCACCAGGTCCTCGATCTGCTCGACGCTGGCGGCGCGCGCGCCGCGCAGCAGCAGGGTCTGGCGGAACATCGGGGTGTTCTCGTCGCTGCACACGTCGAAGTGGCCCAGCCACATCTTGCCGTTGACCTCGGCCAGCAGCTCGTTGACCGCGGCCTTGCGCTGCGGCGGCACCTTCATGTCGAACTGGCAGGAGAACTGCATCGCGCTGACGTCGTTCTGCCACATGAAGAAGAGGCGGTAGTCGCACCAGCGGCCGCCGATCTCGACGACCATCTCGTCGTCGCTCGCGCGCTCGAACGCCCACTCGTTGGCGGTGACGATCTCCTCGACGATGTCGAGCGGGTTGTGGGTGTTGGTAACGGTGTCGGTAGCGAGTGCCGACATGCTGCGCCCTCCTGTTGCGCGCGGTGGGAAGGGACGACCCGACCCCCGTCTCGACCGCAGCCAAGATTCTGTTGCCAAAATCTTGTGGCTCACAGCCGTGGGGCTACCAGGGATACGGTGCCAGAAGGCATTTTGTTCCGCAACCGGATTTCCCCGGCAGCCTGTGATGGTTGCAGGACATCGCGACGCCGCCACTCTGGCGGCACCGCGACGCCTGCGGTTCCTGTGTGTAACGCGCCGGGACGCCTAGTGTGCGCCGGGCTCGGCCCCCGATTCCGGATGGGCGCCGGTCGCCTTGCGGGCTGGCCGCTTGGGTGCCGCGTCCGGATGGATGAGCTCCCGCTCCGCCATCAGGGTGGCGACCAGGGCTTCCAGCCGGGTAACCCGCTCGGACAGCTCGTCCGAGGAGGCGGCCTTCTCCTCGGCCGCCTCCTGCCGCGAGCGCGCCTCGGCGGCCATGGCCCTGACCGCCTCGAACTCGTCGCGGCTGACCACGTTCATCTGCGCCAGGATGCGCTCGAACTGCTGGCGGAACTGGCCCTCGACCTCGTTGCGGATGCCGCTCAGGGCTCCGACGGCGCCACCCGCGAGGCGGGCGAGGTCATCCAGCAGCTTGTTGTCGACCTGCATCGGTCCTACTCCCATTCGAAGGCCGGCATTATGGTGACGCGGCCGCACCCTTGCAACGGGGGGCATCCGGGAGGGCGGGTTGCGGCGCGGGCAACCGCCTCCTATAACAGCCGGACCCCGGCCCCCTCGCGCCGGCATTCCCCTCCGTCCGCAAGGGACACCATGCCCCGCAGGCCCATTCGATGATCGTCATCACCGGCGGGGCCGGCTTCATCGGATCGAACCTCGTGGCCGGGCTGGAGGCGCGCGGCATCCACGATGTGGTGGTCTGCGACCGGCTGGGCAAGGAGGAGAAGTGGCGCAATCTCGCCAAGCGCGAGCTGCGCGACCTGGTGCCGCCGGAGCGGCTGGCCGACTTCCTGGACGCCCACGCCGGCGCGGTGGAGACGGTGTTCCACCTGGGGGCGGTGTCGGCGACGACGGAGCGCGACGCCGACCTGATCGTGGAGAACAACTTCCGCCTGTCGCTGGACCTCTGGGACTGGTGCGCGCGGCACGGGGCGCGGCTGGTCTACGCCTCCTCCGCCGCGACCTACGGCGACGGGGCGCTGGGCTTCGACGACGACGCGGCGCCGGCGGCGCTGGCCCGGCTGCGGCCGCTGAACCCCTACGGCTGGTCCAAGCACCTGTTCGACCGGCGCGTCGCCCGCATGGTGGCCGATGGGCGCCGGCAGCCGCGCCAGTGGGCGGGGTTGAAGTTCTTCAACGTCTACGGCCCGAACGAGGCCCACAAGGGCGACATGCGCAGCGTGCCGGCCAAGCTGTACCCGCAGCTGGCCGCGGGCGAGCCGGCGCGGCTGTTCGCGTCGGACCGGCCGGACTACGCCGACGGCGGGCAGATGCGCGACTTCGTCTGGGTGGGCGACTGCGTGGACGTGATGCTGTGGCTGCACGCCAACCCCGGCGTCTCCGGCCTGTTCAACCTCGGCACCGGGCAGGCCCGCAGCTGGAACGACCTGGCCGCTGCCCTCTTCGCCGCCATGGGCCGGCCGGAGCGGATCGAGTACGTGGCCATGCCCGAGCATCTCCGGGGCCGCTACCAGTACTTCACCGAGGCGCGGATGGACCGGCTGCGCGCGGCCGGCTATATCGCCCCCTTCACCCCGCTGGAGGAGGGAGTCCGCCGCTACGTGCAGGATTTCCTCGCAGCACCCGACCCTTACGCCTGACGGCCCTGCGCCTGACGGCCCCGACCTGCCCCCGAGACCCGATCCCGATGCTGTCCGCCATCGCCTTCCCCGACTTCGATCCCGTGGCGCTGCAGATCGGGCCGCTGGCGCTGCGCTGGTACGCGCTCGCCTACATCTTCGGCGTGGTGCTGGGCTGGCGCTACGCGGTGGCGCTGAACCGGCGCGTGCCCGGCGGCCCCACGGAGGAGCAGCTGGGCGACTTCGCCTCCTGGGCCATCCTCGGCATCCTGATCGGCGGCCGGCTGGGATCGGTGCTGTTCTACAACCTGCCCTACTATCTGGAGAACCCGCTGGAGGTGCTGGCGGTCTGGAAGGGCGGCATGTCCTTCCACGGCGGCCTCGCCGGCATCGTCGCCGCCATCCTGCTCTACGCCCGCAGCCAGGGCTTCTCGCCCTTCGCGCTGGGCGACCTGGTCGCGGCGGCGGGGCCCATCGGGCTGTTCCTGGGGCGCATCGCGAACTTCGTGAACGGGGAGCTGTGGGGCCGGCCGACGGACGTGCCCTGGGCGGTGGTCTTCCCCGACCCGCGCGCCGGCGGCGTGCCGCGGCACCCGAGCCAGCTCTACGAGGCCTTCCTGGAGGGCATCGTGCTGTTCGTGGTGCTGTGGCTGCTGGCGCGCCGGCCGGAGATCCGGGCCCGGCACGGCTACATCGCCGGCTGCTTCCTGATCGGCTACGGCCTGTCGCGCATCGTGGTGGAGTTCTTCCGCGAGCCGGACGCGCAGCTGGGATACCTGGCGGGCGTCGTCACCATGGGCCAGCTGCTGTCGCTGCCGATGGTGCTGGCCGGCATCTGGATGGCGGCCCGCTCGCGGCCGGCCACCGCGTGAGCGGGGCCGCGGCGGACACGCTGGCGGAGCACCTGCGCCGCCGCATCCGGGTGGAGGGGCCGCTCAGCGTCGCCGCCTTCATGGCGGACGCGCTGGGCCATTCGCGCTTCGGCTACTACGTCACCCGCGACCCGCTGGGGGCAGCCGGCGACTTTACCACCGCACCCGAGATCAGCCAGATGTTCGGGGAACTGCTGGGCCTCTGGTGCGCCCAGTGCTGGCTGTCGCTGGGCGCGCCCTCGCCGGTCCAGCTGGTGGAGCTGGGGCCCGGCCGCGGCACGCTGATGGCGGACGCGCTGCGCGCCATGGCCCGGGTGCCAGGGCTGCACGCGGCCCTGCGCCTGCACCTGGTGGAGACCAGCCCGGCCCTGCGCGCCCGCCAGGCGGCGGCCCTCGGCGCCTTCTCCCCCGCCTGGCACGACCGGCTGGACACGGTGCCGGAGGGGCCGCTGCTGCTGCTCGCCAACGAGTTCTTCGACGCCCTGCCGGTACGCCAGTTCGAGAAGACCGCGCGCGGCTGGACCGAGCGCATGGTCGGCCTCGACGACGATGGCAACCTGCGCCTGGCGCTGGCGCCCGGCGTGACGCCCTTCGCCTCGGCATTGCCGGAGGCGGCGGTCGCTGCGCAAGCCGAGATCTGCGAAGCCGGGCTTGCTCTGGCTGGCGCGATCGGCGAGCGCTTGGAGCGCCATGGCGGTTGGGCCTTGATCATCGACTACGGCCATGACGGCGCGCTCGGCGCCTCGCTGCAGGCGGTGCGCGGCCATCGCGGCGCGGCCATCCTCGACCGGCCGGGCGAGACCGATCTCAGCGCCCATGTCGACTTTGCAGCCCTGGCGCGCGCCACCGGCCGGCCGATCTTCGGCCCGGCGACCCAAGGCGACTTCCTGCGGCGGCTAGGCATTGCCGAGCGCGCCGGCGCCCTGAAAGCCCGCGCCAGCGAGGCCCAGCGCGCGGCGATCGATGCGGCGTCGGCTCGCTTGATCGCGCCCGACCAAATGGGCACCCTCTTCCGCGTTTTGGCCGTGGGCGACGACAGAAGCGCCGCGCCGGCCGGCTTTTCGGATACCCCTCGGACTAAAACATGATCCAAGCGCGCACCCTTGCCGACCTCGACGGCGTGCAGCATCGCTTCTTCACGCGCCAGGGCGGCGTGAGCGAAGGCCTCTACTCCTCGCTCAACTGCGGCTACGGCTCGGGCGATCTGCCCGACAATGTGCGCGAGAACCGCCGTCGCGCCGCCGCCCATTTCGCGCTGGGCGAGACCGATCTGCTGACCGTGCACCAGATCCATTCGACCGACGTGCTGGTTGTCGGCGCCGAGCGCTGGACGTCGCCGGGCGCGCCCAGGGCGGACGCGCTGGTGACCGACCGTCCGGGCGTCGCGCTGGGCGTGATGGCGGCCGACTGCGCGCCGGTGCTGTTCGCCGACGCTGAGGCCCAGGTGATCGGTGCCGCGCATGCCGGCTGGAAAGGGGCGCTGGGCGGCGTCGTCGACACCACCATCGCCGCCATGGAGAAGCTCGGCGCCCGGCGCGAACGCGTGCGCGCCGCCATCGGCCCCTGCATCGGTGCAGCGTCCTACGAGGTCGGCCCGGAGTTTCCCGCGCCGTTCCTCGCCCAGGACCAGGCCAACGCCACGTTCTTCCAGCCAGCCAAGCGCGCCGGCCATTTCATGTTCGATCTCGCGGGCTACCTGCTGCAGCGACTGGCGCTGGCCGGCGTGACGGCGAGCGCCACCGGCCACGACACGCTGGCCGCCACCGACGATTTCTTCAGCTATCGCCGCAACACGCTCCGCGGCGTGCGCGACTATGGCCGCGGCCTGTCGGCCGTGGCGCTCCGGGGATGACGTGCCCTACCTGATCATCCTGATGTTCTGCTGCCTGCTCGGCGTGATCGCGACATGCGTCATGCTATGAGGCGCCTGCTTGGCGCAATGCTGGTCCTCGTCGTGCTGGCGGCCTGCGCACCGCCGCCAAGGCCCTTCGAGCACGATTCGTCAGTGACCACCGATCGCCGCCTGCCGAGCGACAAGATCGAGCTTGCCATCGGCGCGCCGCGCAACATGCCGCCGCAGATGGGCCAGCGCGTTGCCGCCGCGCTGGCCATGGAGCTGCAGGCCTACGGAATCGTCGCCACCGTGCAGCCCGCCGACGCGCCGATCCAGGTGAGCGGCACCATGAGCACGCGCGATTCCGGCGAGACCGGCATCGAGATCCAGATCGACTGGCGCATCGAGGGCGCGCCCAAGACCCAGGATCCGCAGACCAGCCGCACCAAGGCGCGGCCGGAGGATTACGGCGAGGCGAGCGAGCGGCTGGTCTCGCGCATCGCCCAGCAGGCCGCGCCGCGCGTCGCTACCCTGATCGGCAAGCCTCCCAATTTCCTGGCGCGGTCCCCCGGTCAGGTCGCGGCGGGCGTCAGCGTGCCCATGGAACAGCCGGTCGATCCGGTGACGGCGACGGCGATGGCGGTCGCCTCGTCCGGCGCGCCGCCGCCCTCGTCCACCCAGCCGGCGCAGCCGCAGGAGGCGCACGTCAAAGTGATGGTGGCGCCGGTGACCGGCGCCCCATCCGACGGCAACCGCCAGCTCTACTCCGGCATGCGCCGCGCGCTGGGTTCCAGCAAGATCGTCATTGTCGACGCCGCCGGCGCCGACGTCTTCACCGTGATCGGCACCGTCAACCTGACGGCAATCGACGATAAGCGGGGCCAGCTCGTCATCAAATGGCTGGTCAAGGATCCGACCGGCCGCAATGTCGGCGACCTCGAACAGTCCAATCCGGTGCCGCTCGCCGCCACCAAGGGAAGCTGGGCCGGATTCGGCGACATTGTCGCAACGGCGGCCTCCGAAGGCGTGCTCGAACTGCTGGAAAAGGCGATCAACCGGCCCCGCCAGTGAGCCCGCCGGTGAGCGGTTCGTGAGGTTCGCCGAGGCTGAATCGTCTTGTCAGAGGGGGGTCCGGGACTGCTACTGTCCTGGGCAGCGGCTCGATTCTTGCAGAGAAGACCGCGCAATAGGGAGCAGGTTGCTTATGTTGGATTTCAGGAAATCGGTCGCGACCTTCGCGGCCGTCGCAAGCGTTGCGGGGCTGCTGGGAGCAGCGCCGGCCAGCGCACAGACCCTCAACGTGGTCATGCATTCGGATCTCAAGATCCTCGATCCGATCTGGACCACCGCCTACATCGTGCGAAATCACGGCTACCTCGTCTGGGACACGCTGTTCGCGATGGACGAGAAGCTCGAGGTCAAGCCGCAGATGGTCGACAAGTTCGACGTCTCGGCCGACAAGCTCACCTACACCTTCACCCTGCGCGACGGCCTCGAATGGCATGACGGCAAGCCGGTCACGGCGGCCGAC
This sequence comes from Azospirillaceae bacterium, assembly GCA_035627915.1. Taxonomy (GTDB): domain Bacteria; phylum Pseudomonadota; class Alphaproteobacteria; order Azospirillales; family Azospirillaceae; genus DASPKT01. The sequence goes on from DASPKT010000383.1 coordinate 32,397, forward strand.
TGCATCGCCTCGATCAAGCGCTGGGGCGCCAAGGATTCGATGGGCCAGTCGCTGATGGCCCGCGTCGGCGACATGAAGGCGGTGAACGACAAGACCTTCACCCTCACGCTGAAGGAGCCGTACGGCCTGGTGTTGCAGTCGCTCGGCAAGCCCTCGTCGAACGTGCCGTTCATGATGCCCGAGCGCGTCGCCGCCACCGATCCCAACACGCAGATCAAGGCCGAGGACGTGATCGGCTCCGGCCCGTTCATCTTCAAGCGCGACGAGTGGAAGCCGGGCGAGAAGACGGTCTACGTCAAGAACCCGAAGTACAAGCCGCGAGCTGAGCCCGCCTCGGGCATGGCGGGCGGCAAGGTGGTCAAGCTCGACCGCGTCGAGTGGAAGGTACTGGGCGATCACCAGACCGCGGTCAACGCGCTGCTGAACGGCGAGATCGACATGATCGAATCGCCGCCGCACGATCTGCTGCCGGTGCTGACCAAGGACAAGAACATCAAGCTGGTCAACGCCAACCCGCTCGGCAACCAGTACACCTTCCGCTTCAACGTGCTGCACAAGCCGTTCGACAACGCGAAGGTTCGCCAGGCCGTGCTCTACGCCTTCAACCAGAAGGACTTCCTTGACGCCGTGATCGGCGATCCCAAGTG
>DASPKT010000384.1:0-2736 GCA_035627915.1 Azospirillaceae bacterium
CAGGATCTCGTCCTTGCGGCCCTGGTCGAGGGAGGCGAGCGGCTCGTCCATCAGCAGCAGGCGGGGTGCCGCCAGCAGCGCGCGGCCGATGGCGACCCGCTGCCGCTCGCCGCCCGACAGGCGGTGCGGCAGCCGGTCCACCAGGGCGCCCAGGCCCAGCAGGGCAACCACCTGGTCGAAGGCGCCGGCGCGCTCGACCGCGGGCAGGCGGCGGATGCCGTAGGCGAGGTTGCGGCGCACGGTCATGTGGGGGAACAGGCGCGCGTCCTGGAAAACGTAGCCGAGCTGCCGGCGCTCCGGCGGCAGGTCGATGCCCCGCGCGGTGTCCAGCAGCTCGGTCCCCGCCAGCGCGATGCGGCCCCGGTCTGGCCGGGTGAGGCCGGCCAGCATGTCGAGCAGGCTGGTCTTGCCGCTGCCCGACGGGCCGAACAGGGCGATGACGCCTGACGCCGGGCAGTCGAACGCCGCCTCCAGCGCGAAGCCGCCCAGCCGGGCGGAGACGTCGACCTGCAGAAACTCCATGCGGCTCAGCCCCCGACCCGGCGCGCCACCCGGCGCGCCAGCAGCTCCGAGGCGACCAGCGCCGCCACCGCGATGGCGACGGAGATGCCGGCCAGCCGCAGGGCCGCCGCGTCGCCGCCCGGCACCTGCGTCGCGGTGTAGAGCGCCAGCGGCAGGGTGCGCGTCTCGCCGGGGATGTTGGAGACGAAGGTGATGGTGGCCCCGAACTCGCCCAGGGAGCGGGCGAAGGCCAGGATGGCGCCGGCCAGGATGCCGGGCGCCATCAGCGGCAGGGTCACGGTGGCGAAGGTCCGCACGGGCCCGGCGCCCAGCGTGCGCGCCGCGGCCTCCAGCCGTCGGTCGATCCCCTCCAGCGACAGCCGGACCGCGCGCACCAGCAGCGGGAAGGCCATGACGGCGGAGGCGACCGCCGCCCCCTGCCAGCTGAAGGACAGGCTGATCCCCAGCGTCTCGTACAACCAGGCGCCCAGGGGGCCGCGCCGGCCCAGCAGCACCAGCAGCATGTAGCCGATGACGACCGGCGGCACCACCAGCGGCAGGTGCACCAGCCCGTCCAGCAGGACGCGGCCGGGGAACCGGGCGCGGGCCAGCAGCCAGGCGGCGGCGATGCCGGGGGGCAGGCTCGCCAGCACGCTCCAGCAGGCCACGCGCAGGCTGAGCTCCAGCGCCTCCCGCTCGGCCGGCGTCAGCAGCTCCATCGGCGGTCAGTCCCGGCCGCGGTAGAGCTGGTCGGGCGGCACCTCGACCTCGGCGACCGTCTCCACCCCGCCGCCGCGCACGGCGCGGAAGAAGCAGTTGCGCCGGCCGGTGTGACAGGCGACGCCGACCTGGTCCACCAGCAGCAGCAGCGTGTCGCCGTCGCAGTCGATGCGCAGCTCCGTCAAGGTCTGCACCTGGCCGGACGTCTCCCCCTTGCGCCAGAGCGCGCCGCGGGAGCGCGACCAATAGCAGACGCGGCCGGTGGCGAGCGTCTCCGCGACCGCCTCCCGGTTCATCCAGGCCATCATCAGCACCTCGCCGGTATCGTGCTGCTGGGCGATGGCGGGCACCAGCCCGTCGGCGTTGAAGCGGATCTCGGCGAGGGCGGCGTCGGCGGCGGGCAGGGCGGTCATGGCGTCACGGCTGGGATGGGGCGGCGTTGAGGCGGTCGAAGCCGCGGGCGAGGTCGCGGATCAGGTCGTCCGCGTCCTCCAGCCCGGCATGGAAGCGCAGCAGCGTGCCGCCGGCGCCCTTCCAGGGGGCGGCGGTGCGGATGCGGGCGGGGTCGGCCGGCATGACCAGGCTCTCGAACCCGCCCCAGCTGTAGCCCATGCCGAACAGCTCCAGCCCGTCCAGCATGGCCGCCAGCGCCGCCCGGGGGACCGGCTTCAGCTCCGCGGAGAAGAGGCCGCAGGCACCGGTGAAGTCTCGGCGCCAGAGCGCATGGTCGGGATGGCCGGGCAGGGCCGGGTGGATGACCCGCGCCACCTCCGGCCGCGCCTCCAGCCAGCGGGCCAGCGCCAGCCCCGTTTCCTGGTGGCGGCGCAGGCGATGGGGCAGGGTGCGCAGACCGCGCAGTCCCAGGAACAGCTCATCCGCCCCGGCCGACTGGCCCATGGACACGGCCGTCATCTTCACCCGCCGGAAGGTCTCCTCCGTGCAGACGGCGACGCCCAGGCTGGCGTCGGCATGGCCGCCGGCATATTTGGTCGCGGACTGGATGGAGGCGTCGGCGCCCAGCGCCAGCGGCTTGTGGAAGACGCCGGCGCCCCAGGTGTTGTCCACCAGCACGGGCACGCCCTTCGCCTTGGCCGCCGCCGCGACGGCGGGCAGGTCCGGCACCTCGAAGGTGAGGGAGCCCGGCGTCTCCACGAACACCAGCCGCGTGTCGGGGCGGATGAGGGCGGCGATGCCGGCACCGGCGCGGGGATCGTAAAACTCCGTTTCGATCCCGAAACGCCCCAGCTCCCGCGTGCAGAACTCCCGCGTCGGGCCGTAGGCGCTGTCGCTGACCAGGATGTGCCCGCCGCTGCCCGAGAAGGCCAGGATGGAGACGGTGACCGCGGCCAAGCCCGACCCGAAGGCGACGGCGCGGAAGCCGCCCTCCAGCTCGGCCATCGCCTCCTCGAAGGCGTGGCTGGAGGGCGTGCCGACGCGGCCATAGCGGACGCCGCGGAAGGCGGGGTCGTGCGCCTCGAACGCGTCCAGGGTGGGGAACAGGATGGTGGAGGCGCG
>DASPKT010000385.1:0-8543 GCA_035627915.1 Azospirillaceae bacterium
CAATCCCGACAACACGCTCTTCGCGATCAAGCGTCTGATCGGTCGCCGCTACGACGATCCGCTGACCCAGAAGGACAAGGGGCTGGTCCCCTACAAGATCACCTCGGGCGACAACGGCGACGCCTGGGTCGAGGCGCACTCCAAGAAGTACAGCCCCAGCCAGGTCAGCGCCTTCATCCTGCAGAAGATGAAGGAAACGGCTGAGAACTACCTCGGCGAGAAGGTGACCCAGGCGGTCATCACCGTGCCGGCGTACTTCAACGACAGCCAGCGCCAGGCCACCAAGGACGCCGGCAAGATCGCCGGGCTGGAGGTGCTGCGCATCATCAACGAGCCGACGGCCGCCGCGCTGGCCTACGGCATGGAGAAGAAGGGCAGCGGCATCGTCGCGGTCTACGACCTCGGCGGCGGCACCTTCGACGTGTCCGTGCTGGAGATCGGCGACGGCGTGTTCGAGGTGAAGTCCACCAACGGCGACACCTTCCTGGGTGGCGAGGACTTCGACGCGCGCATCATCGACTATCTCGCCGACGAGTTCAAAAAGGAGCAGGGCATCGACCTGCGCCAGGACCGCCTCGCCCTGCAGCGCCTCAAGGAGGCCGCCGAGAAGGCGAAGATCGAGCTGTCCTCGAGCGTGCAGACCGAGGTCAACCTGCCCTTCATCACCGCCGACCAGAGCGGCCCGAAGCACCTGAACATCAAGCTGACCCGGGCCAAGCTCGAGGCGCTGGTGGACGACCTGGTGCAGCGGACCATCGAGCCCTGCAAGGCGGCGCTGAAGGATGCCGGCCTGAAGGCCAGCGAGATCGACGAGGTGATCCTGGTCGGCGGCATGACCCGCATGCCCAAGATCATCGAGACGGTGAAGCAGTTCTTCGGCCGCGAGCCGCACCGCGGCGTGAACCCGGACGAGGTGGTCGCCGTCGGCGCCGCCATCCAGGGCGCCGTGCTGAAGGGCGAGGTGAAGGACGTCCTGCTGCTCGACGTGACCCCGCTCTCGCTGGGCATCGAGACGCTGGGCGGCGTGTTCACCCGCCTGATCGACCGCAACACGACGATCCCGACCAAGAAGTCCCAGGTCTTCTCCACCGCCGAGGACAACCAGACCGCGGTCACCATCCGCGTGTTCCAGGGCGAACGCGAGATGGCCGCGGACAACAAGATGCTGGGCCAGTTCGACCTGATGGGCATCCCGCCGGCGCCGCGCGGCGTGCCGCAGATCGAGGTGACCTTCGACATCGACGCCAACGGCATCGTCAACGTGTCGGCCAAGGACAAGGCGACCGGCAAGGAGCAGCAGATCCGCATCCAGGCCTCGGGCGGCCTGTCCGACGCCGACATCCAGAAGATGGTGAAGGACGCGGAGGCGCACGCCGCCGAGGACAAGAAGCGGCGCGAGCTGGTGGAAGCCCGCAACCAGGCGGACGGCCTCATCCACACCACCGAGCGCACGATCGCGGAGAACGGCGACAAGCTGCCGGCCGCCGACAAGGCGACGGTGGAGCAGGCCATCGCCGAGCTGCGCACGGCGCTCTCCGGTGAGGACCTCGGGGCCATCAAGGCCAAGACGGACGCGCTGGCGCAGGCTTCCATGAAGCTGGGCGAGGCGCTGTACAAGGCCGGCCAGGACACCGGCGGCGACGCGGGCGGCGGTTCGGCCGACGCCGGCGGCGGCCAGCCGGGCGACGACAAGGTGGTCGACGCCGACTTCGAGGAAGTCGACGACGACCAGAAGAAGAAGTCGGCGTAAGGGGCCAAGCCCGCGCCGGCGCGGACCCGGGATGACGTCCGGCCCGCCTCCCGACCCCGGGGGAGGCGGGCCGGCGCTCCCGTTCGGGGTCCGGGGCATCATCGGTTCTTAGGGGCGAAGGGCCGGTATGGCTAAACAGGACTATTACGAGCTGCTGGGCGTCCAGAAGGGCGCCAGCGCCGACGACATCAAGAAGGCCTATCGCAAGCTGGCGATGCAGTACCACCCTGACCGCAACCAGGGTGACAAGGCGGCCGAACAGAAGTTCAAGGAAGTCAGCGAGGCGTACGAGGTCCTGAAGGACGATCAGAAGCGGGCCGCCTACGACCGCTTCGGCCACGCCGCGTTCGAGAACGGCGGCGGCCGGCCGGGTGCCGGCGGCGGCTTCGGCGGCTTCGACTTCGGCGGCGCCGGCGGCTTCGCCGACATCTTCGACGAGATGTTCGGGGAGTTCATGGGCCGCCGCGGCGGCGGCGCCAGCCAGGGCAGCGGGCGCGGGGCCGACCTGCGCTACAACCTGGAGATCAGCCTCGAGGACGCCTTCAACGGCACCACCACCACGGTGCGCGTGCCCACCTCGGTCGTCTGCGAGGGCTGCCAGGGCTCGGGCGCGGAGTCCGGCACCCAGGCGATCATCTGCCCGGCCTGCTCGGGCCACGGCAAGATCCGCGCGCAGCAGGGCATCTTCACCATCGAGCGGACCTGCCCGACCTGCTCGGGCGCCGGCCGGGTGATCAAGGACCCCTGCAACGTCTGCGGCGGCCAGGGCCGCGTGCGCAAGGAGAAGACCCTCCAGGTCAACATCCCCGCCGGCGTCGAGGACGGCACCCGCATCCGGCTCGCCGGCGAAGGGGAGGCGGGACTGCGCGGCGCCACGCCGGGCGACCTCTACATCTTCCTGTCGCTGGCACCGCACCGCTTCTTCCAGCGCGACGGGGCCAACATCCACTGCCGGGTGCCGATCCCGATGACGACGGCGGCGCTGGGCGGCTCGGTCGAGGTGCCCACCATCGACGGCAGCCGGGCCCGCATCACCATCCCCGCGGGCACGCAGAGCGGCCACCAGTTCCGCCTGAAGGGCAAGGGCATGAGCGTGCTGCGCAGCCCGGCCCGCGGCGACATGTACATCACCGCCGTGGTGGAGACGCCGGTCAACCTCAGCAAGCGCCAGCAGGAGCTGCTGCGCGAGTTCGAGAAGGCCGGCGACAAGGAGGGCACCCATCCGGAGTCCGAGGGCTTCTTCGCCAAGGTGAAGGAGCTCTGGGCCGACCTGAAGGACTGAGGCGGGCGGACAGCCGCCTCCGGACCCGGCCTTGAGACGGCAAAGGGCCGCTCCCCCGCGGGAGCGGCCCTTCGTCGTTCCGGGGCCCTGCGCGGGGACATCCTGGTTCCGCGTCCCTGCACGGGACGCTAGGCCGGGGTCCTGTTCCCCGGCGTCTCGCCGCGCAGTTCCGTGAGGATGGCCCGCCGGGTGGCCGCGGCGGCCAGCTCGAACCAGGCGAGGCGGGCGATGCGACGGCCGAGATAGTCGTCGCCGGTCCGCCGGTGCGGGTCGGACGCCAGCGGGTCCGATCCGTTCTCGATCTCGATCAGCATGGGGGTCACCCCGCTTTCTCCGGGAAGGGTCGGGACGCCCCCTCTCCGGCTCCTTCAGTATTGGTCACGACACGGCCGTTTGTGTAGGGCCATTCGGTGAAGCTTTTCCGATTCCGGGGTATCCGCCTGCGGATTCCACCCATGCGCCGCCCGCGGGTTGCGCTTCCCCCCGCCGGTACGGCGCGGTGGGGCCGGAAGCGGCGGCTTTCCTGGCGCGACTCGGGAGAACGGATGCGTCAGCCCCGGCCGCCGCGCGGCACCAGCTGGGTCAGCAGGAACAGCAGCGCCGCCGCCGTCACCACCGCCGGGCCCGCCGGCAGGTCGGCCCGGAGCGAGGCGCCCAGCCCCAGCGCCACCGCCAGCGCGCCGATGCCGGCCGCCAGCAGGGCCATGCGCTCCGGCGTGCCGGACAGCCGCCGCGCCGCCGCCGCCGGCACGATCAGCAGCGAGGTGATCAGCAGGATGCCGACGATCTTCATGGAGATGGCGATGGAGACGGCGATCAGCAGCATGAAGCCCAGGCGCACCGGCAGCACCGGCACCCCCTCCACCCGCGCCAGATCCTCGTCGATGGTGATCGCCAGCAGCCGGCGCCACAGCCAGGCGAGCGCCCCCAGCACCAGCAGCCCGCCGCCCCAGATCCAGGCGAGGTCGGCCTGCGTGACCGCCAGGATGTCGCCGAACAGGTAGGCCAGCAGGTCGATCCGCACCGTCTCCATCATCGCCACGGCGATCAGCCCGACCGACAGGGTCGCGTGCGAGACGATGCCCAGCAGCGTGTCCGTCGCCAGCCGCCGCTGCTGCTGGAGCAGCACCAGGGCCAGCGCGATGGCGACGCAGACGATCATGACGCCCAGCGTCGGGTTGACCCCCAGCACCAGCCCCAGCGCCACGCCCAGCAGGGCGGAATGGGCCAGCGTGTCGCCGAAATAGGCCATGCGCCGCCACACCACGAAGGAGCCGAGCGGCCCCGCCACCAGCGCGATGCCGATGCCGCCCAGCAGCGCCCGGACGAAGAAGTCATCCATCGTGGCGGTGTCCGTGGTGATGGTGCCCGTGGTGATCGTGGCGATGGTGCGGATGCGCCCCGGCACCGTCGTGCGGCACGACGCAGCCGTCGGCATGGTGGGTATGGTCGTGGCTGTGCTGATAGACGGCCAGCGCCTCGGCGTGGCGGCCGAACAGCGCCTGGTACTCCGGGTGGCGGCTGACGTCCTCCGGCCGGCCGGAGCAGCAGACGTGCCGGTTCAGGCACAGCACCGTGTCGGTGCGGGCCATCACCAAGTGCAGGTCGTGGGAGACCAGCAGCACCGCGCAGCCGTGGCTGCGGCGGATGCCGGCGATCAGCTCGAACAGCTCGATCTGGCCGTGCACGTCCACCGCCTGCACCGGTTCGTCCAACACCAGCAGGTCGGGCCGCCGCAGCAGCGCGCGGGCCAGCAGCACCCGCTGCAGCTCGCCTCCCGACAGCGACTGCACCGGCGCCCTCTCCACGTGCGCGGCGCCGACCTCCGCCAGGACCGAGCGGATGCCGTCGTCGGTGACGCTCCCCCACAGGGTAAGGAAGCGGCGCACCGTCAGCGGCAGGGTCGGGTCGACCGCCAGGCGCTGCGGCATGTAGCCGACGCGCAGGCCCGGCCGCAGATCCACCGCCCCCGCCGACGGCCGCACCAGCCCCAGCACGGCCTTGACCAGCGTCGTCTTGCCGGCGCCGTTGGGGCCGATCAGGGTGACGATCTCCCCCGGCCGCACGGTCAGGTCCACGCCCTCCAGCACCGCGCGGCGTCCGTAGCGCACGCCCAGGCCCCGCACGCGCACGAGCGGGGCGGCCTCAGGGGCAGCCTCTGGAGTAGCTGGGCGCGGGTCGGTCGGGAGCATCGCGGGGTCCGGACGGCGGCGGTGCATTCGTGTAAGGCATCCGGGCGGGCTTGACAAATGTTATACTATAACACCACCTCTGCCCCCTCGGTCCCAGCCGGAGCCCTTCCATGCATGTCCGCCCGATCGCCCGGCTCGCGGCCCTGATCCTGGCCGCGGCGCTGTCCGCCGGCCCCGCCCGCGCCGAGGCGCCGCCGGACGTGGTGGCCAGCGTCAAGCCCGTGCACTCCCTGGTCGCCGCCGTCATGGAGGGGGTGGGGGAGCCGCACCTGCTGGTGCGCGGCGCCGCCAACCCGCACGCCTTCTCCCTGAAGCCCTCCGACGCCCGCGCGCTGGAGGGGGCGGAGCTGGTGTTCTGGATGGGCCCGGCGCTGGAGACCTTCCTGGAGCGCCCCCTGACGGCGCTGGGGGCGGATGCCCGCACCGTGGCGCTGCTGGAGGCGCCGGGTCTGAACCGCCGCCCCACCCGCGCCGCCGGCGCCTGGGCGTCGGGCCACGACCATGCGCACGGGGTAGCGGAACACGGCACGGCCGAGGTGGCGCTGGCCGCCGTCGACGGCCATGCCTGGCTCGATCCCCGCAACGCCGGCGCCATGGCGGACGCCATCCTGGCCGCCCTGGTCGAGGCGGACCCCGCCCGGGCCGAGCGCTACCGCGCCAACGCCGCCCGCCTGTCGGCCCGGCTGGCAGAACTGGACGCCGAGCTGGAGCGCACTCTGGCCCCGGTGCGGCAGCGCCCCTTCGTCGTCTTCCACGACGCCTATCATTACCTGGAGGACCGCTACGGGCTGAACGGCGTCGGCGCGCTGACCGTCAGCCCCGACCGCCCCCCGGGGGCGGCACGGCTGGGCGAGATCCGTGCCCGCATCCGCGGGCTGGGCGCCGCCTGCGTCTTCGCCGAGCCGCAGTTCGAGCCGGCCCTGGTCGACACCGTCGTCGCCGGCACCGAGGCGCGCCGCGGCGTGCTGGACCCGGAGGGGGCGGCCCTCCCGGACGGGCCGGAGCTCTATTTCAGCCTGATGCGCGCCAACGCCAGGGCGCTGGCGGACTGCCTGGGCGGCTGACCGGCGGACCAGCCCCGCCGACAAGGCGCTTGATCCCGCGGCCGGAACCGTGCTGCTAGGGCGGCACGGGTCATCGGAGGCGGACATGATGCGGATCGGGGTCGTCGGCTGCGCCGGGCGGATGGGGCAGATGCTGGTGCGGGAGATCGCGGGCACGGCCGGCGCCGCGGTGGCCGGCGGCACGGAGCGGCCGGGCTCCCCCGCCGTCGGCCGCGACCTCGGCGCGCTCGCCGGGCTGGAGCCGCTGGGCGTGGCCGCCGGCGACGATGCGGGCGCGCTGTTCCGCGACTGCGACGCCGTGATCGACTTCACCTCCCCCGTCGCCAGCGTGGCAAACGCGGCCCTGGCCGCGGCGCACGGCACCGCCCTGGTGGTCGGCACGACCGGGCTGGACGCCGGCCAGACCCGGGCGCTGGAGGTGGCGGCGGCGAAGGCGCCCATCGTCCACGCCCCCAACATGAGCCTGGGCGTCAACCTGCTGCTGGCCCTGGTCGAGGACGTTGCGCGCCGCCTGGGCGACGACTGGGACATCGAGATCGTGGAGATGCACCACCGCCAAAAGGTGGACGCCCCCTCCGGCACCGCCCTGGGGCTGGGCCAAGCCGCCGCGAAGGGGCGCGGGGTGGACCTCGGCGCCGTGTCCGACCGGGTGCGCGACGGCCATACCGGCGCCCGCGTGCCCGGCCACATCGGCTTCGCCACGCTGCGCGGCGGCGACGTGGTCGGCGACCACACCGTCATCTTCGCCGCCGAGGGGGAACGGGTGGAGCTGACCCACAAGGCAAGCAGCCGCGGTGTCTTCGCCCGCGGCGCCGTCCGCGCCGCCCTCTGGGCCGCCGGCCGCCCGCCCGGCCTCTACGGCATGAAGGACGTGCTGGGGCTGTAGGGCCGCCGGCTTCATTCCGCAAGCGGAACGACGCTCTCAGCCCGTCCGGAAGGCGGAACATTCCCCTCTCCCCTTGAGGGAGAGGGAGGGACCCGCGCCGGAGGCGTGGGAGGGTGAGGGGTCCCGCCGCCGGGCGAGGGGCGGCCCGCCTACCGCCCCGCCGCCGCCATCGCCTCCTCGCGCCGGCGACCGTGCTGGTGGCGCATGCCCTTGCCGGCGTCGGCGGCGGGCTTCTCCCCGGGCGCCGCCGCTTCCGCGGGCGCGTCCCCGGCGGACGCCTCCGCCTCGGCCGGCTCAGGTTCGGCCGGCCGCTCCACCGCGGCGATGCGGAAGCGCTGCTCGCCTTCCTGAGAAACCTGGGCCGCCTCGGGCTCCGGCTTCGTCTCGGCCTTGGGTTCGGCCTTCGCCTCCGGCTTCGGCGTGGCGGTGCCCAGGCGGCGCACGGCGCCCTCGAACTGGGCGCCGGGGGCGATCTCCAGCGTGCCCTGGATGATGTCGCCTGACACGAAGGACCCGCTCAGCAGGAATACCTCCTCGGCCGAGACCGAACCCTCGACCCGCCCGTGCACCCGGACGGAGCCGGCGGAGACGTGCCCGGCGATGTGGCCGGTGGCGCCGACGATGAGCTTGGAGCAGGTCACATCGCCGTCGATGCGCCCCTCCACATGCACCTCGCCCGGCGTCTCCAGGTTGCCGGCCACGCGCATGTCGACGCCGATGATGGAGGGCATGGGGCGGTCGGGCGCGCCCGTGCCGGCGGGGCCCACGGCGGCGCGCACGCCGGCGTCGAGACGGTCCTTAACCTTCGCAAACATGGCGCGCCTTCTCCATGAACCTGAGGGGATCGACGGGACGCCCGCCGACCAGCACCTCGTAATGGAGGTGCGGCCCGCTGGAGCGGCCCGAATTGCCGAGGGTGCCGACCTGGTCGCCGTGGCCGAGGGTGTCGCCCTGCTTCACCACGGCCTTCTCCAGGTGGGCATAGCGGGTGCGGATGCCGAAGCCGTGGTCGACCAGCACGTTGCGGCCGTAGCCGTCCTCCCACCCGACCTCGACCACGGTGCCGGGGGCCGTCGCCATCACGGGCGAGCCGACCTGCGCGTTGAGGTCGATGCCCTCGTGCAGGGCCCACTGCTTGGTGAAGGGGTCGCGGCGCTTGCCGAAGCCGCTGGCGACATAGAAGTCGTCGACCGGGGCCGACAGGGGCAGCAGGGTGAACAGCGCCCGCAGCCGCGCCTGGCGGGTCAGCCGGCTCTCCAGCTGCGCCATCGCCTCGGTCGCGGCCGGTGCCAGCGCCTCGGTCGGCAGCTGCACCAGCGGGCCGCCGACGCCGAACCGCTCCTCGTCCACGCGGGCCAGCACGGCGTCG
>DASPKT010000386.1:0-9725 GCA_035627915.1 Azospirillaceae bacterium
CTCGGCTTCGTCGACGTGCTCGGGACGATGGCCGGGTGGCCGGCGGCGGCCGGGCCCGGCGGCGAGGGCACCTATCTGGCGGCGCGCCGGCGGCTGCCCCTGCCGGAGGGGCCGGTGACGGTGGAGGCGGTGCGCCTGCCCGCCGGCGACGCCGGCCACGCCACCCTGCCGGGGGACGAGTTCGTCCTGGTCCTGCGCGGCGGCGTGCGCTTCGAGCAGTCCGGCACCGAGATCCGGCTGGAGGCCGGCGAGGCCGCCGTGGTCCTGCGCGGCCGGCCGCTCGCCTGGCGCAGCGCCGACGGCGCCGAGCTGATCGTCATGCGCTGCGAGGGCGGCGGCGGGGCTGGGGCGGAAGTGCCGGTGCGGATCGACACCGACGCCCCGCTGGCCCCGTCCAACCCGCCGCTGGCCGAGCTGCTGCTGGGCCCGACGCCGCAGTGCCGCAACCACTCGGACTACCGGTCGAGGAGCGGCGAGTTCGTCTGCGGCACCTGGGCCTCCACCCCCTACCACCGCCGGCTGATGGAGTTCCGCCACTACGAGTTGATGCGGCTGCTGGAGGGCTCCGTCACCTTCGTTGACGCCGCCGGCCGCGAGGGCCGCTTCTCCGCCGGGGACGTGGTGCTGCTGGAGATGGGCGGCGGCTGTTCCTGGGAAAGCCGGAACGACGTGAAGAAGATCTATTCGACCTACCGGCCGGCTGCCTAGCCGATGCCGTGACGGACGCCGGCCGCACCCGCGGCCCGGCGTCCCCTTCCCTGCTCCCCTTCCCTGCCCGGGCTCAGCCCTCGTCCAGCGTGTCGAGGTGCAGCAGCTCGGCCACCAGCTCCTGCGGCTCCGCGATCTCGGCGCCGCTGTGGTGGACGCAGGCGAGGCGCACCTCCACCGTGCCGGCGCCGACGCGGCGGCAGAGCTCGGCCTGAACCGCCTCGCGCAGCCCGGCGGCGTCCACCGGCTCGGCCCCCGGCACGTCGATGAGGAGCAGCGCCCAGCTGCCGTCCGGCAGCCGCTCGCACAGGATGTCGCCGCCCAGCGCCCCCACCAGCACCTCGGCGGCTTCCGCCGGCGGCAGCTCGCCCATGCAGACGCGGGCCATGCTGATGGAGACGCCGGTGGCGCGCAGCAGCGTCAGGGTGCGGACCAGGGGCCCCTCGACCGCGAGGCGCGGCACGAGCGGAAGTCCCGGCCGCCGGCCGGATCGGAAGACCTGGGAAGGCTGCCTGGTCCCCATGCTGTCCCTTCTCCGCTGCGGGACGGAACCCGCACCCCACTCTCGCATTCCCCTGCGCGGACGGGTTGTGTCAAACCTGGGCACACCCCGCCCGAAAGCGTCACAGACCCTTTGTCCTCAAAGGGTTCGCCCGCCGAAGCGCCCCTGCGGCCTCACCCCGCCGCCGGCAGGGTGATGCGCACGGCCAGCCCCCCGCGCGAGCGGTTCGCCGCCTCCACCCGGCCGCCCACCGCCTCGACGTTGCGGCGGACGATCCAGAGGCCGATGCCGTAGTGCGGCATGCCGTCCGGGCCGGAGCGGTCGGCCCCGCGGCCGGGTGCCGGCAGCTGCGCCGGCCGTTGCGAGAAGTAACGTTCGAAGATGCGCTCCAGGCTCGGGGGATCCACGCCCGGGCCCTCATCCTCCACCGTGAGCTCCACCTGCGCCTGGTTGCGCAGCAGGGTTACCCCTAGCGCCGCGTTGCGGGGCGAGAAGCTGATGGCGTTGTCGACGATGTTCTCGATCACCGTCTCCAGCAGGTCCTCGCCGGCGCGGACGACGACGCCCGGCTCGATCCGGGTCGCCAGGTCGAGGTCGCGCTCGGCCAGCAGCGGCTGGTAGCCTTGCAGCACCCGCTCCAGCAGGGCCGACAGGTCGATGCGCTGGCGCGGCGGCTCCAGCAGGTCGGCGGTGGTCTCGTCCATGCGGCGGGCGAAGCTGACCAGCCCGTCCAGCCGCTCCACCGAGCCCTCGATCATGTCGATGGCGCGCCGGCCGCGCAGCTCGTCCGGCGGGATCAGGCGCTTCAGCGGTTCCACCGCCTGGCGGATGACGGCGATCGGCGTCTTGAAGGCGTGCGCGTTGTCTTCCGCCGCCCGGCGCAGGTTGGTGGCGGAGCTGTGCAGCGTCGCCACCAGCCGGTCGAAGTCCTCCGCCACGTAGGAGAGTTCCGGCACCGTGTTCTGCTGGGCGAAGCTGCCGGCCGGGCCGCGGTGGGTGACGATGTCGCGGGCGAGGTCGCCGAAGCGCCGCAGGTTGCGCCAGATCTCCAGGAACAGCACCAGCACCAGCGCCGCCATCGCGACGTAGATGAGGGCGGCCGCCTGCACCTCCGGCGACTTCCAGTAGGGCCGGCCGGCGGTGGCGCCCAGGTACCCCTCCGCGGCGTGGCTGGTGACCACGGCCCAGCAGCCGAAGGGGGTGTTGATGGGGGTGATGGAGGTCAGCAGCTCCAGCCCGCCGGTGGAGGTCGGCACCGGGATGGCCAGCGGCTGGTCGCCCTCGCACGACGCCGCCAGCCGCATCAGCACGCCCTGGTCCAGCAAATGCTGGCGCTCCAGGTCCAGCATGGCGCTGGGCACCGCCGGGGCGGAGGCGACGTAGAAGAAGCCTTGCCCGCCGCCGGGCGTGGCGCCCGGCGCATGCCCCGCCCCCGGCGGATGCCCGGCGGCGGTGTGGACGCCCTGGGCCGGGACCGCGTTGGGGCGCAGCAGCAGGCGGATGCGGGTGTGGTCGTCGGCGAAGCGGGCCAGCTGCTCGCCCATGCTGGGCAGCACCGAGCCGTTCGCCGTCGCCAGCACGGGGGCGAGCGCGCGCGCCACCAGCTGCCCCTGCTGCTGCGCGCTGCGCAGCAGCAGGGCCTGCTTGTCGTGGTCGGCGTCCTTGAACTGCTCGTAGATCAGCAGCGGCACGGCGATGAAGACGAGGAGGACCAGCACCAGCCGGCTGGCGAGCGAGCGCGTCAGCCAGCGCCCCGCCCGCATGCCCCCCGTCTTCAACCCGCCTCCTGCCATCGCCGGGCCGGTTGAGGTCACTGCTTCTCCTTCGGCCCGCCGATCATCTCGGCCTCGAACCGGTCGGACCAGCGGTAGCCGAAGCCCGGGTAGTTCTCGATCTCGTCGAAGTTTCCGTCGACGGCGCGGAACTTGTGCCGGATGCGCTTGATGAAGGCGCGGACGTTGGCGCGGTAGCCGGCCGGGCCGTAGCCGGCCACGAAGTCCTTGCCGTGCACCAGGTCGTAGATGTCGCGGTAGGACACGTCCTCGCCGGCGCGGGTCGCCATCAGCTTGACGATGTTGAACTCGGTCAGCGTCAGCTCGATGCGGGTGTCGTTCCAGAAGGCGCGGCTGACGTCCAGGCGCAGCTCCAGCGGGCCGCGGCGGTAGGCGTTGCCGGCCGGCGCCGGGGCGGGCGCGCAGGGCGCCTCCTCCGTCGTGGGCTTGCGGCCCTGGATGATCAGCTGCATGCGGCGCAGCAGGATCGGCAGGGAGCGCGACTTCTCCACGAAATCGACCGCGCCGCCGGTCAGCGCCGTCTCCTCGTAAATCTGGTCCGACAGCACGGTCAGGAAGATCACGGGGATGTCGATGTTGCGGGCGCGCAGCTGGCGCAGCGTCTCGATCCCGTCCATGCGCGGCATGCGCCAGTCCAGCAGGATCAGGTCGGCGGTGCCGCCGCCGGCGAAATAGTCCAGCGCCGTGTGGCCGCGGTCGAACGGCACCACCTCGAACCCCTCGTCGCTCAGGTTCATCCCCAGCGACTCCCGGAACAGGTCGTCGTCGTCCACCAGGGCGACGCGGGCCAGGAAGGGCGCGACGCGCTCAGCGCTCCCCTGCTGCTTGGGCGAGGAACTGGGAGAGGCATTGCTGATCGACATGCTGCTCATTGTCCGTGCTCGTTAGTTCGTAGGAGAGGGAACGGAAGTCGCGTGACGTCATCTCCATGAAGAAGAAAACGCGCAGCACGCACCCGCGGCTTGAGTAGCGCCAGGTCTTGGCCGGAGGGTTCTCCTCGGTCCAGGCAGGCTGCCCCAGTAGGCGCAGCGTCTCCTGCTCGGTAAGGCCGACGAGGCGGTTGGGATCGAAGTCGGGCACCGGGACCGGCGGCGGCGCCAGGGTCGCGACGGCGGCCGGCTGGACCGACGGGGCCGCCGGGACGGCGACGGGGGGCTTCGGCTTGGGCCTGGGCACCGGCGGCACCGGCCTGGGCGCCGCGGCGGCCACCTGGGTGGCGCCGGCGGACCCGGCCGCCATCCGGGGAGCGTTCACGTCCGGCGAGGGCGCCGGCCCCGGTTCCGCGCAGCTGACCAGCAGGCCGCCCGCCGCGATCAGGGCGACGGCGCAGGTCAGCAGACCGTCCGCACCCTGGGAGACGAGGCCGCGCAGGTCCACCGCGCCGTCTCCGATCCTGCTGAAGAATGCCGTGCCGCTCACCGGTGATCCCCTTTTCCCGACGACGTCCCGCCCTTGGATTTCGACCGCCCGGGCGTCCCTTCCGCATCCCGTGACAGGGAGGGTTCCGCCGCAGACTTTATGAGGCCAAAATTGGCGTTCTTGGTGAATCGGAGGTTAAGAAAACCGCCCCTACCCCTTCTTTGCTGACCGCTTTCCGGGCCTCCTCCGCGCGGAATGGCTAGGCTCATCCTGAAGTGCGCCACGGGAATGCGACCAGGGCTTGGCGCGACCGTGGCAAGGTCGTGGCAATCCTCGGGGCCATCCACCGGCGCGGCCGTGCGGAGAGATGGGGATGGTCGCCCCATATCCAAATACTCCCAAATATTCCGGATCACGTTCCTGGCTGAAAAGAAGACGGCGGGTAGCGTACAGGACGCTCCCGCCGTCGTTCAGCCGGATGGGCACAAGCTTCGATGGCCCGCATGGGGCAGCAGCTTTGCCGCGATATATCTGGCCGCTAAACCGGCCGCCCCTGCGGGTCGGTCGGTCACTTCAAGGATAGGGCTGGTGGGCCCGTGTCCCTGATCGATAACTTGGCACCGGCAGGCCGCCCGCGTCAACCGCGTTGCCGGAATGGTTGGCGGGACCGGCTACCCGCTGGGCTCATGGCTCGCCGGGGAACCCGCCGCAACCCTGGATCGGCGGTCGAGCCGGGGACCGGCGCCGCAACCGGGGCGCGCCCGGGCGGCAGGGCCACCGGCGCGCGCGAAAGTTCGTTGCGGCCGGAACGAAGGCCACCCCGATCTGTTGAAGCGGTGACCTTGCCTGCCCCGGCATTCCGCCTGGGCGGCGGGACCCCCGAAACGGTTTGGCAAACGGACTGCAGGAGGCCCAACAGATGGCGATTGGCGATACCACCGGCTCGACGCCGCAGGGCGGGTCCCCGGAATCAGGCACGGGCGGCACGGACCGGACGGGTTCGTCGACCGGCGTTTCCGGGGCCGGCGTTTCCGGGACCGGCGTTTCCGGGACCGGCATTTCCGGCACCGCGGATGAGATCAAGTCCCAGGCCCAGGAGTACGGCAACCGCCTCGCCGGGGCCGCCAAGGAGCAGGTCCGCAACGTCTTCGAGCAGCAGCAGCACCGCGCCGCCGAGACCGTCGGCGGCGTCGCCGAGGCGCTGCGCCAGGCGGCGGACCAGCTGGAGGAGCGCAACCAGTCGGCGCCGGCCCGCTACATCCACCAGGCGGCCGACCGGGTGGACGACTTCGCGGGCTCGCTGCGCGAGCGGACCATGGACGACGTGCTGGACCAGGTGGAGCGCTTCGCCCGCCGCCAGCCCGAGCTGTTCATGGGCGGCGCCCTGCTGGCCGGCTTGGCGCTGGGCCGCTTCCTGAAGGCCTCCAGCGACCGGCGCGAGCGCATGGCGTACGGCGGCTACGGCGGCAGCTACAGCGGCTACGGCGACGACGGCAGCACCGGCGGCTTCGCCAGCACCCGCGGCCGCTCCCGCATGGGCGGCGGAATGGGCGGCAGCATGGGCGGCGGCGGCCGGATGTCCGGCGGCTCCGGGTCCGGCGGCTACGGCTCCAGCGGGTACGGGGCCGGCGGCATGGGCGGCGCGTCCGGCGGCATGGACGAGACGACGCGGCGCATGCACACCCAGTCCTCGCGCACCGACAGCAACGCCGACAGCCTCTCCGGCCGCAGCTCGCCCCTGGGCGCCACGACCGGCGCCGGGATCGCCGGCGGCGGCGGCATGGGCTTCTCCGCCGGCACCACCAACACCGGCGCGGGCATGAGCCCGATGGGTGCCGGCGCGGGCGGCCTCGGCACGACCGGCGGCGGCGGGGCCGGCGGCCTGGGCGACACCGGCAGCGGCAGCGCCGGCACGCCGGGCTCCACCGGCGTCGGCATGGGTGCGGGCAAGGCCGGCATGGGCGGCGGCGCCGGCGGCACCGTCACCGGAACGTCCCAGACCTCCACCACCGGCGGCTCCGGCAGCGCCGGCACCGGCTCGGGCATCGGCACGTCGGCCGCCGGCACCACCGGGTCGAAGACCCCGGGCGGCAGCAACATCGGCGGCACCAACGCCACCAGCGGCGGCACCTCCACCTCGGGCGGCGGCACCGCGACCGGTTCCTCCGGCACGGCGTCCGGCAGCACGGGCACCACCGGAATGGGCGGCACCACGGGCTCCGGCTCGACGCTGGGCGGCTCCACCATCTCCGACCGGGCGCTGGGCACCCACGGGGTGGGCGGCACCACGGCCGGCGGGTCCAAGTCCGAGAGCGCCGCCGGCGGTTCCAAGAGCGAGGGCGACACCCGCTCCGGCTCGACCTCCGGTTCCACCACCCGCCCGGGAGGGAAGTCATGACCATGGAGGGTCCGGCCGATCCCGTGCCCCCCCAGCGCGACGAACGGCCCCTGACCGCCCTCTTCACCGACCTTGCGAGCGAGACATCCTCCCTCGTTCGCAAGGAGGTGGAACTGGCGAAGGCTGAACTCTCCGAGAAGGCAAGCGAGGCCGGGCGGGGTGCCGCCAGCCTCGCCGCCGGCGGGGCCGTGGCCTTCGCCGGCGTGCTGTTCCTGCTGGCGGCGCTGGCGCTGCTGCTCGACCTGGTGATGCCGACCTGGCTCGCCATGCTGATCGTCGGCGCCGTCGTCGCCATCGTCGGCTACGTGCTGATGAAGGCGGGAACGCGGAAGCTGTCGGCCAGGAACCTGACACCCCGGCGCACGCTGGAATCCCTGAAGGACGATGGCCGCTGGGCGAAGGCCCAGGTTGACGGCCGCTAACAACCCCGGACGAAGGTGAGGCACATGACCTACGGCAGCTACTCCCAGGGCGGCAGCGGCGGCATGGACGTCGACCGCGACGACCGCTACGGCACCCGCGGCGGTGACGATTACGCCTACGGCAACTACTCCGAGACGGACTACGTCGAGGCGCGGCACGACCAGGGCTTCGCCATGGGCCGGACCGTGCGCGAGAACCCGATCCCGCTGGCCCTGATCGGCCTCGGCGTGGGCTGGCTGCTGCTGGCCGGCGCCCGCAAGACCGAGTCCTACGGCCAGGCCCGCGACTGGGCCGACCGCCGTACCTCCGGCCTGCGCGAGCGGGTCCGCGACGGCTACGGCTCGGTGCGCGAGAGCGTGTCCGGCGCCGCCGGGTCGGTGCGCGACCGCTTCTCCGGCGGCCACGACGACGACCAGGACGCCACCGCCGAGGGCTACGACCGCATCGCCGACTATGACGCGCGGCGCGACCGCGCCGTCTATGGCGGCGACGCCTTCGCCGACGGCGGGGACTATGCCGGCGACTACGGCGGCGACTACGGTGGATCCGGCCGCGGCGGCTACATGAGCGGCTTCACCAGCCGCGTGCAGGGCACCGGCCGCAGCCTGTGGAGCATGGTGGACGAGCACCCGATGGCGTCCGGCCTGATGGCGGTGGCGCTGGGTGCGGCCATCGGCGCCAGCCTGCCGTCCACCGAGGCCGAGGACGAGTGGCTGGGCCAGTACCGCGACCAGATGATCGAGCAGGCCCGCCAGCGCGGCGGCGAGACGGTCAACCGCGTCACCGGCGTCGCCCGCGAGGCGGCGATGGCCGGCGTCGAGGCGGCCCGCGACACCGCCCGCGACAGCGCCGACCGCGAGGGCCTGACGGGCTCCCAAGGCGGTTCGACCAGCGGTTCCATGGGCGGCGGCACCATGGGTAGCGGCTCCATGGGCGGCGGCATGGGTGCCACCAAGGGCGGCTCCGGCATGAGCGGCTCGGGCATGGGCTCCACCACGGGGGGCATGGGCTCCACGACGGGCGGCCTGGGCTCGACCACCGGCGGCACGACGGGCACCACCGGCGGGATCGGCGGCTCCACCGCCTCTTCCGGCCTGAGCGGCACCGCGGGCTCCACCGGCGGCACGACCGGCGGCACCACCCGCAGCAGCTGACGCCCCTTCATCGGCGGCAACCGGCGGCCCCCGTCCTCACCCGAGGGCGGGGGCCTTCTTTTGTGCGCACCCCTCCCCCTTCGCGCAAGCATGGCTGGGGCCGGCTTGCCGCTTGACACCGGCGCCCCAGGGGCCAAATAAAGCGTACCAGATTGGTACGGATTGGACCCCATGATCAGGCTGAGCAAGCTGACCGACTACGCCGTCGTGGTGATGACCACGATGATGCGCAGCGATTCGGCCATGCACACCGCGGCCTCGCTGGCGGACCGCACGGGCCTGCCCGCACCGACCGTCTCCAAGCTCCTGAAGCTCCTGGCGAAGGAGGGGCTGCTGGCGTCGCACCGGGGGGCCGCCGGCGGCTACAGCCTGGCGCGCGCGCCGCGGGAGATCACGGTCGCCGCCGTCATCCAGGCCATCGACGGCCCCATCGCGCTGACCGACTGCGTGGACGGGGCCGAGGGCGCCTGCGGGGTGGAGAGCCTGTGCCCCCGCCGGGGCAACTGGGACAAGGTCAACCAGGCCGTGCGCCGGGCCCTGGAAGGGGTCACCCTGGCCGACATGGCCGAGCCGTCCTTCCCGCCGCCGCCCCGGGCGGGCGACGCGCGGCTGGCCGGCTGAACGACGGGATTGGGAAGAGGGACAGAAATGGCAGCGACTGAACAGACCGTCGAGCAGGTCCGCGCCGTCACCGAGCAGAAGTACAAGTACGGCTTCTTCACCGACATCGAGTCCGAGCTGGCGCCCAAGGGCCTCAACGAGGACATCGTGCGCTTCATCTCGGCCAAGAAGGGCGAGCCGGAGTGGCTGCTGGAGTGGCGCCTGAAGGCGTTCCGCCACTGGCTGACCATGGAGGAGCCGAGCTGGGGGATGCTGAAGTATCCGCCCATCGACTACCAGGACGCCCACTACTACGCCGCGCCGAAGGTCAAGGCCGGGCCGAAGAGCCTGGACGAGGTCGACCCGGAGCTGCTGAAGACCTACGAGAAGCTGGGCATCCCGCTGAAGGAGCAGGCGATCCTGGCCGGCGTCGAGGGTGCCGGCGAGATGCCGGCCATCGCCGTCGACGCCGTGTTCGACAGCGTCTCCGTCGCCACCACCTTCAAGAAGAAGCTGGAGGAGAAGGGCATCATCTTCTGCTCCATCTCCGAGGCGATCAAGGAGCACGCCGACCTGGTGCGCCAGTACCTGGGCTCGGTCGTCCCCTACTCCGACAACTACTTCGCCACGCTGAACTCGGCCGTTTTCACCGACGGGTCCTTCGTCTACATCCCCAAGGGCGTGCGCTGCCCGATGGAGCTGTCGACCTACTTCCGCATCAACGCGTCGAAGACCGGCCAGTTCGAGCGCACCCTCATCATCGCGGACGAGGGCAGCTACGTCAGCTA
>DASPKT010000387.1:0-11154 GCA_035627915.1 Azospirillaceae bacterium
TGGCAGGCCGCCCGCAGCCTGGGCGGCTGGACCCTGGTCGGCTGCACCGTGGCGCCGGCGTTCGAGTTCGCCAAGTTCGAGCTGGCGCCGCCGGGCTGGGTGCCGGGCGGCTGAGGCGCAAGGGCGGCTTCTCTCCCTGGGCCCCGCACCCCCGCCCTGCGCAACGGCGGTTTGCAATCCGGGCCGGGTTGGCCGATAAACGCGGCCAACTCCGGACCTGACGAGCATATTCCCATGGGTTTCAACTGCGGCATCGTGGGCCTGCCGAACGTCGGCAAGTCGACCCTGTTCAACGCGCTGACCAGCACGGCGGCGGCCGAGGCGGCGAACTATCCCTTCTGCACCATCGAGCCGAACGTCGGCCGCGTCGGCGTGCCCGACCCGCGGCTGGACAGGCTGGCCGCCATCGCCAAGTCGCAGAAGATCGTGCCGACCCAGCTGGAGTTCGTGGACATCGCCGGCCTGGTGCGCGGCGCCTCCAAGGGCGAGGGGCTGGGCAACCAGTTCCTGGCCAACATCCGCGAGGTCGACGCCATCGTCCACGTGCTGCGCTGCTTCGAGGACACCGACATCACCCACGTGGAAGGCTCCATCGAGCCCACCCGCGACGCGGAGACGGTAGAGACCGAGCTGATGCTGGCCGACATGGACAGCCTGGAGCGGCGCCTGCCGGCCCTGCAGAAGAAGGCCAAGGGCGGCGACAAGGACAGCAAGATCCAGGTGGAGCTGATCGAGCGCGCCCTGGTGGCCCTGCGCGACGGCAAGCCCGCCCGCACGGTGGAGGTCTCGGAGGAGGAGAAGGTGTGGTGGAAGCAGCTGCAGCTGCTGACCTCCAAGCCCGTCCTCTACGTCTGCAACGTGGAGGAGGCGTCCGCCGGCACCGGCAACGCGCTCTCCGCCAAGGTCGAGGCGATGGCGAAGGCGCAGGGTGCCGCCGCCGTCGTCATCTCCGCCGCCATCGAGGCCGAGCTGTCGCAGCTGGCCGAAGAGGACAAGGCCGAGTACCTGTCCTCCCTGGGGCTGGACGAGCCGGGCCTGAACCGGCTGATCCGCGCCGGCTACGGGCTGCTGAACCTGCTGACCTTCTTCACCGTCGGCCCCAAGGAGGCGCGCGCCTGGACCGTGCGCCGCGGCGCCAAGGCCCCGGAGGCCGCCGGCGTCATCCACACCGACTTCGAGCGCGGCTTCATCAAGGCCGAGACCATCGACTACGACAGCTACGTGGCGCTGGGCGGCGAGCAGGGCTGCAAGGACGCCGGCAAGATGCGCATGGAAGGCAAGGAATACCTCGTCAAGGACGGCGACATCTTCCACTTCCGCTTCAACGTCTGATCCCGTTCCGGGATCGAAAGGACAGCGCGCCGCAGTCCACTCCCTCTCCCCCTGCGGGAGAGGGAAGGGGCCTGCGGCGAAGCCGTGGGAAGGGTGAGGGGTCCCTCCGGGCAGGCCGGGCAGCGACGGCGGAGTGCGGCCTTCGACAGGCTCAGGCTGAGGATCGTAGAGATGCTCCCCTGCCAGGCTTGGCCTGGCACTACCCTCCCTCATGCTGAGCTTGTCGAAGCACGCACCACCCGACAGCCGCACCGGCTACAACCCGTCCCCGCCCCCTCACCGGCACGCCCGCCACGGCCCCATGTCCAGGTGCAGGTGGTCGGCGTGGAGCGCGTTGTAGTCGGGCGTCAGCGTCACGTTGAACAGCCGGCAGGCCCCCTCGGCGGCGGCGCGCCAGAAGCGGGCCTCCGGCCCCTCGCCCTGCCAGTCGCGCTTCACCGACAGGCGGCGGCCGTCGGCCAGCGTGACGCCGGCGAGGTCCAGCGCGTTGGCGGTGGCGTGCTGGCTGCGCGCCCCGCTCTGGCCGGCGGTGCGGCGGACGTTGCGGCAGGCGTAGGTGCCGAAATGCTGCACGGAGGCAACGGGGGCGCCCAGGTGCTCCCGCGCCGCCGGGTCCAGGACCCAGCGCTCGTACAGCGTCCAGGCCGCCGCCATCGGGCAGGAGGCGGTCACCGCGCCGTGCCGGGCCAGCGGCGCGCCGGACAGCCGGACGGCACCCTCCAGCCCGCAGCCGGCGCCGGTGGCGCGGTCGGGCACCGGCGTCGCCCGCACCCCCGCCTTCTCCAGCCACGCCATGCAGGCGGGATGGTCGTCCGCCAGCTGCATGAGCTGGAAGCGCACCAGCGTGCCCGGCGGCTGCGCCGGGTCGGGCGGGGTCCAGGGGTTCCAATGCGGCGGCACCTCAAGCGTCCCGGCGCGCACCGCGAGCACGCCGGCCGTCGCCACCGCCAGGAGGAGGAGAAGCACCCACCGCATCCACCTGAGATGGTTGCGGCGCCGGTCCCCGCCATCGCCCGAACGATCGGGGCAGGCTCAGTCCCGGGGTGCTGCCCGGAACGCCTCCATCTTCGCCCGGAGCCAGTCCGGGATGTCGGCCGACTTCATCGGCTCGAGGCGGACATGCACCATGCGGATGTCGGCGCTCATCCGCTCGTCCCCCTCCGGCCCGGTGCAGACGATCCGCACGTCGAAGGTGGCGCGCTTCATCTCGGTGACGGTGAGGGTGAAGGTCAGCACGTCGCCCAGGCGGCTGGCCTTCCGGAACGCGTAGTGGCTCTCCAGCAGCGGGATGGCGTGGCCGTCGCGCAGGTGCAGGTCGGTGAAGCTGTAGCCGATCCCGTCGGAGAACCAGGCCTCGATGGTGTTGTTCACCCACTCGCAGTAGCGCGGGTGGAAGACGATCCCCGCCCCGTCCACATGCCCGAACCGCACCGTCTCCGTATGCCGGAACCCCATCCGCCCCTCCTCCCGTTGCTGCCCCGGCTTCTAGCGCAGCCGCGCCGGGCTGGCGACCCGATTGTTTGTATATCCGGAGGATATCCATTATGCTTCGCCGAGCGAGCAAGGAGGCCGCCATGCAGGTGCAGATCGCGCGCTGGGGCAACAGCCTGGGCCTGCGCATCCCCAAGGAGATCGCCGGCCGGCTGGGCTTGGCGGAAGGGGCGCGGGTGGAGCTGACCGCGGAGAAGGACCGCATCGTGATCGCGGTGGACCGGCCGCACTTCCGGCTGGAGGAGCTGCTGGACGGCGTCACGCCCGAGGCGATGGCGGATGCCTTCGACTGGGGCCCCGACGCGGGCCGCGAGAATGTCGACTGAGTCGCCGTACCGGCCGCAGGCCGGCGACCTCGTCTGGACCGACTTCGACCCCGGCACCGGGCGGGAGCAGGCGGGCCGCCGCCCCGCCGTCGTCGTCTCTCCCGCGGAGTTCTGGGACGCCAGCCGCTTCGCCATCGTCTGCCCCGTGACGTCCAGGGTCCGCCCCTTCGGCACCAGCGTCGTGCTGCCGGACGGGCTTCCCGTCGCGGGCGAGGTGCTGACCAGCCACGTCCGCAGCATCGACACGCTGGCGCGGCCGGTGCGCTTCGCCGGCGGCACCCTGCCGCCCGCCCTGCTGGCGGAACTGCGCGCCAAGCTGGCCGCCCTGATCGGCCTGGGCTGATGTCCCCCCTCTTCCGGATGAGCCGGGCCCGGCTTGACCGGCGGGTATTTCAAGCTTAAAGCTTTTGCCAAGGAACCAGACCGGGGAGGGGGCGATGGCACTGCTGCCGTCCGCGCATGTCGACAGCTTCACCCGCGACAACCTGCCCCCGCCCGACGCCTGGCCCGAGCTGCGCTTCGACCTGCCGGAGCTGCGCTATCCCGACCGGCTGAACTGCGCGGTGGAGCTGCTGGACCGGCGGCTGGAGGAGGGGTTCGGCGACCGCCCCGCCCTGTTCTGCGGGGAGGAGACCTGGACCTATCGGCATCTCTCCCGGACGGTGGACCGCGTCGCCAGCGTGCTCACCCGCGAGATGGGGCTGGTGCCGGGCAACCGGGTGCTGCTGCGCGGCACCAACACGCCCTGGATGTTCGCCTGCTGGCTCGCGTGCGTGAAGGCGGGGATGGTCGTGGTGGCCACCATGCCGCTGCTGCGCGCCGCCGAGCTGCGCCCCATCATCGCCAAGGCCCGCATCGGCGCCGCCTTGTGCGAGGCGGCCCTGGTGGACGAGCTGCGCGCCGCCGCGGCGCCGGAGCTGACGCGCATCGTCTGCTACGGCGGCCCGGATACGGAGCTGGAGCGGCTGGCGGCGGCGCAGCCCGAGAGGTTCCGGGCGGTTGAGACGTCCCAGGATGACGTGTGCCTGCTGGCCTTCACCTCGGGCACCACGGGGGAGCCCAAGGCCTGCGTGCACTTCCACCGCGACGTCATGGCGATGTGCGACACCTTCGCCCGCCACATCCTGAAGCCGCGCCCAGGCGACGTCTTCACCGGCACCCCGCCGCTGGCCTTCACCTTCGGGCTGGGGGCGCTGCTGGCCTTCCCCTTCCGCTTCGGCTGCGCCACGGCGCTGCCCCGCGGCGCCGGGCCGGCCGGCGTGGCCGAGGCGGTGCAACGCCACGGGGTCACAACCATCTTCACCTCCCCCACCGCCTACCGGGCGGTGCTGGGTCAGCTGAAGCCGGGCGACCTCGGCACCGTCCACACCTGCGTCTCCGCCGGCGAGGCATTGCCGAAAGCGACGTCGGACGCCTGGTTCGAGGCGACCGGCATCCGCATCGTCGACGGCATCGGCGCCACCGAGATGATCCACATCTTCATCTCCGCCGCCGGCGACGACATCCGGCCGGGCGCCACCGGACGGCCGGTGCCGGGCTACGAGGCCTGCCTGCTGGACGAGGAGGACCGGCCGGTGGAAGGGCCGGGCACCGGGCGCCTGGCCGTGCGCGGGCCAACCGGCTGCCGCTACCTGGCCGACCCGCGCCAGGCCAAATACGTGGTGAAGGGCTGGAACGTGACCGGCGACACCTACCGCCGGGACGAGGACGGCTACTACTGGTTCGTGGCGCGGGCCGACGACATGATCGTGTCGGGCGGCTACAACATCGCCGGTCCGGAGGTGGAGCAGGCGCTGCTGGCCCACCCCCAGGTGGCGGAGTGCGCCGTGGTGGGGGCACCGGATGCCGAGCGCGGCATGCTGGTGAAGGCCTTCGTGGTGCCGCGCGACCCGTCGCTCGCCGGCCCCGCTTTGGTCAAGGAACTCCAGGACTTCGTGAAGGCCCGGATCGCCCCCTACAAGTACCCGCGGGCGGTGGAGTTCACCGACGCCCTGCCCAAGACCCAGACCGGCAAGGTCCAGCGCTTCGTGCTGCGCCAGCGGGAGATGGAGCGGGCGGCCACGGCCTGACGCACCCGGCTAGCGCATCCTGAGGTGCTCCGGCACCACCTGGTTCAGCAGGGCCTTCAGCTCGTCCGTCAGCGGTTCGAACCGCAGCGAGACCGAGGGGATGGCGGGGTTCAGCGCGGTCACCACGGCCTGGACCGGCACCGGCTCCCCCACCGCGGGGCAGGCGACCAGCAGCGTCACCTTCTCCCCCATCGCGTAGCCGTCGGTGGAGACGGCCAGGGCCAGCCCGCCGAAGGACCAGTCGCGCGTGCGCGCCGTGCCCTTGCGGCTGCCCACCACCAGCACCGGCTGGGTGAAGCGGCGCAGGCGGCGGCGCTGCGCCTCCATCGTCTCCCCCTCCGCGGTGCGGCGGGCGCCGGTGAGGTCGGCCCCTTTCAGGCTGAGGCCGGTGGTGATCGCCCCCACCAGGTCGGCGCGGCGCAGGATGGCGCCCAGCAGCACCGCGTTGGTGAGGTCGGCGCCGCGCAGGACGGCGCCCTCCAGGTTGGCGGGCCAGTCGCGCCCGCCGCTCATCGGCTGCGCCTCCAGCACGGCACCCGCCAGTTGCGCCCGCTCCAGCACGGCCCGGCGCAGCGTCGCCCCGCGCAGGCTGGCGCGCTCCAGGTCGGCGCCCCTGAGGTCGGTATAGGCGAGGTCCGCCATGTCGAGGCGCGCCGCGTGCAGGCGCAGCCCGGCCGCCCGGCAGCGCCGCAGCCGGGCCCCGGCCAGGACGCGGCCCGAGAGGTCGGCCGGCGGCAGCTCCGCCATGTCGAGGTCGAGGCGGGCGCCGGCGGCCCCGCCGCTCTCCACCCAGCGCTCGTGCTGCGCCACCGCTGCGGCCAGCGCCTCGGCCGACAGCTTCTGCAGCGTCGGCTCCGCCAGCTGGGCGCGCGCCGCCTCCGACAGGTGCCGGGCCTGGGCGAGCGCCGAGGTGTCGACGACGGTGCCGCCCATCTGGGCCCCGTCCAGGTTGGCGCCGGACAGGTCGACGCCCACCATCACGCATTTGGAAAGGTCGGCGCCCGACAGGTCGGCGTCCATCAGGTCGGCGCCGGAGAGGTCGCAGCCCGTCAGCTTGGCCGAGCACAGCACCGCGCGCTCCAGCCGCGCCTCGGTCAGGCGCGCGGTGCCGTCGCAGACAGGCGCGCCGTCGCCGCCCAGCAGCCGGCCGGCGCGGAAGTCGGCCCCGCGCAGCACCACGTCGGTCATGACGGCCCGGTGCAGGTTGGCGCCGCGGAGGTCGGCGCCGGAGAGGTTGGCCCCCGACAGGTCCGCCCCTTCCAGGTCGGCGCCGAACAGGTCGGCCCGCGACAGGTCCGCCCCCTCCAGGTCGGCGCCGGAGAGGTCGGCGCCGGACAGCTTGGCGTCGGCCAGCTTCACGCCCTTCAGAGGCAGGCCGGAGAGGTCGCGGAACTGGAGCTCCGCGCGGCGGCCGCCCTTGCCCTCCGCCCAGGCGCGGTGGAGCTGGAGTTCCTTGCGGATCGCCTCGATCTCGCCCTGCTGCCGCGCCGCGCCCATGGTGCCCCGGAATGCCGTCCCATCCGCAAGACAATACGATTTTAGATAAATGTCCAGCATCGCCTCTCGCCGCGGCCGGGGCCCGTCGCCGCACCCCCGCGCCGCGCCCGTCCCGCCTGGGGAAAACCGCAGGATGCCGGGGATGCCCGGCGGGTGGGATACTGCGCCGGAACCCGTCCCCACAGGCCAGGAAGGCCCCATGCGCGGCAGCCCCGCCCCCGGCGACGTCCACCGCCTGAGCTTCATCGTGACCGAAGGCCGGACGGTGCCCCGCCTCTACCCCGAGTCCCCCGACTTCGCCGCCATGCCGCCGGTCTTCGCCACCGGCTACATGGTGGGGCTGATGGAGTGGGCCTGCATGGAGGCGCTGCGCCCCTACCTGGAGGAGGGGGAGGGCAGCCTCGGCACCGCCATCGACGTGACCCACGTCGCCCCCACCCCGCCCGGCCTGACCGTCACGGTCACCGTGACCTGCACCGAGGCGGCGGGGCGGCGGCTGGCCTGGCGGGTGTCGGCGCACGACGGGGTGGAGTTGATCGGCGAGGGGACGCACCGGCGCGCCGTGGTGCGCTGGGACGCCTTCCTGCCCAGGGTGGCGGCGAAGCGGCCGGCCTGACGGCGGGCGGGGACCGTGCTAGGATGGGAGCGCTTCATTGCCCGGGCGCCGCCGATGGACATGCTGCAGGACACGCTCGACCGCCTCGACCTCGGGGTCGCCCGCTTCGACCGGGAACTGCGCCTGGTCGCCTGGAACCGGCGGTTCCTCGACATGTTCGAGTATCCCCGCCGCTTGGCGGCGGAGGGCACGCCGTTCCTGGACTTCGTCCATTTCAACATCGACCGGGGCGAGCACGGCTCGGCCCCGCGCGACCGGCTGGTGGCCGACCGGCTGGCGCGGCTGACCGACCGCTACCGCCGGCACCGCCCGGACGGCACCGTGCTGGCCGCCTGCGGGCGCCGGCTGGAGGATGGCGGGGTCCTTAAGCTGTTCGAACCGGTGGCGACGGCGCCCGGCGCTCCCCGCCTCACCCCGCGCGAGGTGGCGGCGGTGGAATGGGCGGCGCGCGGCAAGACGGTGGAGGACACCGCCCTGCTGCTGGGCGTCGCCGCCCGCACGGTGGAGTTCCACCTGACCAACGCCGCCGCCAAGCTGGGCGCGCCCAACAAGGCGCGGCTGGTGGCGCTGGCGGTGCACGCCGGCCTGGTGGAGCCGTGAGGGGCCGGCTTCCCTTCGCCGTCCTGGCGCTGCTGCTGGCCGGTCCGGCGTCGGGGCAGCAGGCGACGCCGCTGTCGGCCACCGACCGCACGGTGGTGGACCGGCTGGTGCGGGCCTGCGGCATCGTCGGCTATGTCCGCTACCACGAGATCCCGCACCTGGCGGAGGTCTGCCGCACCTGGGCGCAGGAGCGGCCCAAGGACGCCGACGCCGCCAAGGCCTTCAAGGCGATCCAGACGGACGCCCGCACCATCATGGACATCCATTACGGCGCCTTCCGCCAGGGCCCGGCCGACCGGCGCAAGGAGATCGGCGCCGCCGCCCTGCGCATCCGCGAGCAAGCGCGCCAGCTCGCCATCCGCCTGCGCAACGAGAGGATGGCGGCGAAGGACGGGCCGAAGAAGGAGTGAGGAGAAGGGGTGAGGCGCCGCCCCACCCCCTGCCCCGCCGTCACGCCACCGTGAAGCCCTGCTCCGCCAGCGGCAGCGCGCGTACGCGCCTGCCGGTCGCGGCGAACACGGCGTTCACCACGGCGGGCGCCAGCGGCGGCACCGCGGGCTCGCCGATGCCGGCGGGCAGCGCCTCGCTGGGCACGACGTGCACCTCGACCTTCGGCATCTGCGCCAGCCGCACCGCCTCATAGTCGGGGAAGTTGCCCTGGACCACGCGGCCCTTGTCCCAGGTGATACGGCCGAAGAGCGCCGCGCTGAGGGCATAGACGATGGAGCCCTGCACCTGCGCCTCGACGATGGAGGGGTTGACCACGGTGCCGCAGTCCACCGCCGCCACCACCCGGTCCACGCTCAGCCTGCCGTCCGCCCCCGCCGTGACCTCCGCCACCTGGGCGACGACGGCGCCGAAGCTGACGTGGAAGGCGAGGCCGCGGCCGCGCCCCGGCTCCAGGGCCGTGCCCCAGCCCGCCTTCTCCGCGGCGAGGTCCAGCACGGCGCGCAGGCGCGGATGGTCCTTCAGCAGGGTGCGGCGCAGTTCCAGCGGGTCGTGCCCGCCGGCGGCCGCCATCTCGTCCAGGAAGCACTCGGTCGAGAAGGCGTTCAGCGAGTGGCCGACCGAGCGCCAGGGGCCGACCGGCACGGCCAGGTCCACCGCCGCCACCTCCACCGACTGGTGCGGCACGGCATAGGGCAGGTGCGCCGCCCCCTCGATCATGGTGGGGTCCGGGCCCATCAGGGTGGAGGGCGGGAAGACCCGCGCCATGATCGACTGGCTGGCCAGCCGCTGGCGCCAGGCCGACGGCAGCCCCGCCCCGTCCAGCGCCGCGTCCATGCGGACGACGGCGGCCGGGCGGTAGAAGTCGTGCCGCATGTCCTCCTCGCGCGACCAGTTCACCTGGACGGGCGCGCCGACCTCCTTGGCGAGGGTCACCGCCTGCTGGATGAAGTCCACCTCGCCGCGCCGGCCGAAGCCGCCGCCCAGCAGGGTGGTGTGCAGCGTCACGTCGGACTTCGAGACGCCGGCGGCGTCGGCCGCCGCGGCGACGGCGCGGGTCTGCGCCTGGGTCGGCGCCCAGACCTGCACGCCCTGCTCCGTCACCTCCGCGGTGCAGGTCATCGGCTCCATGGTGGCGTGCGCGAGGTAGGGCAGCCGGTACTCCGCCGAGAGGGGGCGCGCGGCCCCCGCCAGGGCGGACGCGCCGTCGCCGGCCTCGAACGCGGTGTCGAGCTCCCCGTCCAGCGCCTTGGCGAGCGTCGCTTCCACCAGCGCGGTATCCAGCGCGGCGTTGGGCCCGTCGTCCCATTGCACGGCCAGCGCCGCCAGCCCCTGGCGGGCGCGCCAGCCGTTGTCGGCGACGACGGCGACGCCGCCCGGCACCGCCCTGACCGCCTTCACCCCCGGCATCGCCCGCACGGGTGCTGCGTCGAAGGACTTCAGCGCGCCGCCCGGCACCGGGCAGTTGGCGACGGCGGCGAACAGCATGCCCGGCCGGCGCACGTCGCTGGCGAAGCGGGCGGAGCCGTCCACCTTGGCCGGCAGGTCGAGGCGCGCCGGCGAGGTGCCGATCAGCTTCCACTCGCCGCGCGGCTTCAGCGTCACCTCCGACGGCGGCTCCACCCGGGCGGCGGCGGCCGCCAGCTCGCCGAAGCCGGCGCTGCGGCCGGAGGCGGCGTGGACGACGGCGCCCTCGGCGACCGTGCATTCCGCGGGGGCCACGCCCCAGTTGCGGGCCGCCGCCGTCACCAGCATCTCGCGCGCCACGGCGCCGGCCTCGCGGGCGCGGACGAAGGCGTCGGGGATGGACTTGGAGCCGCCGGTGAACTGCTCGGTCGCCAGGGTGGCGATGCCGGTCAGCAGCCAGTCGGCGAAGCCGCCGCCCGGCTCCGGCGTCAGGTGGGAGGGCGCCAGCAGGTTCTTGCCGCCGGCGACGTTCTTGAAGGCGGCATCGGGCGGCCCGGTCTCCACCCGCAGGCTGGACCAGGCGCAGCCCAGCTCCTCCGCGACCAGGGTGGCGAGGCCGGTGAAGACGCCCTGCCCCATCTCCGACCGGCCGCACTGGAGCGTGACCGTCCCGTCGGGGGCCACCAGCACCCAGGCGTTCATGCGCGCCGACCCGGCGTCGGGCTCCGGCACCTGGGCGCGGGCGCGCGGGGCGATGGCGAAGCCCACCAGCAGGCCGGCGGCGCCGGCGCCGACCAGGAACTGCCGCCGGCCCAGCATGGGCAGGCCGCCCGTGTCCTTCCCGCTCATGACCGCACCTCCGCCGCCTTGTGGATCGCCTGGCGCACGCGGCCGTAGGTGCCGCAGCGGCAGATGTTGGAGATGGCGGCGTCGATCTGCTCGTCCGTCGGCGCCGGCGTCTCCTTCAGCAGCGCCGCGACGGCCATGATCATGCCGGACTGGCAGTAGCCGCACTGCGGCACCTGCTCCGCCAGCCAGGCCTGCTGCACCGGGTGGGAGCGGTCGGGCGACAGCCCCTCGATGGTGGTGACGGGGCCGGTCACGGACCCCACCGGCAGGGAGCAGGACCGCTCCGCCCGCCCGTCCACCAGCACCGTGCAGGCGCCGCAGGCGGCGACGCCGCAGCCGTATTTGGTGCCGGTCATGTTCAGCACGTCGCGCAGCACCCAGAGGAGGGGCATGTCCGCCTCCACCTCGAGCTGGTGCTGGACGCCGTTGATGGTCAGCGCGAGCATCTCCCCTCCCCCCGCAATTTCCGGCATCATGGCGCAAGCGGGGCGCCTCGGCAATTGTTAAATGAACGATGGTC